>NZ_WHTD01000038.1 GCF_009379765.1 Actinophytocola sp. | reverse complement strand
GACGGCAGATTGGCGTTGTGTGACGCGATGACCGATCCGAGAGGTTCTACCGACGACCTGCTCGGCGACGTGGGCCGCCTGCGGGAGATCTTCGCTGACATCGACGGACACAACCCGTTCCAAGATCACCAGTGCGGCAACTGTCCCAACGTCGGCATCTGCGGCGGCAAGCTGTACTGCAAGGAAGATCCCTGCGACTTCCTGCCGTTCGACATGGACGAGTTCCTGCGGTTCTTCGCCGAGACCTACCCCACGGTGCCGCAGCGGTTCGACCTGGGCTCGCCTGTCGGCTGAGTTTCTACCAACCGTCCTTGTGTGCGCGGGCCTCGTAGAGCAGCACGGAGGCCGACACTGACACGTTGAGGCTGTCGGCATAGCCGAGCATCGGCACGCCGACGCGGCTGAAGCCGTGCTGATACCACGGCTTGGTGATGCCGTACCGTTCACTGCCCACGACCAGCGCGGTACGCCCGGAGTAGTCCAGGGCGCGGTAATTCACGCTCTCGTCGGTGTCGGCGAGATAGACCGTGAACCGGCGGGATTTCAGCCAGCCGATCGCGGCGCTAGTCTCCTCGAACTCGATGTGCGGCACCCGCACCGACATGCCCTGGCTGCCGCGCAGCACCTTCGGGTGCGACATGCGGGTGCGTCGGTTGGTCATGATCAGCAGGTCGGCGCGGCAGGCGTCTAGCGTGCGGATCAGTGTGCCCAGGTTGCCAGGGATCTCCACCCCATCGGTGACCAGCACCAGCGCCGAGGTCGGTAGCTCGATCTCGTCCGGCTGCCAGGTCGGCATCTCGACCGTGGCCAGGAGCCCATCGGGGTTGCCGCGCTCGGCCATGCGCGTCATTGTCTTCGCCGAGACCTCGAACGTGCGCCGCGCGCGTTCGGACAGCTCGTGCCCGCGCTTCTTGGCCTCGTCAGAGTGCACCAGTTCGGGGCACCAGTAGAACGTGTCCACCCGCAGGTCGGTGTCCAGCGCGACCCGCGCGGCCCACAGCCCCTCCGCGACGAACAGCCCGAAGCGGTTCGGGGCGGTGTTGTTCTGGATAGCCAGAACATCCTTCACCGCCGGATGGCTGATGCCGATCTGCTGAAACTCCATACGTAAGCCGCTCGCTCCGGTCGGGGGTCGACGGGCAGATCGCCCGCCGCCCCCATGTTAACCGGGCCAAGGTGCGCGTCTTGGCTGGCCAGCTCCACGTGCCCCACTGGACGACCAACGGACGCGCTCTCCGGGCTACGACCGCGTGCGTACCGGCCGGATGGAGACCTCCGGCCCGTCTACCAGCACTTTCTGGTTCTTATGGATTAACGTTAGGTCCACCGAGGATTCGAGTTTTACGTTCTGACATGCGGTTTTGTACGCAGAGTAACCCTCTCGCTCGAACATGAGCGAGAGGGTTTTCGCTGTTCAGGGCCTGTTTTCGTGTTTTAGTCCCGCAACGGTGTGAGCCTGTTGGGCTCGTGTTGTTCAAGTCAGGGCGTCGTCGGCCACAGTTCGTGGTTGGTGATGCGGTCGTCGGCGAGGTAGAGCTGGCGGAAGAGCGCGTGGTTGAGTAGCTGGCGCTGGTCGTCGGTGCAGCCCCGGTAGACCTGGACCGGGTCACGAGTCCAACCAGCGGTGTCGGCCGCGGTCAGTCTCGCCAGAGCGTCGGTGATCCGCTGTTGGCTTACGGTCACGTAGTAGCGCTCGACAGCGTGTTCGGCGACAGAGACGTTCGCGTATGGGGCTGGGCAGGTGCCTTGCTGTCGGTTGCGGCAGAAGAAGTAGGTGTATGCGTCGCGGCGGCGGGTGACAGTGTGCTGGATGATCAGCCGTCCGCTGTTGCCTGCCTGGTGGCAGCGTCCGCAGTACAGGATGCCTTTGAGGTAGTGGTGGTGTACCCGCCGCCGCTCTCCGGAGGTGGTGCGAGCGTCGAGGACGGCTTGGACGCCGTCGAACAGGTGCGGGTCGACGAGCGGTTCGTGTCGGCCAGGGAACTCTTCGTCCCGGTAGGTGACGTAGCCGAGGTAGTAGCGGTCGCGCAGCATCCGGGCCAGTTTGCTGATTGACACCCGCTGTGCCGGGTTCCGGGTGGTCGGACGGGTGCGTAGACCTCGCTGGTAGAGCTGCTCGGAAAGTTGGTTGAGGGTGAGATTGTCGGCGGCTACAAGTTCGAAACCGAGCCGGACCAGAGGCCCGCGCTCGGGGTCGACGACGATCGTGCGGATGTCACGGCCGTCGTTGCGGTCGATGTGGTTGAGGTAGCCGAGTCGGGCGCGGCCGATGGTGCCGCCGTTGCGGGCCTTCTGTCCCATCTTGTAGGCGATGTCGGCACCGGATTCTCGGGACTGGTATTCGTTGAAGGTCGCGAGGATGCCGTGCATGAGTTGGCCGACCGGGGTGTCGTCGACCGACTCGGTGGCGGAGATCAACGTGACGCTCTGCCTACGTAGATCCGTCATGACGATCGCGTCGTCGATCCGGTTCCGGGCTAACCGAGAAAGCTTGTAGACGATCACATGGGCGATGTCGTCGGTGTCGCGGATGCGGGCGAGCATCCGCTGGAACGCGGCACGCTTGGACATCTCCAGTGCCGACCGGCCTGGTTCGACGTACTCGTCCACAATCGTCAGGCCGAGTTGCTCAGCCTTGCGTTGGCAGGCCGTGCGTTGCGCAGGAATCGAGATCCCTTCCTGGTCGTGATCCCGCTCGACCTGCCGTGTCGACGAGACCCGGAGATAGATCACTGCCTGGCCGTCCGGAGGCGCTCCGCCGAGCAACCGGTCGTTGGCAGCGGGATATGAGGACGCACCGATATTGTTCATGGCGGCGAGTCGAGCAACGCTGAGCGTCGACCGCGACTCCACACGTCCGTTGAACGGCCAGGTTCACGTCATTGGGTCAACGCGGCGATGGTGAACCGGCTTTCGACGCGTGCCGTCATCAGGGGCATGCCGCAACGTGTCAGGACCAGTGGACAGATGCCAGGAGGTTGGTGATCTCGATCGGCGGTAGGCCGTCATCGAGACCGCGCAGCCGGTCGTAGATGCTGCGCATCGTGGCCTTGTCTGGAATGTGCTGTCCGCCTGCCGCGCGCTCCAGGATTGTCAGCGTGCTCACTAGTCTGATCGACCCCACAGCGTGACCGCTGGTCCGGAGCCGTCTGAGTCGGTTGATCTCCGAGGTGGCGATCCGTGCTCCTGACCCGTCATCGATGAGCACGGTCACCGTCTCGCCCGATTCGGCAGCGACGACCGCGTGCGCGATGACCATCGTCTCGCCCAGATCTTTCGGGTGTTTCAGCCTTTCTTCCATGGGTAGTTGGGTGATCCGGTGGACGACCGCTGCGAGTTCGGGTGTCTGGTCATCGGAGAGTATCTGTACCCACTTGGGTGTCAGCTTTTGCCAGACCGCTGCGGCGGAGCGGAAGCGCCCATCCTGTCGGGCCTTGCGGAGCACCTCGTCTTGCACGGTCTCCGGGGTGCTGAGCGGACCCAGGACCTCGATGAGGAGGCGCTCTTTGTTGATAGAGAGGAAATTCAGGCCGGGGCCGGCGTCGATGATCGGCCGGTGGCTCATCCCGAGTCGCTCTCTACCGCCATAACCTGGCCGTTGTCATCTGGCGCGTTGAGATCCTCTTCTAGAGCCGCCAGATCTACGTAGACGTCGGGCAGTTCGGCGGGGGCCGCCCACGCGATTGCCGCCTCTGCGGGCACAACACCTGCCTCACGCAGGTCCGCCTCGGCGGCCTCTAGTGTAATGCCGCGCAAGGTGGCGATGGCTTGCGCAGGCAGCACCGCCTCCGCGTAGCCCTTGATCGCGCGAGCGAGCAACTGTTGTGGTGCCCTCCGCTGATCGGAGTCGGCCTGCAATGCGCGGTACTGATCGCTCCATCCGAACCGGACAGCCAGTTGTGGCGCGGTAAGCGCCATCCAATCCTGCTTTGTGTCGTCATCGATGTAATTGGCTTGGTGCAGCGCGATGGCAGCAATCTGGGGTGATACCAGGAATCGCTGAACGACCGCAGAGAGGGTGGGTTGGGTCGCGAACTCTCGATCTCCGAGGAACTCGCGCAAGCCCTCGACCGGTACGAGCAGGTGCCGCGCGAAGGCATCAGCTCGAATCTCCGCGGGGCTGCGTTCGCTCAAGTTGCTCGTACCGTCGTCTGTCCAGTCCTCGAACAGCACGTGGCCAAGTTCGTGGGCAAGCGTGCTGCGTTGTCGCATCGGGTTCGGGGTGCGCGCGACGCCGATGAACACGGCGCCGCGCGCAGGGTCCCGCATCGTCAGGCCGTGTTCATCCGGGCCGACGTCGAGTACGGCCACGTCGATCCGGGTCGTCTGCTCGATGACCGCCACAAGGTCACCTAACGGCTGCAAGCCCAGGTGGTGCTCTTGGCGGAACCGCGCGGCGGCGGTACGACCTTCAGTCTCAGCGCTCAAGATCATCTATCCACATCAGACCGTGGCGGGGATGGCCTGGTCGTCCAGGTAGTTGTCCAGTTCCAGGAAGTGCAGCAGCGCTTCACGCATGCGGTCCATATCGGAGTCGTTGGTGGCGCGGGCCGCGCACTGCACTCGGTCGGCCACCGTCCCAGCTTCGGTGAGTTGGGCGACCGTATGTCCAGTTGCCCACGCGATCGCTACCACCTCCGGCATCTTCGCCGCTCTATCCCCGGAGATGATCCGCGACAAGGTGGGCTGCGAGATGCCGGTCGCGTCCGCAAGGGCGCGCTGACTGAGGCCCGCAGCAATGCGGGCGCGCTCAAGGCGCACACCGACACCCGTTGTCATCGTAGCCACCCTTCACAGGACTGAATCATGATCGGTTGATATGATTCAGTGTAGCTGGGTGCTGCACATAACGCCAGCGCGAGCAGTCTGGGCTCAGTCCTCCGGTCCACGTCGGCGGGGCGATCGACGACATCTGAGCTTGCGGCAGCCAGCCAACGGCCTTGCCCTCGAACCCGGCGGCCCACCGGTGCTTCGAGTAGCCACTTGGCGGCCCGAACGGCGCAACTGGGCACGGTTAACTTCGAGACCGTCGCCGAAGCCACGCAAGGGGGCGGCGCCGATCTCCGTTCGTGGTTTCCGCGGCTTCTGGTTCATGTTCGACAGCCTCGCGGCTGGCGAAGTACCGCTCCCGCTCCCGATTGTCGCGTGCCTGGCCAGCCGCGATCCGCTCGTCGGTCCAGTCACTGGACCATCGCACCTGGTTCGACCTGATCCAGTAGTGCGATCGACAGGGGAAGTCCCAGTTACCGATTGATGGGGTCAGCGACACGGTCTCGCCGTCGTAGAACAGCTGCCAGTCGGCCGGACCGATTGGTGTGATGACCTTGTTGCCGCACCCACAGACGCACTGGTGCACGGCGGTGCGGTACGTGATCGAGATGTAGAGCACCGCCTCGGCGAGCTTGCCGGGGATGTACTCCACGAACTCGTGGGTGATCGAAGTGCGCCTCATGGTGTTTGGTCGTCATTCAGCAACTGGTTGCCGCCGATGGTGTAGGTCGTGAACATCTCGTGCTCCTGATCGAGGTAGAAGCCGTACAGCTTCTTCCACTTGATCACGGCCAGGACTGCGTTGAGCATGTTCAGATCAGCGGTCTGGATGTTGCGGTCGTACTCGTCGTCTTCCTCGTCGCCGAACGGTATCCGCTGGTGGTCCCACACATGGGTGCGGTGGTCGGGTGTGCTCGCTGTGACCCGCAGAATGCCCCCGAGTGACTCGCCGACCCGGTAGACGCCCATGCCCGCGTCGATGAACGGGATCCCGAATTCCTCCAACTTCGTCACGATGAACTTCTTGGCAGGGCCGGAGTCCATGGCCAAGAAGACGAAGGTCATCGCTCGCAGCTCATCGATGTTCGACCCGACGACATGGACCGGGTGCGGAACGATGCCCCGTCGCATCACCTCGTACATCCGCTGGTAGTGCTCCACCTTGGTCGGCACGGCGTCGAGTTCCTCGACCGAGGCCGCGCCCGGTGCCCGGAACGCATTGTGGGCGTACAGGATGTCGCGGTCGTAGACGTGGATCTCGTGGATCGGCGTCTTGACGATCAAGTCCAGGATGAACGAGCCCGTCCCACCAAGGCCGACAAGGGCGACCTTGGGCAGGGCCAACTTGTCGGTGATCGAGCTGATCCTGGCGCGGCTGGACGCTGAGTCCAGGTAGCGGAACACCGAGTCCTGCTCGGCCACCTGCACGACGGGAAAGGTCCGAGCTGTCGCCGCGGGATCGATGACCTGCGCCGGCCCGGACACCATATTCACGTACGAAGCGATCTTGGCGTGGTAGTCGGCGTAGTAGCCCACAGGCGGCTTGCTCGAGAACGTGCAATCTGCGACAAGACCCTCGGCGACGCGGATCGCGCCGGTGCTGTTGATGATCTTTGTCAGTGGCGAGCCGTGCTGGTCGCACGGAATCCCTCCAGCGAACGAGACAACATGATCACTAGGTCTGATCGTGCTCGAGCCGCTCGTGGATAGCTCGGAGATGATCACGCCATACGCGACCTCCCGCGTGGACGTCACGTACGGCACATGCTTGACCAGCAGATAGTTCGACCGGATTTCGAGGTCGAAACCCTCGTCGCGCAAGCGCGCGAGATCCGAACTATGACTTACCAGTGGGTGTGACATCGAAAATCGTTCCCTGCTTCTTGACTTCAACGACGCCACCCTCGACCAGGATGCCCTCGTGCTTCGGACCCTTCGCCTTGCGGTAGGTCACCGTGAACGTGGTGTCCGGGGACGGCCACACCGGGAAGGCGATGGCGACCACCTCGGTCCACGACACCTCTTCGTGAGGGATCACGGCCAACTCGCCGTTGACGACGATGGCGAACCCCGTCTTGTCCGCCGTGCCCTCGATCTCGACGCTCGCTGCTTCGTTCATCTCGGCCTCCTATGTGGCCTGCGGCTACGCCGCGTTCGCTTGCCCGCGTGTTCGCGAACATGCGTACAGAGTAGCACCGTGGCGCGGATGGGTCTTTCGACACGCCGACATGTACGCTCGTGAGCGGACATGCCAAACACACCCTCACGCCCAACACTCGGCCAGCGAATACGGGACGCCCGTGTGGCTGCTGGGCTGTCCCTGCGCGAGCTTGCTCGCCGCATCGAGCGCGCGCCGTCGTACTTGAACGACATTGAGCACGACCGACGCGTTCCATCCGAAGCCGTCGTGATGCAGCTCGCCTCCGAACTCGACCTCGATTCCGATCTCCTGCTCGCTGCGGCCGGTCGGGTCGGCGAAGGCGCGGAGCGCTACATGAAGTCAAACCCCACGGCCGGGGTGCTGTTCCGCCGAGTCTCCGGCGCCGGCCTTGGCGAGCAGGACTTGAAGCACCTGCTCGAGCAAGCCGAGAAGATCATCGACAAGCGCGACCAGGGCACAGGCGAGTAACGGCATGCAGTGGTACCAGGGGCCTGAAGGCGATCAACGAATCTGGTACGAGCCGGACGAGATTGAGCGCATCGCGGAGGATGAACTCCGTCGCGCCAGTCTAATGCCGTCGCTCGCCGAACCGGTCACGGACCTCGAGCGTTTCATCGAGGGTCATCTTAAGGCCGAACTCGATCAGTACGCCGAATTGCCTGACGACGTTCTGGGGCTCACGCAGTTTCAAGCGGGTCGACGGCCAGTGGTCTCCATCAACAGCAAGCTGACCGAGTCGGCCGAAGCGGACGTTACGAATCTCGGCGCCGTCGGTCGTTGGCGCGCCACTATGGCTCACGAAGCTACGCATATTCTGCTGCATCGGTATCTATTCGATCCCGAAATGGCTCAACTCGCTGGCGCTCAGGTTGGTTCCAACGCACCCGGCGAGCGCGCAGGCTTGATGCGCTGCCTACATCGCGACGTCGTGCCCGTGAGCACGCAGGACGCCAGCCAGGCCCGACGGCGACGAGACTGGCGTGAGATTCAGGCCAATCGCGGCATGGCCGCGCTTCTGATGCCAGACCGTCCATTCAAACGTCTCGCGTTTCAACAAATGACCAACCTCGGTTTGACCACCGTCTCAGCTGGCACCGCAGCCGCGGATACGCTCATGGCAGCAATGGCCGAAATCTTCAACGTCTCAAAACAAGCGGCCATGATTCGGCTCGAAACCCTGCAAGTCTGCTCACCCAGTAGCGGCGAGAAATAGCGACTGGCCGTCCACGGCAACATCAGCACCGAGTGCGGCAGCTCGGTCTGGGGCTCTCGACTGTTGCCCCAGCGGGACCTGTGTGGAGGTGGTCAACGAGGGCCTCCGAGGTCCCACCCTTTAGCGGCTATTTGTCAGCGTGTCGGCGTGAACACGCGACCAGCGACTCCGAGAAGCGCGTTGGCGCAAGACCGGTAACCCGCTGGTTCTGACATGGCGGCAGCGAGTGGTCCCTTCAAGGTCGTGGTTGTCCGTGTGCGTCGCGGGTGGGGATGCCGCGTTCCCGCAGTTTGGTCAGCACGGTGGTGTGGTCGACGCCCAGGTGTTGGCCGACTCGCGCCAGTGACCATCCGAGGTTGTAGAGGTGGATGGCGTCGTCGACCTGCTTGGGGGAGAGTCCGCGACGGCGCATCGGTACGTCGTGTCGTTTGAGGATGTTGCTGACTGTCCGCCGTTCGATGCCGAACCGGGCACCCAGCTCGTACACCGTCGCTCCGGCCTGGTAGCCGACGATGAGTTCCTGGACCTGCTCGGCGTCGAGTTGCCGTGCCCGTCGGAGTTTGAGTTTGGGTCGGTCGACGGGCGGTGAAGCCGGTGCAGTGGGGTCGGGTAGCTGCTGAAGCAGAGTCTCCAGGGCTTCTACCTGGGGTTTTGTGTTGTAGTAAGCTCCCCCAAGCTCCACACCCACAACAGCAGGTCACGGCCCACTCACGTGCATCAGTGAGTGGGCCGTGACTTTCGATGTCCGATTTTGGGAGCGGGATGGGAGCATGCTCCCGGATCAGGCGGTCTGGCGCTCGCGTAGAAGCGCGTCCAGGGCAGGCGCAGCGGAGCGCGGCGAGATGCGCAGTCGTTCGGTCAGGGACTGTTCCCACAGTTGGGGGTCAGTGGGGCAGGTCCTGGGACCTCGGCTGTGGTGAGTCCAGCCTGGCGGATGATGGATGCGAGGGTGCCGCGCTTGATGGTGCCGTGTTGGGGTACGACGGTGACGCGGCCGTTCGGGTGGCGGTAGACCGTTCATGATCAACCGGTGGTCGCACCCGCCTTCACCGACCCCTACCAGCCACGATCACTTTTGTAGACGGAGTCGATGAAGTCCGCGTCGCCATCTTCGTCGTCCGGATCGGTAGTTGGGCGGGGCGGCGGTGCGGGACTGGCTTGGGTGTCGCGCAGGTTGTCGAGTGCGACGGCCACGCGGGGGTCGGAGCGGAAGGTGTCGAGCCTCTCCGTGATCACCGCTTCGGCCTTGCTCTGGGCTTGTCGCTGAGTAGTGAGGATCATGGCGGCGAGGTCGTCTGGCCTCATCTTCATCGCGGCGGGAGAAAGCTGGAGGGCGACTTGCCGTTTCGCGCTCGCCTCGGCGCGGACGGTGCCGTCGGCCGA
Source organism: Actinophytocola sp. (assembly GCF_009379765.1). Classification (GTDB taxonomy): domain Bacteria; phylum Actinomycetota; class Actinomycetes; order Mycobacteriales; family Pseudonocardiaceae; genus Actinophytocola. The sequence goes on along the minus strand of NZ_WHTD01000038.1, from coordinate 45,922 downwards.
CTCGGCCGAGCGCGACGCGGTGAGGGCCGCCTGGATGTCGGCCAGACTCGAGTGGATGGCATCAGACACACGGTCAGCATAGCGGCCGTTCTTGGCCGTTTTCACCAGCTTGGTTGGTTGTTCGCGATAGCCTTGGCGGCAATGTGAGTCGGTCGACGAGCAAGGCTTGGAGAGGCGATGCCGAACGCTTTTCAGGTGGAGTCTGGTCAATTGCGGAGCGCGGCCGCGTCGGTCGAAGGTTGCTGTCGACAGCTTGGGTCTGGGCGGAAGTCGGACGCAGCCGGAGGGGTGAGTTCCGGCATGGCCGGGTTCGCGGTGGTTCGTGCCTGCGAGTCAGCGAGCGAAGCGTCGGGTGAGGCGTTCTCGGGAGTCGCCAAGTCGTGGCGGGCGTGGTCGGACGCCGCGGCCGGCGGAGCCGCGCGGTACGAGCAGGTCGACGCGAGCAACGAGTCCGTGATACGCGGCGCCGGCTCGAACGTGGTGGTGTGACGATGACGATCGGCAAGACGCAGGCGTTGGAAGGCGATGTGGGTGCGCTGCGGGCTCAGGCTGAGGAGTTCCGCGCCAACGGCAAGCTGCTGCAGGAGGGGAACCGGATCGCGGCCCGGGTGCTGGGCGACCTGTCGACCAGTTGGTTCGGCGACGCCGCAACGGCAGCTGCTGAGTCCATGGGTCGGGCCGAGCAGCAGGTCCGCACGATCTCCGACGCGCATTCGGACGCCGCCGACGCCGCCGACGCGGGCGCGGACGGCATTGAGGGATATCAATTGCTCGCGCGCAAGGGCATCATGCAGGCGGAGTCAGAAGACTTCACGGTGACCGAAGACGGCTCGGTGACCGCCCCGTCGGCGTTGCTGTACGTCCGAGGCGACGCCGACGCTGAGCAGGTGGTGGCGGCGCAACATGCCCTGGACGAGAAGGCGCGCCAGTACGAGGCGTCGATCAAGCAGAACCTCGCCGGCATGGCGGCAGAGGACGCCGAGGCCGCCGCAGCGATCAGCAACGCCTTTGAGGGTCTGTCCGAAGGCGACCTGAACCCGGAGGGCCCGCCATCCGATCACGGTACCGAGGACCGCTCGGATGACCCGCTCTATCCCAACGGGGAGCCGAGAATTGAGGACATCGATCAGGGCGACTTCGGCGACTGCTGGTTGTTGGCGGCGCTGGGCTCAACGGCACTTACCGACCCTGAGAAGATCAAGGACCTCATCACCGACAACGGCGATGGCACCTACAGCGTCCACTTCCAGGATGGCGACGTCACGGTCAGCGACGATGCGCTGCTGGACCAGGGCGCGGACCAGGGCAAGTGGGTGGCAGTCATCGAAACGGCGTACGCCGAGCGCGAAGGCGGCACCTACGACGAGATCGAGGGTGGGTACGCCGATCATGCGTACGAGGACCTCTTCGGCGCCGACACCGGGAACTTCGACCCCGACTCCAGCAATGACTTGTTCTTCGGGGACAACAAGTCACCGGGTGACTCGTACGACGAGATGAAAGAAGCTCTCGACGACGGGCGACCGGTCACCGCGAGCGTGAACGGGAGGATCGGTATCGACGGGGGACACGCGCTGATCGTGACCAACGTGTACGAGCGCGACGGCGTGCAATATGTCGAGATGATGAATCCGCACGCCTCGAACAGCTCCGACATCATCAACGGAGTCGAGGAGGCCGGTGGGGAGGCATATCCCGACGGAAGGATCGTCATGAGCGTCGACGACTTCTCTGAGGAGTTTTACAAGGTTCGCTACGTGAAGGACTGGGATTAGTGAAGCGGGCAGGGGCCGTGATCGCGATCCTGGTGGCGATGGCGGCCGGTTCCTGTTCAGCAGATCAGAAGGAGCAGCCGATGCGGCCCGAAACCACTACCGATGAGCGGCCGGGCCACGGCCGCGACGAGGCGACTGACCCGGCCGAACCAATCAAGGAGCTGGTTGCGGACGCCGATCTGATTGTGACGGGCTCGGTCATCGACGTTGAACCGTCCATCAACGCCACCAACGCGCAAACGTTCGACCCGCAGACCGCGACGATCGAGGTCGAGTCCACCCTGAAGGGCGACGTCGAGCCGGGAAAGCTCGCGATCACCAAGCCGGAGTCTCCCTATTTTCTCGCCGAGGCCTCGGATGCGCCGAGCGACCGGAAGGCCCGATCCGGTGGCATCTTCGTCCTGAGGGATACCGGTGACACACCAACGCTCCTCGGCCACGTCGGAGTCCATGACCATGAGTTCGCGCCGCAGTGGTTCGACCGTGTTCTCGCCGGCCTTCCGGCCAAACTTCCGCCGCCGACCAACGATCAACTATCAGAGTGGGTGGCCAGGTCAGACGTGATCGTGTTTGCCGCCGCGACTGGCGACGCGGGCCGTGTCGAGATGCGCACGCCACGGCTCGACTGGGCCGAGGCCGGAACGCTGGAGCCGATCGAGGTGCTCAAGGGCGATCTGGCTGGCCTCATCGAGGTGGCTCGGGGACCGCAGCCATCGCTGCCCGGCGGCACGTGGGCCTTCCCGGTCCAGAAGGAACGGACTGGGGTGTTCTTCCTCGATATGTCGAGCGAACCGCCGACGGTCATCAACACGGCTGCGCCCTGGGATGTGTTCGCCCACCAGGTCCGACAGCTCCTACGAGGCTGAGGTCCGTCGGCTCTGCCGACGTCTATCCGGCCAGCATTGGGCTCCGGGCGTGGAAGAGGTGGAAGATCTCGTCGGTCCAGCGCTCTTGATCGTCCATCAGCCGCCCAGATGAAGCGCGAGATTGAGCACGTTACCCGAACAGGAATGTCAGGCCGACAACGATGCCATGATGACAGTGACGGACTGGACGACCGCAGCCTGGTTGGCGGGCGGATGAGTGGCTGGGGCTTGGCGCGGGTCATCGAGCACCGCCAGCTGCGACGCGCGGACGTCCGTGAGTATCGCGCATCGTCACTCCGCGTTCGAGGAGGCGTTTGCGCACCGTGTCCGCGGCGACGTCCATCCGCTCGCCGATGCCGTTGCACGACAAGGCGGACGTGTTCGCCCGGAATGGGTGGCCTGGTGGTGGGCACAAACCAACCAACCCAACGGGCCGTATGGGCCTTGCGGGCCGTTCTCAGCCTCGACCCACCAGGCCCGGAACACGGCCAGCTCTACACCGCGCCCCCCGTTCTGCCAGGTGCCCACCGCTCAACGCCGCCCCGTCACCATCCGACCCACATAATCGGGCTACGGTTCCTGCCGGCGGCGTTGCCGGTCCGCCCGAGTACAACCCGGTACGAGGACGAACCGGCGCCTTGCCAGCAGAAACCTGGACTCGCCGACTCAAGCAACAGACTCCCGGCGGGGGACACTGACAGATCCGACCATCTCCTCCAGCTGGGCCTGGTAACGCGGGCAGGTCGCGAAGTCCTCGTGGGTGCACGAGATCGCGCCTTCCAGCAGTGCCATCGCCGCCTGGAGGTTCGCCATCCGGGACCGGAGCTCCGCGTGGTGGCGGTGCAGCACCCGCTGGCGCTCGGGAGGACTCCCGGCGGTCAGCATCTCCCGGATGTCCGACAGCGGGAAGCCCGCCTGTTTCGCGCGGAGGATCGACGCCACCCGGTACAGGTCGTCGCGGGTGTAGCGGCGGCGGGCGCCGGCGACGCGGGCCGGGGACAGCAGGCCCTCGGACTCCCAGTGGCGCAGGACGCGGGTCGGCAGGTCGAAGTGGGCCGCCACCTGGCCGATCGTCAGCGGGCTTGACTTCATGTCAACATTAAGTCGCACCATGGCCGGTATGTCCACCTTGCTGAACATGCTCGATGCCCTTGACTCGCTGCCCGGATCCGTCGAGCTCCGGGCGCGCTCCTACGAGCTCCTGGGCCCGGTCGAGGGCCGAACCGTCGTCGACGTCGGCTGCGGCGGCGGGCGCGCCGTCCACGAGCTGGGCGCGCGAGGCGCCCGCGCGATCGGGGTCGACCTCGACCCGGACATGATCGCCGCCGCGAGGACGCGCTGGGACGCCGAGCTCCACGTCGCAAGCGCCTATGAGCTGCCGCTCGGCACCGGGGAGGCGCACGGCTACCGGGCCGACAAGGTCCTCCACGCACTCGACGACCCGCCGAGGGCCCTCCGCGAGGCGCGCAGGGTGCTGGGCGACGGAGGCCGGATCGTCCTCCTCGGCCAGGACTGGGACGTCATCGTCATCGACTCCGACGACCCCGAGACCACCCGGCGGCTCGTCCGCGCCAAGGCCGACACGATCGCCGTGCCGCAGGCCGCGCGGAAATACCGCAACCTCCTGCTCGACGCCGGCTTCACCGACCCGACGGTCGAGGTGTACACCGGCGTGTTCACCGACGACTCCATGCTGCCGATGCTCGCCATGATCGCCGCCGGGCACGAGGAGTGGCTCGCCGAGCAGGTCGAGCGGGCCCGCACCGGGCGCCTGTTCATGGCCGTACCGATGTTCCTCGTCGCCGCGCGTCGTTCGCGTCGAGCACCGGTCGAGCCGCGTTGACCAGGTGAACTCCGTTCCACACCATGGGAAGCGCGCCCAGACCCCTGGCCGGCAGCGGCGCGTTGGCCCTCGCTGCCGGCCAGTCCCCACCACCCGCGTGACTCAGCGCTCCTTGCGCCGTCCGGGCCCATCGGTCAGGCTCGGGCGGTTCCTTCGCGAGGTGGCGGATGCGCACGCTGATCATCGACAACTATGACTCGTTCACCTATAACCTGGTCCACCACGTCGGCTCGGTCACCGGCGTGGCGCCCGCGGTCATCCGCAACGACGAGCCCGGCTGGACGGTGGGTGAGCTCGACCGGTTCGACAACGTCATCATCTCGCCGGGCCCCGGCCGCCCCGAACGGGTGCGGGACTTCGGCGTCTGCGCCGAGGTGATCCGCGCCGCCGGCATCCCGCTGCTCGGCGTCTGCCTCGGCCACCAGGGCATCTGCCACGTGCACGGCGGCGCGGTCGGGCAGGCCCAGGAGGTCCGGCACGGCCAGGTCTCGCCCGTGCACCACCGCCAGCAGGACATCCTCGCCGGCCTGCCGTCGCCGTTCGACGCCGTGCGCTACCACTCGCTCGCCGTCACCCGGCTGCCCGCGGACCTCGAGCCGATCGCGACCACCGCGGACGGCGTGCTCATGGCCGTACGGCACCGGCACCGCCCGCAGTGGGGCGTCCAGTTCCACCCCGAGTCGATCCGCACCGAGCACGGCCACCGGCTGCTCGCGAACTTCCTCGGTGCGCCCCGCCGGGAGCGGCCGGTCGTGCGTGCCCGCACGAAGCCGGCGGCCACGATGCTGCACCGGCGGATCGCGCTGGACGTACCGGCAGAGGCCGTGTTCGACGGCCTCTACAAGGACTCGGCCCACGCGTTCTGGCTGGACAGTGCGAACGGGGAGCGGTTCTCCTTCCTCGGCGATGCCGCCGGTCCGCTCGCCAGGGTGGTCACCGCGGACGTCGCGGCGAGGACGGTCACCGTCCGCTCGGCGGCCGGCGGCCGGACCACCATCGGGTCCTTTGTGGACTGGCTCGCGCGGGACCTGGCCGCGCACCGCGTCGCCGCCCCGGACCTGCCGTTCGACTTCGCGCTCGGCTGGGTCGGCTACCTCGGCTACGAGCTGAAGGCCGAGTGCGGCGGCGCGCACGTGCACCGGTCCGGCCAGCCCGACGCGGCCATGATCTTCGCCGACCGGGCCGTCGCGATCGACCACCACGACCGCGCGGTCCACCTGCTCGCGCTCGACCATCCGGGCAACGTCGCGTGGCTCGACGAGACCGAGACGACGCTCAACGCCGTGCGCCCGCAGCACGCCGAGCCGTTCGACGCCGAGCTCGGCCCGCTCCGCGCGCGCCACGAACCCGACGCGTACCGGCGGCTGATCGCCGAGTGCCAGCGCGAGATCACCGCGGGCGAGACCTACGAGGTCTGCCTCACCAACCAGCTCACCGCGCACGGCAAGCTCGACCCTTGGCCCGCCTACCGGGCGCTGCGCCGCACCAACCAGGAGCCGTTCTGCGCGCTCCTGCGACTCGGCGACCTCAGCGTGCTCAGCGCCTCGCCGGAACGGTTCCTGCGCGTGTCCGCCGACGGGACCGCGGAGTCCCGGCCCATCAAGGGCACCCGGCCGCGCGGCGCGACCCCGGCCGAGGACGCGGCCCTGCGCGAGGAGCTGGCCGCGAGCGTCAAGGACCGTGCCGAGAACCTCATGATCGTCGACCTGGTGCGCAACGACCTCGGCTCGGTCGCCGAGCTGGGCTCGGTGAGGGTGGCCGAGCTGTTCGCCGTCGAGACCTTTGCCACCGTGCACCAGATGGTGTCCACGATCCGCGCGCGGCTGCGGCCCGACGCGACGGCGGTGGACTGCGTGCGAGCCGCGTTCCCCGGGGGCTCGATGACCGGCGCGCCCAAGATCCGTACGATGTCGATCATCGACAGGCTGGAGGACGGCCCGCGTGGGGTCTACTCCGGTGCGCTCGGTTACTTCTCGCTGAACGGAAGCGCGGACCTCAGCATCGTGATCCGCACTCTCGTGGTCGAGCCGGACCGGGTGTCCTACGGTGTCGGCGGTGCGATCATCGCACTGTCCGAACCGGACGCCGAGCTCGCGGAGACCGCGGTCAAGGCGATCCCGCTGCTTCGCCTGCTGGACCAGGAGTTCCCCGATGTTCCTCGATGAGCTGCGCCACCCGATCGTCCAGGCGCCGATGGCCGGCGGCGTGTCCACGCCCGCGCTCGCGGCCGCCGTGTCGAACGCGGGCGGGCTCGGCTTCCTGGCCGCCGGCTACCTGACCGCGGACGCGGTGCGCGAGCAGATCCAGGCGACCCGCGAGCTGACCGACGGGCCGTTCGGGATCAACATCTTCGTGCCCGACACGTCCCGAGTGGACGGACCGGCGCTCGCCAGGTACCGGGACCGGCTGGCCGCGGAGGCGCGGCGCTACCGGGTCGGCCTGGGCGACGCGTTCGACGACGACGACGGCTGGGCGGGCAAGCTCGCGGTGGTGCGCGAGGAGCGGGTGCCGGTGGTCAGCTTCACCTTCGGCTGCCCGGATCCCGGCGTGCTGGTCGAGCTGAAGGACGCGGGCAGCTCGGTCGTGGTGACCGTGACCTCGGCCGACGAGGCGGTCGAGGCCGTGGCGGCCGGCGCGGACGCGCTGTGCGTGCAGGGCGCGGAGGCCGGCGCGCACCGCGGCACCTTCCACAATGTCGATCCGATCGACGACACCGGCCTGCTCCCGTTGCTGCGCAAGGTGTCCACCGCGGTCGACCTGCCGCTGATCGCCGCGGGCGGGCTGTCCGCGGGCGCCGACGTGGCGGCCGTGCTGGTCGCCGGCGCGCGCGCCGCGCAGCTGGGCACGATGTTCCTGCTGTGCCCGGAGGCCGGCACCACCATGCAGCACCGGGCGGCGCTGCGGCGCGCCGGGCGTACCGCGGTGACCAGGGCGTTCACCGGTCGTCCGGCCCGCGGGCTGGTCAACCGGTTCCTGACCGAGCACTCGGCGGCGGCGCCGGCCGCGTACCCGCACGTGCACCACCTGACCCGGCCGCTGCGTGGGGCGGGCGACCCGGAGGCGATGTCGCTGTGGGCGGGGCAGGCGCACGAGCTCGCCCGCGAGGTGCCGGCCGGGTCGCTGGTCGTGACGCTCGCCGCGGACGCCCGGCGGGCGATCGACGAGGCCGCGCGCCGATTCTCCTGAGCTGTCGGTGGCCGGCGGTACTGTCCGCGTCGTGACTATGTGGGGTCTGACCGTCGACTGCGCGCGTCCGGGTGAGCTGGCCACGTTCTGGGCGCTGGCGCTGGGGTATGTGGAGCCGCCGCCACCGGAGGGTTTCGCGACCTGGCGCGAGTGGTTGGTCGCCCATGACGTGCCGGAGCAGGAGTGGGGCGACGGCGCGTATCTCGAGGACCCGGCCGGCGTGGGGCCGACGCTCTCGTTCATGCGGGTTCCGGAGTCCAAGGTGGTCAAGAACCGCTTGCACATCGACGTCAAGGTGGGTGGCGGCCGGCGGACGCCGTGGGAGCAGCGGTGGCCGCGGGTGCTCGAGATGGTCGAGCGGCTCACCGCGGCGGGGGCCGCGTTCATCGAGGAGCACTCGATGGACGGGCGCGGTGACCACGTCGTGATGGCGGATCCGGAGGGCAATGAGTTCTGCGTCGTCTGACGGCTGATCGACCCGGCACTTCCGGCGGAACTCGCCTAGGACCCCGGTGGGTGCGTCGCTATGTGATCAAGAAGTCCGCACGGACCTCCGCTGAGCCGGGAGGGTGTATCGCTTGCTCCGCGACGGGTCGACGTGGCCGGCGGCACCGAGATCACGTGGACGGTCAGCTTCGGACCGAAGTACTACGGCTACGAGATGACCGTGCTCGTTGAGCTGACCGTGCGGCCCGGCAGTGGGCACTTCCCCTGGCTCGACGATCCGAGGTGGCTCGAGCGGACCGTCACCGCGTTCCTGGACGCACGCTGACGGGTTCACCCTGACGGTCCAATCCGCGTCCTGTGCGGAGGCCACGTGCGGGCGCACTGACCGTGTTCACCGGCCGTTCCGCAGCAGGTCCTCAATGGTGTCCAGGACATGTCCCGTAATTGGCCGAAACGTCGCGGAAGCGGTGATCCCGATGTTCCGGATGAACGAAATGCTCCTCCGGTCCGGTTTTTCCGTCTGTTCAAGACTCGGTGAAGCTGTGACAGCAGGGCCGCCGAAGATCGGCAGACGTAAACCAGTGGCCGGTCACGGCCTCGTCGGCCGTGCCGGCCACGCCCAGCGACGCCTACCGCATGGCAGGGCCGGCGGCGCAGCCGGCCGGATAAAGGCGCGAAATCTCGGTCACGCGTTATGTAATTCTTCCCGTAAATACCGAGAACCGGGCGCCCAGAAATCCGCGATAATTGGTCCAGTCGCCGTCACTGCGTGTGATGAAGGGCCGGACAAAGTCGCGATCCGCGGGTCGGCGTTCTTCATCCGTATGGCCGAACGGCGGATGCGTCGCTAACCCGTACGCGCGCCCGTTCGGTGGGCACCATCCGGCGAATGCGATGACCCATCGGGGCGAATTGTCCGATCTGCACGGTCCGTGCCGGACCCGCGAGCGGTCCTCGGCCTCGCGCGCGCGGCGGCGCTTGTCGGAGCAGGTCGCCATAGTCCTTTGTTGCCAGGCGATTCGTCCGCCCGGCCGTATCACGACCGGCGCGGTCACCTGCGGTGACTGACGTTGCGTTATCAAACAAGTACGTAAAGCTTTATTGAGTCTTCTGCTTCTCAGGGCGTGGGAATTGACGTACAGTCCACCGCTGTCGGGTTGAGAGGCATAGCAGCCCGGTACGTCACAGCCCCTGTTTGGGGCTGATTTAGGCTGCAAATTTTGTGAGGGCCTACGGTGCTCGCGGGAATGAAGGCGGAGTCCGCTTCCGAGGTCGGGCCGGAATGGGTGGACGACGTCCTGCTGGCCGGTCCGGACAAAAACGTCCCATTGCACCTGTCGACTGGTCCGATCGCCCAGTCGGTACTGCGCCAACTGGTCGCAGAGCGCCGCGAGGCGCTGGCCGCGGCCGGCTTGCGGCAGGGCGGTTGCGTCGCGCCGCGGCTGCCGCCCTCGCTGGCCTACGTTGCCAATCTCCTTGCGGTGTGGCGGATCGGGGCGCAGGCGGTGTTGATCGATCACCGGCTGACCCAGTACGAGCTCGACCAGGCGGTGCGGCGCCTCGGCGGCCAACTCCCAGGTGTCGGTCGGCGGACTCAAGGTGGACCTCACCGAGGTCGAGCACGCGCTGACCGAGGTCTCCGGTGTAGTCGGCGCGGTCGTCTTGTACGACAACGAGATCACCGCGTACGTCCAGCTGGAGGACACCGCCACCGGCCCGGGAGTCGAGGCGGCACTGGCCGAGCGAGTGGCCGGGTACAAGCGCCCGCGCACGATGCACGTACCGGCGGCGTTGCCCCGCATCACGACGGGCAAGCTCGTCCGTGATCGCGCGGTGCTTGCGCGCCGCGGTCTTCCGTGCCAGGCCGAAGAAACCGAGCGTGCGTGAGCCGCACACAGAGAGAAGGTAGGCAATGCAGGCTGCGGAGATCCGTGCGTTCGTCCTCGAGACCTTGGCGGAGATGAACTACGACACCGAGGGTATCGAGGACGACAGCACGCTCGGCCCGGCCGGAGTGGACCTGGAGTCCTTGGCGCTCGCCGAGCTCGCGGTCCGGGTCGAGGACAGGTTCGGCGTGCGGTTCGCGGAGGAGGAGTCCGAGGAGCTCGCGCTGATGACCGTCGGCGAGTTCACCCGGACGGTCGCCGAGCGCGTCGGCAATGTGGCCAGCGCGGGGCAGGCGTGAGCGAGCCGGCCCTGGACCGCAAGGACGTCGTGGCGATGGTCGCCAGCTTCGGCGACAGGCCGGTGGACGAGGTGGGCGAGCGGATCGACTCGATCCAGCTCGCCTGGCTCGTGCACCAGGTGGAACAGCGCTACGGCGTGCAGATAGAGCTCGATGATGCCCAGTTCGGCCGCATGAGCACGATCACGGGCGCCGTCGACGTGTTACGCGAGAAGGTCATGGTGGTCGAGGATGCGTGACCCTGCCGGACGCGGGCTCGCTGGGCGACGAGCTCGCGTCGGTGGTGCGCGAGGCGTGCGAGGAAAGCGGACTTCGCGCTTTCGAACTCCTTCGGTTTCGGTGGGCAGAACGTCAGTGTGGTCCTCGGTGACGCGAGCACCGTGAACAAGCGGAACGGTCAGGACAGATGAAGGTTTCAGGGATCGATCACATCGAGTTGTACGTGGGTGACGCACGACAGGCGGCGTTCTACTACTGCACGGCGTTCGGCTTCCGGGTCCATGGGCAGGGCGGACCGGAGACCGGCCTCAAGGGGCAGCGTTCGCTGCTGGTGTGCCAGGGCGAGGTCCGGATGGTGCTGACCTCGGCGCTGGTCCGGGACCACCCGGCTGCCGAGTTCGTCAGCCGGCACGGTGACGGTGTCGCGGTGATCGCGATGGAGGTTGACGGGGTCGAGGCGACCTATGCGGCGCTCGTCGAGCGTGGCGCGGCCCCGGTGTCGGCGCCTGCCAAGTACGCCGTGGCGGACGCGGCGGTGACGACCGCGGAGGTCGGTGGGTTCGGCGACGTGGTGCACCGGCTGGTGCAGCGCGACGGGCCGCGGGCGGAGTTCCTCCCGGGCGTGTTCACGATGTCCGAGGTGGACACGGCGGCCGAGGGTCGGCTGTTGGGCTTGATCGACCACTTTGCGGTGTGTGTGCCGAGCCAGACGCTGGACGCGACTGTCAGGTACTACGAGGACGTCTTCGGTTTCGAGGAGATCTTCCAGGAGTACATCCAGGTCGGCGAGCAGGGCATGTTCTCCAAGGTCGTGCAGAGCGCCTCGAAGCTGGTGACGTTCACCCTCCTCGAGCCGGACACCGCGCGCCAGGCGGGGCAGCTCGACGACTTCCTGCGCTGGCATGGCGGGGCGGGCGTGCAGCATGTCGCGTTCACCGCCGAGGACATCGTCGCCGCGGTGCGGGCGCTGGGGGAGCGGGGGGTGAAGTTCGCGAAGACGCCGGGCACCTACTACGAGGCGCTGCGTGAGCGGATGAGCGACCTGGTGGTGCCGGTGTCGGATCTGCGGGGCGTGGGTGTGCTCGTGGACCGCGACCACTGGGGGCACCTGTTGCAGATTTTCACCGAGTCGATGCATGTGCGCCGCACACTGTTCCTGGAGGTCATCGAGCGCCGGGGTGCGCTGACGTTCGGCAGCGGCAATATCAAGGCGTTGTACGAGGCCAAGAACCGCGAGCTCACGGGAGTTGCCTGAGATGACGACGACGGAGCGTTTCGCGCTCTCGGAGCGGGAACTGGGCCTGCTGCCCTCCGATGAGGACGTGGCCCGCTACGCCCGGCACGGCTGGTATCTGGCGAAGAAGCTGTTCACCGACGACGAGGTCGACGAGCTCGTCGGGGCGAGCGAGCGGTACTGCGCCGGGGAGCGGTCGCGGCGGCTGCCGTCGCGACCGCCGCGGCTGGCGTACTGGGCGCCGGGCAACGGCAACGTCCAGCGGCACAACGACTACGTGCACTACGAGCCAATAGCGCAGGGCGACCGCGAGCGACCGGGCCGAGCCTGCGAGGCGCGGTCGTGAGCAGTGTCTTCGCGCGGCGCAAGCTGCTCGGCATCTTGTCGAGCAGCTGGGTTGCGCAGGCCTGCTACGCCGTGGCCAAGCTCGGCCTGCCGGACGCGATGGCCGCGGGCCCGCGGCCGGTGGCCGAGCTGGCCGCGGAGTGCGGCGCCGATCCGCGGGTGCTGAACCGGCTGCTGCGCGCGATGGTCTCGATGGGTCTGTTCCGCCAGACCGCGCCGCAGACCTACGCGCTGACGTCGGTGACCGAGTTCCTGCGGTCCGACGTGCCCGCGTCGTTGCGGCAGATGGCCGTCCTCGACGGGGAGGAGGTGTTCCGGTCCTTCGCGGACATCATGCACACGGTGCGGACCGGATCCCCGGCCTTCGAGTCGATCTACGGTGAGCCGTTCTACGCCTACCTCGCCGGCCAGCCGCAGCTCGCCGCCACGTTCGCGGAGGCGATGAACGGGGCGCAGGTCTCGGCCACGCTCGCCCTGGGCGACCTGACCGGGGTGACGCGGCTGGTCGACGTCGGCGGCGGGAGCGCGGGGCTGCTGACCGAGGCGCTGCTGCGGTACCCGGCGCTGCGCGGGGTGCTGCTGGAGCTGCCGGAGGCGGTGCGGCAGGCCAAGACCACGGTGACCGAGGCCGGGGTCGAGGACCGGGCCGAGCTCGTCGAGGGCGACTTCTTCGAGGCGGTCCCGGCCGGCGGCGACGCGTACGTGCTCGCCCGGGTGCTGCACAACTGGACCGACGAGCGGGCCGAGCTGATCCTGCGCAAGGTGCGCGAGGCGATGACAACTGACGGGGCGCCCGGCGGGCGGCTGATCGTCCTCGAGCAGCTGCTGCCCGAGGCGGAGATCGAGCCCGGGCCCGGCAAGGGCATGGTCGACCTGCTCATGCTCGTGCTCATGGAGGGGCACGACCGCACCCAGGCCGACTACCGGCGGCTGCTGGAGCGGGCCGGGTTCGCGCTGCGGACCGTCCGGCACGGCAGCGGGCCCGACGCCGACAGCATGCTGGAGGCGGTACCGGCATGACGACCATCCACACGGGACAGACGGCGTCGCTGAAGGCGCTGCTGTCCCGCGAGGGACGGCTGGATCCGTACCCGCACTACGCCGGGCTGCACCGGCTCGGGCCGGTGTGCGTGCTACCGGACCCGGCGGACCGCTTCGACGTCGTGGTGCACGGGTACGACGCGGTGCAGCAGGCGCTGCGCGACCCGGCCCTGCACGTGATGACCGGCGACTACCCGGACCGGCGCGGCGCGCAGCGGTGGCGGGCGCACGCGGCGCTGCGGACGCTGGTCAAGTCGATTTTCTTCACCGAGGGGCCGGACCACAGCCGGGTACGCCGGCTTTTCGCGCAGGCGTTCACCGCGCGGCGGGTGGCCGCGCTCGAGCCGGCGGTCGTGCGGATCATCGAGCGGCGCCTCGACCGGCTCGCCGAGCTCGGCGCGCACGGCGAGCCGGTCGACCTGCTCGCCGAGTTCGCCCTGCCGGTGCCCAGCGACGTGGTGGGCGAGCTGCTCGGGGTGCCCGAGGACGACCGGGACTGGTTCCCGGCACGGGTCCGGGCGTTCGGCGCGATCCTCGACCTCGGGGTCGGGGTCTGGCGCTACCAGCAGGCCGCCGACACCGCCGCGGCGGAGCTGACCGGCTACTTCGCCGAGCTGGTCGCGAAGCGGCGCGCGGAGCCGCGCGACGACCTCGTCAGCGTGATCGTGCACGGCGACGGGGAACTCGCAGACGACGAGCTGCTCGCGAACCTGCTCACCATGTACAACGGCGGGTTCGTCACCACGACGCACCTGATCGGCAACGGGCTCGTGCTGCTGCTCAACCGTCCACACGAGATCAAACAGGTACTGGCCGACCCGCGGTTCGCGGCGGGCTTCGTCCAGGAGGTGTTGCGGCACGAGCCGCCCACGCACTTCAGCATCCGCTGGGCGAGCGCGGACACGGTGCTCGCCGGGGTGCGGGTGCCACGGGACAGCCGGGTGCTGGTGCTGCTGGGCGCGGCGAACCGCGACCCGCGCCAGTTCCCCGACCCGGACGTGTTCGACCCGGACCGCGACCAGGGACAGCCGATGTCGTTCGGCATGGGCGTGCACTACTGCCTCGGCGCGGTACTCAGCCGCATCGAGGGCCAGCTCGCCCTGCCGATGCTGCTGCGCCGATTCCCGGACCTGGCGCTGGCGGCCGAGCCGGGGGAGCGGCACACGCTCATGCTGCGCGGCTACGAGACCCTGCCGGTGACGCTGTCATGACCAGCCGCGCCCACCCGGATCGTCCGGCCGGTGGCCACCGGGACGGCCTCGTGCCCGGCGAGTCCACTGTGGAGCTGTACCGGATGGTGCGGCTGATCCGGCGGTTCGAGGAGCGGGCGATCGAGCTGGTGCGCTCCGGTGACGTCGTCGGTGGCATTCATCCCTATACCGGGCAGGAGGGGGTGGCGGCCGGGGTGTGCGCGGCGCTCGGTGCGGACGACATCGTGACCGGGACGCACCGCGGCCACGGGCACGTGCTGGCGAAGGGTGCGGATCCGGCGCGGATGGTGGCTGAGCTGTGTGGGCGTGCGACCGGGCTGAACCGGGGTCGCGGTGGGTCGATGCACGCGGCGGACTTCGGGGTGGGCGTGTTCGGTGCGAACGCGATCGTTGGTGCGGCCGGGTCGATCGCGACGGGTGCGGCGTGGGCGCGGCGGCGGCTCGGTGTGGACACCGTCGCGGTGAGCTTCTTCGGTGATGGCGCGGTCAACGAGGGCGTGCTGCTGGAGGCGTTCAATCTGGCGGCGCTGTGGCGGGTGCCGGTGGTGTTCGTGTGTGAGAACAACGGCTGGGCCACGACGATGCGGGTGGCCGACGCGGTTGCGGGCGGCATCCCCGCGCGGGCCGAGGCGTTCGGTATTCCGGCGGCCACGGTGGACGGTCAGGATCCGGAGGCGGTGTTCGGTGCGGCGCGTACCGCGGTCGAGCGGGCGCGGGCGGGGGACGGGCCGGCCTTCCTGGAGTGTCACACCGAGCGCTTCGACGCCCACCACACGTTCGAGCACAAGGCGCGGCTGGGTTACCGGTCGGCCGGGGAGCTGGCGCGGGCCCGCAGCCGGGATCCGGTGGATATCCAGGGCGCGCGGCTCGCGGCGGTCGAGCGGGAGCGGGTCGACCACGAGGTCGAGACGTTGCTGGCCGACGCGGTCGCGTTCGCGCTGGCGAGTCCGTTTCCCGATCCGGTGGGCGCGCTCGACGATCTCTACGCGAGCGGGTTGCGCCCGCGGCAGGGGAGTGGTGTCTGATGCCGCGGTTGTCCTATCTCAAGGCGCTCAACCGGGCGCTGGCCGACGAGATGGCCGCGGACGAGCGGGTGTTCGTGCTCGGCGAGGACGTGCGGGTCGCCGCGTCGAACCTGACCGCCGGGCTGGTGAAGCGGTTCGGGCCGGACCGGGTGATCGACACGCCGCTGTCCGAGCAGGGTTTCACGGGGTTCGCCACCGGTGCCGCGCTCGCCGGTATGCGGCCGGTGATCGAGTTCCAGATCCCGGCGCTGCTGTTCCTGTCCTTCGAGCAGATCGTCAACCACGCGCACAAGTTCTCGCTGATGACAGGTGGGCAGTGCCGGGTGCCGGTGACCTACGTGCTGACCGGCGCCGGCTCGCGGACCGGCTGGGCGGGTCAGCACTCGGACAACCCCTACAGCCTGTTCGCGCACGTCGGGGTGACGACGGTCGTGCCGGCCACCCCCACCGACGCCTACGGGCTGCTCGTGTCCGCGATCCGCTATGACGACCCGGTGGTGGTGTTCGCCCCGGCCGGCGCGCTCGGCGTCCGCGAGGATGTCGACTTCGCCGCGCTCGCGCCGATCCCGCTCGGCTCCGGCCGGGTGCACCGCGCGGGCACCGACATCACCGTGGTCGCGGTCGGCCACCTCGTGCACGACGCGCTCGCGGTCGCCGACGAGCTGTCCGGCGAGGCGTCGGTGGAGGTGTTCGACCCGCGCACGGTGTACCCGTTCGACTGGGACGGCCTCGCCGCGTCGGTGCGCAAGACCGGGCGGCTGGTCGTGGTCGACGACGGCAACCGCTTCTCCGGTGTGGCCGCCGAGATCCTGGCGACCGTGGCGGAGCAGGTCCCGCTCGCCGCCCCGCCCGCGCGGGTGACCCGGCCGGACGGCGCGGTGTTGCCGTTCTCGCTGGAGTTGGACCACGCGGTGCAGCCGACCCGCCAGCAGCTCGCGGCGGCGATCAACCAAACCCTGAAGAAGGACTGATTCCGATGTCGGACTGTAGGCACATGGTGGTCGAGGAGCAGATCCGATGACCGAGCTCCGCGAGCCGACGAATCTCAGCGAGCAGAGGCAGCCGGGCGGCAGAGCGGGGCTCGCCATGCTGCTGGTCGCCTACGCCTTGTTCACCCTGGGCTCGATGGTGACCATAGTTGCCGTTCCCTGGCTGGTACTCACCACCACTGGCAGTGCGACCAAAATGGGCGTGGTCGCCGCGGCCACGACAGTGCCGTTCCTGTTCACCAGTGTGTTCGCCACACCGGCTGCCGACCGGCTCGGTATGCAAGCCACGGTCATCGTCACCAGCCTGGGCGGCGCGCTGTCCATGGCGGTGGTCGCCATCGTCCCGGACATCAACTTCGGTGTGCTGCTGGCCATGGTGGCGGTGAGTGGCGGGCTGAACGGTGTCGGCGGCCGCGCGCAACATGTAATGCTGCGCCCGATGGGTGAAGCAGCCGGTATGCCCATGATCCGGGTGACCGCCATCTACGACGGGCTGAACAACGTCGCCATGCTGACCGGCGCCCCGCTGGGTGGCCTGCTCATCTACTTGTTCGGTGCGCAAGGCGCCATCTGGGCGGACGCGGCGGCGATGGCGGCGTGCGCGCTGATCGTGGCCACACTGGTCCGGCCGCCGGCAGGCTCCCTGCCAGACAGCGGGGCCGCCGCGAACGAGCGGTATGTGGCCGCGTTGCTTCAGGGCTTCCGGCACCTGTGGGCCGACCAGCTACTGTTCGGGATGCTGCTCATGGTCACGTTGGCCAACGTGTTCAGCATCGCGAACTCCGCGGTGTTCGTGCCGTTGTGGGTGTCCGACGTCTACGGCGCGGCGCCTGCCATCGGGATCATTCTCGGGACGTACTCAGTGGGCGTGGTGCTTGGCAACGTCATCTTCACCGCAGTGGCGACCAAGGTTCCGCAGTACCTGACCTTCATCGTCAGCATCGTGTTGTGCACTGCACCCCGTCAGCTCATTCTCGGGATTACCGACGAACTGGTGTACGTGATTGTCATAACATTCGCGTCGGGGATGACGGCGGCCGCCATTCGTCCAATACTCGGCGCAATGCTCTACGCGCGAGTTCCGGTTCAGCTGCAGAACCGGGTATTCGGATTGGTGGCCGCGGTGTGCCGGGCCGGCCTGGCCGTCGGTGGGATTATGGCCGGATGGCTGGTCGCTGGACTCGGCTTGCGCGAAGCGATACTCATTTCCGGCAGCGTGTGTTTGTTGGTGACTATCGTTCCACTGCTACGCTACCGGCCCAGCGTGCATGGCCGGCTGCTCGCCGTCGATACCCAGCCTGCCGAGGAGGGTAAGCAGGCCAGCGACGATCCAGCTACCGAGAGGCACTGACCGGACGCGTGCACAGTTCTCTCAACGACAGTGGGCCCGCACCGCGTTTCTGCGGCCCGGGCCCACTGGTTCGCGTTAACTAGCGGGATACTTCGGCACCGCCGAAGGAAACAACGGAAAGTACGGAAAGGATGCTGTCGGCGCCGAAGGCAACTTCGGCTTCGCCGCCACCAAAGCTCACCATGTGAAACCTCCTTGGTAGAGAGACCAATACAAACAAGAGTATCTAGAGTTCGGTTCTCCACCGCAAGCTGCATTCGCTCAAACAGGTTGCGCCAAATGGCGTGCCGCCATTGGTACCAGGTACCGGGACACTAGTGTTCGAGAACCATCGCCGAGAAGATCGCGCCGTAACCGGCCGAGACGATGAGATAGCGGTCGCCCGCGGACAGCAGCCCGTTGTCCACGGCGGTGCGGTAGTTGAGGAACGAGTCCGCGGCGAACGTGTGGCCGATCAGGGGGACGTTGTCCAGCAACACCACCGTAGGCGGCAGGCCGAGCTGCTGGCATACCTTCCGCCAAGAGCGCACGTTCACATTGTGCGGCAGGATCAGCCGAAGCTCCTCGACGCGCAGCCCGGCCCGCTCGGCGGCCGTGCTGATCACCTCGCCCATCAGCACCGCGTACTCCTTGGCGAAGCGCTCCGCGTAGTCCAAGCTGTCGGGTGCCCAGTGGTCGAGATCGCCGCGCTGCAGCGCGGCGTAGCTCAGTACCCGATCGCGCGGGCCGTCCGCGGATACCAGGCAGGCCGCCGATGCCTCACCGAAGATCTGGGCCTCCGGCCGCAGCTGCTCGTCAAGGGTGAAGACCTGCTCGCCGGCAAGGATCAGCGCCAGGGCGTCCGGCTCACCGTCCGTTGCCAGCAGCCGCCCGGCGATGTCCACCGCGAGCAGGCCGGAAGCACAACCGTGGTGGCTGACCGCGAACGCGGTCGCCGCGCGGAGGTTGAGCAGTTCGCACAGTTCTGGCAACGGGTTCAGCGGATGGGGCAGCGATACCGGGACGGTGCGAGCGTAGAGCACATAGCGGATCTGACTCTCGTTGGCAGGTAGCGCTGACAGGCCGCGGGCGGCATGTGCGAGGAGATCGAGAAGCGTCTCGCCCGGCTTCTGGCGGCGGACCTCCGAGTAGCCGTAGGACCGCCGGAGAGTCTCGACCGTGGAGGCCGGTAGCTGCCAGTCGCTGAGGAGTTCCTCGAGTGGTACTCGGCGATCCGGAAGGTAGCCAGCGACCTCTCGTAGGGCGGTCATGAAGGCGAGAGTACGCGAACTCCCGCTGCGGATGGTGGTGGTCGGTGGCGTACTAATGTCGGCTCATGACGGGCGAACGCACGAACGGTTTCTGGGACGCCGTAGACGGCCGGGCACCGATGCCGACGGCGGCGAGGACGCTGGGTTGGACGCTGATCCAGGCGAGTCCCGAGCGGGGCGAGATCGAGGTTTCCTTCGAGGCGACCGACGATTTCCTCAACCCGGCGGGGACGGTTCAAGGCGGCTTCCTCACCGCCATGCTCGACGACACCATGGGACCCGCGCTGGCGGCCACACTGGACCCCGGACTGTACGGGGCGACCCTCGAGCTCAAGGTGAGCTTCCTGCGCCCGGCCAAGCCGGGGCGGCTGGTGGGTCACGGACGGGTCGTACACCGGGGTAGCACCATCGCCTTTCTTTCCGGCGAGTTGCTGGACGCGTCCGGTCAGGTGGTTGCTGTGGGGTCGGCTACCGCTCGGATTCTGGGGACTGGCTGAGCCGGCCGTGCACGCTGGTCCGGTAACGCAGCAACGGAACCATGGTCACCAGCAAGCACAGGGATCCGGAAAGGAGGATCGCCGGCTGTAGTCCGAAGCCGGCTACCGCGAGCCCGGCGAGTGTTCCGCCGAACGCGAGGCTACTGCCGGTGATCGCGCTCACCATGCCGAACACGCGATTCTGCAGCTCGACCGGAACGCGGGAGTAGAGCATCGCGCCGAGAATCGGTCGGATCGCCGCCTGGGTGACGCCACAGAGCACCGAGACGACGAGCACCACGACCAAGCTGTCGGTCAGCCCGAGCGTCAGTTGCCGGGGAGCGACGCACAACACCAGGCTGATGATGAAAGTCAGGTATTGCGGCAGCTTCGGGCCGAATATGGTGAAGGCGATGTTGCCGACGATCGCACCGCCGGCGAACGCGCTGAGAATGAGGCCGACCGCGGGCGCGGCGCCGAACCGCTCGTCCACCCACAGTGGCACGAACACCGCGTAGTTGGCCACGGTGAACAGATTGATCACCGAGGTCATCGCGAGCATCCCGACCAGCAGCCGATCCCGCCACAGGTGGCTGGCACCGCGCCGCAGTGCGGTGAAGTACGGCTCGTTCGCGGCCGCCTCTCGGTCTGGCATGGTGCCGGCCGGCGGATGCACCAGCAGCGCGACGAGTAGCGCGGACAACGCGAAGCTCGCCGCGTCGAACCAGATCGCGCCCTGTGGTCCGAGCCAGAAGATCAGCAGGCCGCCCAGCGGCGCACCGGTCACCATGGCCAGATTGCCGGTCCCGTCGTAGATGGCGGTAGTCCGGATGATCTGCATGCCGGCGGCGTCGCTGACCGGCCGGAGCAGGACATGCTGGGCACGGCCACCGACACCGGTGAGCGCACCCTTGACCGCGACCAGCGCGGCCAGCGGGAGGAACCCGATCTCCGGCGTGGCCGCGACGGCGACCATGGCCAGTGCGGCGGCGCCCTCGGCGACGATCTGCGTGCGCCGGATGCCGAGCCGGTCGGCCAGCGGGGTGCCGAACACCCCGGCCAGCAGCGAGGGAATCACGGAGGCCGCGGAGATCAGGCCCATCTTCGCCGGGCTGCCGGTGCTGACCAGCACCAGCCACGGCACGGCCACCGTCGTCACGATGCTGCCGAGCATGGACACGATGTGTGCCGCCAGCAGCGCGATGAGCCCGACCCGCCGGACGGTGCCGCTCGCGCCCGCTGTCTCGCTGACCGCGCTCAATCCGTTGTGCTTTCCACCAACACATGCGCAGCCGCGTACTCCTCGCGCAGCTGCCGCGTGTTCGTCTTGCCACTGCCGGTCCTGGGCAGATCGTCGACGAAGTCGAACGACCGCGGCGCCCACGCCCAGGTGAGCTTCTCGGTAACCAGCTCGCTGAGCTCCTGTTCGGTGACCGTGGCGCCGTCGGCGAGTACCACGTAGGCATGGGCGGCCTCACCGTGCTTCGGGTGTGGCACGCCGATCACCGCGGCCGCGCGGACCTGCGGGTGAGTGGTCAGCGCGTCCTCGATCGCACGCGGGAAGATGTGGTAGCTGCCGTAGGTCGTGATGATGACGTCGCTGGCCCGGCCGGTGAGGTAGATGTAGCCCTCGTCGTCGACGTAGCCGAGATCGCCGGTGCGCACCCAGCCGTCGACGAGCGTCTCCGCGGTCTGCTTCGGCCGGGCGACGTAGCCGGCGAAGTTGAGCTTGCTGGCCACCCACAGCTCGCCGGTCCTGCCCGCCGGCAGCACCGTGCCGTCCTCGCCGCGGATCTGCAGCCGCACGTCGCCGTACGCCGGCCCGCAGGAGCTGATCCGCTCCTGCCGGCGCGGGTCGTCGTCGATGCCGGGAAACGCGGAGATGAAGGGAGATTCCGACAGGCCGTAGGTGATGCGCACGACGGGGCCGAAGCGGTCGACGGCCTGGCGCAGCCGTACCGGGTTGCTGGCCGCGGTGCCCACGCTCAGCACGTCCAGCGCGGACAGATCGTGCGTGTCGATGTCGGGATGGTCCAGCAGCTCGTAGAGCATCAGCGGGGTGATGAACGTGGAGTTGACCTGTTCCCGTGCCAGCAGCTCGAGAAACTCCGTGGCGCGGTAGAACCGCATGACCAGCAGCGTGCCGCCGGTGAACAGGTACAGAAACGCCGAGGTCTGCCCGGCGACGAACCACATCGGCGTCACGGTGAGGTGGCGGTGGCGCGGTTCCCCGGCGGCGACGATCTGCTCAGCGAGGGCGAGGATCTGCTCGTAGAGGTTTGCCGTGTGGAGCAGTGGTTTCGGTATTCCGGTGGTACCGCTGGTCTGGAACACCGACTCCGGCGTGCCGGTCGCGGTGTCCACATCGAACGGTGCGGAGCCGGCGCGGCGCGGCGCGAGGATGTCCGGGCCGGCGTCGCCTGGACCGACGCAGAACGCCGGAATCCCGAGCCGGTCGATGATGTCGCGGCCGCGTTGCTCGTGCGCGGCCACTTCGTACAGCAGTGCCTCAGGCCGCACCTGGTCGAGATAGGCGGCCAGCTCCCTCGCTGAGCCGGCGTTGGACACCCACGCTGTGCGGCAACCGAGCAGGTGCAGTGCGAGCTGGATCATCGGTGCCTGCGGCGGATAGCCAAGCATCATCGCTACCGTGGTGCCGGGCCGCAGACCGGAGTCGACCAGGTTCGCCGTGATGTCGAGGACCGCGGCGCGGAGTTCCGTATAGGTGAACCGGGTCTCGCCGACCACCAGTGCCTCCCGGTCGCCGTACTCCGCGAAAAGCTCCAGTGCCCGCAACACGTAACCCGGTCCGGTGGCTGGCAGGGAACTCATCACACACTCCAGGTACTCTTCGGTAGTGAGTCACAATGTGTTGCACGCCAACGGATCCGAGCGGCTGCACCCTACCTGGGAAAGCGCCGCGACACGCCGGACGATGTGAATTCCTGTCACGGTGTGCGCGGTGTTCGGCTGAACGGGTCAGCGATGTTGGTCCCGTCTGGGGAACCTTTCGTGGTGCGGCACTAGTGTCGCGTGACCCTGAAACCTTTACGCCGCTGCGGCCAACGCGGCCCCTGTCTGTGTTACGGCGTTGGAGAAAAGCCCAAGTACATCCAGTACGAGCGGCTTTCCTCCGCCTCGCCAGGAACCACGTGGAACCACAGCGGACGCAAAGGAACAGGATCACGCGACACTAGGCCCTGACGGTGGGCCGCTCCTCCGCCTCGAGTGAACTGTCCGCGTGCTCGGCGGTGTACCTGGTCCGCAACTGGTTGAGGTTCGTCTTGCCGCTACCGGTTCGCGGCAGCGCGTCGATGAACTCGAACGTGCGGGGCGTCCAGGTTCGGCTGAGCTTGCCGGCGACCAGATCGCCGAGTTCCTTCTCGGTGACCGTCGCGCCCTCGGCCAGCACGACGTAGGCGTGTGCGACCTCGCCGCGGTCGGAGTCCGGCACGCCGATCACCGCGGCCTCCCGTACATCGGGGTGCGTGGCCAGGACGTCCTCGATCGGCCGGGGGAAGATGTGGATGCTGCCGGAGCCGGTGATGATCATGTCGCTGGCCCGGCCCGTGAGGTGGATGTAGCCCTCCTCGTCGACGTGGCCGACGTCGCGGGTACGCAGCCAGCCGTCCACCAAGGTTCCCGCGGTCAACTCCGGCATCCCCACATAGCCGGCGAAGTTGAGCTCGGTGGCCACCCACAGCTCACCGCTCTCGCCCGGTGGCAGCACCGTGCCGTCCTCGCCGCGGATCTGCAGCCGCACGTCGCCGTAGGTGGTGCCGCACGACCGCAGCCGGCCCGGCCGCGCGGGATCGGAGTTGATGTTGGGAAACGCCGAGATGAACGGGGATTCCGACAGCCCGTAGGTGATGCGGAGGACCGGTCCGAAGCGCTCGATGCCCTGCCGCAGCCGGGCGGGGGTGATCGCCGCGCTGCCAACGCTGAGCGTGTGCAGGCTCGAGCAGTCGTAGCTCTTCGAGTCCGGATGGTCGAGCAGGTCCTGGAACATCAACGGTGAGACATACGCGGAGTTGATCCGTTCCCGCTCGATGATGCCGAGAAACTCCCCTGCACCAAGGAAGCGCATGATGACGAGGGTGGATCCGGTGAACAGGTACAGGAATGCCGAGGTCTGTCCGGAAACGATCCACAGTGGAGTGACGGTGAGGTGGCGGTAGCGTGGTTCGCCGGCGGCGACGATCTGTTCGGCGAGCATGAGGATCTGCTCGTAGAGGTTTGCCGTGTGGAGCAGTGGTTTCGGTATTCCGGTGGTACCGCTGGTCTGGAACACCGACTCCGGCGTACCGGCCGCGGTGTCCACGTCGAACGGTACGGCGCCGGCGGGGCGAGCGGCGAGCGCGTCCGGCCCCACGCCGTTCGGGCCGAGGCAGAACCCCGGCACGCCAAGGCTTTCCGTGTGCTTGCGGCCCCGCTGGCCGTGGGTCCGCGCGTCATAGACGAAGGCGTCCGGTCGCACCTTGGCGAGGTAGGCGTCCTGCTCGACAGGCGTTCCGCTGTTGGAGATCCACGCCGTCCGGCAACCGAGCAGGTGCAACGCCAGCTGCAGCATCGGCGCCTCGATCGGATGGCCGACCAGTACCGCGACCGTTGTGCCGGGACGCAGACCGTGCTCGGCGAGGTTCGCGGCGATGTCCAGCACGCCGGCGCGCAGTTCGGCGAAGGTGAGCCGCCGGTCGCCGGCGACGATCGCCACTCGGTCGGCGTACCCGGCGAACAGTTCCAGCGCCTTGCGCACGTAGTTCGGCCGCATGTCCGACTTGGCTGCCATCTCGTTCTCCACACGCTTCGCTACCGCGAGTTACCAGGTCTCGTTTCGCCGAAGTCGTTGCGGCGACGGTGAACTCTACCTTCGTGGCCCCGACGATGGTTGGGTAAAATGCACGACCACAGCACCAAATCGACGTAGGCCGAATGGAGTAGCTTGTGCGCCGATTCGCGCGGACGTCTTCGATCCGTTCCATGTGGGCACGCCCGGGGTACTGTCTGCCGCATGGACTTGCGTGAGCTCGATAGGCGGGTGTCAGAGGCAACCTGCCGCATCGTGGCGAGCGTGTCGGACGACCGGCTGCGGCGACCGACACCGTGCGTGGAATGGGACCTTGCCGCGTTGCTGCGGCACATGACCGCGAACAACCACGGCTTCGCCGACGCCGCGGAGGGGAGGCCGGCGGATCCGGACGTATGGGCGGGACCGCCGCTTGGCGAGAACTGGCAGGCCGCGTACCAGGAGTCGGCACGGCGGGTGGCGGAGGCGTTCGCCGACGACGCGGTGCTCGACCGGACCGTTGAGGTGCTCGACTACGGGAAGATGCCGGGCTCCCGTGCTATCGGCATGCACTTCATCGACTACCTGGTGCACGGCTGGGATGTGGCGCGGGCAGTTGGTCAGGACCCAGCACTGGACGAGGAGTCCTGCCGTACCGTATTGACAATGGGCCAGCGCTGGCCGGACATCCCGCGGGTGTGGGGTGGTCCCGGTGCGCCGTGGGGAAACCGGGTTCCGGTTGCCGACGACGCGCCGGTGGCGGACCGGATGCTGGGCTTTCTGGGGCGATCGCCGAACTGGCCTGACCAGGACCTGTAGGAGGGGCACGTGCTTCGTGCGTTTTATGCAAGGCATCGAGCGGCGTCGATGTGGTCCAAGGCAATCGTGCAGGACATCGCGGCGACGCTCGGCATGCGGTTCCAGATCTACTTCGTCCATCACCAGTGGGCGGAGCACGGCTCGCTCGGCGACGCGGTGGCGGCGCTGCGGCCGGATTTCCTGATGTTGACCAATGCCAGGCAGATGGACGTCGACACGTTGCCGGAATCGCGTGGTGTGCACCTGTTCCGAGACCCGCGGGACATGGTGGTGTCCGCCTACTTCAGCCATCGCAACTCCCATCCGATCGAAGTGGACGGAGTGCAGTGGACGGAGCTGATCCGGCATCGAATCAACCTGCGCAAGATGGACAAAGACGCGGGAATGATGGCTGAGGTCGAGTTCAGTGGGTACTTCCTCGATCACATGCTGTCGTGGAACTACGACGCTCCGGACGTCCTGGCCGTTCGGATGGAGGACCTGGTCAGCGACTCGGTCGGGCAGTGGCGGCGCATGCTCGCGCACTGGGAGGTGCTCGACCTGCTACCCGACGGCTATCTCGACGAGTTGTTGCGGACCCGCAGCTTCGATCAGATGGCCGGCGGGGGAAGGAAGATCGGCGAGGAGGACGAGAAGAGCCACTACCGCAAGGGAGTCGCCGGCGACTGGCGCAACCACCTCACCGACGACCACCTCAAGCTCTTCCGCAAGCGCTACGGCGACCTCGCGGAACGCCTGGGCTACGACTGGTAGCCAACAGAATGCGTGGAATGTTCGCCACCGGACCGCTGACCGCGGGTGACCTGAACGGCGACGGCAAGCAGGTGCGAGTGCACAGTGCGGCGGGCCGGACCTTCGATGAGCTGACCGGCCAGGCGGTGAACCCGACGCTGCGAGCCTATGTCGCCGACTTGACCGCTCCGTACGGGATCGCGGTGCGTGAGGATCTGATCGAGCAGGGCGTCGGTCATTCCTACGGGGAGATGTGCGTGCCGCTGCTCGCCGAACTGGTGTCCGAGGAGCGTCCGGCCGATCTGCTCGTGCTCGCTACGGGCATCCCCGATGTTCGCCTCGGCCGTGCCACCGCGACATACCTGAGCTGGCACTGCGCGGGTGCTCCGCTGGCGTTCGCGGTCTGTGATCAGGGGCTGCTGGCCGCGTTCACCGCGCTGCATCTGATCGACGGTTACGCACGCACCGGCGGTTGCCGGCGAGCGGTGCTGCTGGTCGCCGAGCAACCGACCTTGTACCACGAACTTCCCGTGCCCACACCGGTTCCGGATCGCGCCGCGGCGGTTGGCGTGGTGCTGGAACCGGATGGGCCGCAGGGTGCGCTGTCGATCCGGCGGCACACGAACCTGGCGGAGCACCATGTGGCCGACGTGCTGGCCGCCGAGGTGGCCCGGCTTTCCGGCGACCGGTCGGAGCCGACCGTGCTTCTCGGTGCACAGCTGGCTGAGGTGGTAGCGGATCGGAGCGTCGGCGGCGACGTACGGGTGTGCCGGGAGAACCAGCCGTTCACCGGTATCTGGCTCGAGCTTTCGCGTGGCCTGTCCGGCTGGCAGGAAAGCGGGCGGCAGGTGTTGCTCGCGGAGTACGACCCGACGCTGGGATACCTGTTTTCCGCTACCGTTCGTTGCGGCGGATAGTCACCGGGACTGCGGCACCTCTTTTTTCTCGCTCCGCAGTTCTAGTACGGCCTGCCACACCGTGCCGGGCGTGGCAAAAGTCTTACTGGAGAAATACTCGTCGGCGAAGGTCACACCGTATTCCGCCTCCAGCGCCATGACCAGACTGATCAATTGAACCGAGTCGAGCCCGGCCGCGGCGAGGTCGGTATCCGATTCGAGGACGGCCCCTTCTGGGAGTTCTGGCAGGCTCTCGCTCAGCAGGGCCGGAAACCGGTCATCCCAGTCACTCATCGTGTGACGTCCTCCACATTTTCGGCTCGAGGAACCGGTGAATTACCGTGCCACACGCAGCCAGCAATAACGGTGATTAGCGCTGGCATCCCGAAGGTCCCTCCCGGTACCGCTCTTTTGCCGACTTGGAGCGTGTGCGACGCGAAGAGCGAATGAGACAGTAAGGATCAGCGACTGTGGCCGTCAACGACAAACGTCACAACACCGGTACAGATGTGACGTGGATCACATTCATCGGCGAGTAGGTCTCGCCGACCAATGCGTACAGCACGTGATCGATTGCTCCGTGTCATATCCGCGCTTATGGTCGAGGGCTGGCAAAATCATGAACTTGATCGGGCCGCTGCTACGGTGAGCCATACCGGCGAGGAGGACCGATGACTGTGATCGACAGAGCCAGGCTGACCTTTGGTCAGCTGTCCTTGTGGCGCTCGATTGAACGTTTCTCGCTGGAGCAAATGAGCGGGGTCAACCTGCGACAGGTCTGGCCGCTGCCGGACGGGGTCACAGCCGCCGACGTGCGGGGTGCGCTCGAGGCGCTGGAGGAGCGGCACGAGGCGATGCGTACCCGCTACCAGCTCGACCTCGGCCGCGATCTCGCGCAGCTGGTCTGGGCACCGGAGCCGGTCGTGCTCGATGTGCAGGAAGGTGGTGCCGACGCCACGGCGCTCGCCAGGCAAGTGAGCGCGGAGCTTGGCGACGAGCCGTTCGATCTGGCCGTGGACATGCCGTGGCGGGCGAGGCTGATCACCTCTGCCGGCCGGCCGGTATGCCTTGTGGTGTCGGTACAGCACATCACCGCGGACGGCTGGTCGATGCTGCAACTGGGCACGGAGCTCCTTGATCTCCTCGCCGGAAAGGATCTCGGCGAGTCAGCGCCGACGTGCAGGGAGCTTGCCGAGGAGCAGCACTCCGACGCGTGGGCGGACCGCAGGACAGCCGCCGTCGAGCACTGGCGGCGTGTGGTGGGCGAGGCGCCGGAACCGGCGGATGAGCTGTCCGCGGACGCGCGGACCCGATGGGCGACGCTACGTTCGGCGTCCTCGCTGCGCGATGCGCAACTGCTAGCCGGGCAGGGGAGGATCCCGTTGCCCAGCGTGGTGTTCGCGGCGTATGCGGCGGCGCTGCGCGCCCGGACCGGTCGCGACACCCACCTCGTCGGCCTCTTCGCCGGTAACCGCCTCGAGCCCAGATGGCGCAGCCTGGTCACGTCGATGAACCAGTTGGCGCCGATGATCGCCCGCCACGTCGACGGGGAGGATCTGCCGACCGCCGCGCGCCGCCTGCATTGGGAGTCGCTGCGGTCGCTGCGGCACGGAATCTTCGACGTGGACAAGGTCGCGGACGCGGTGAGTGAATACGGAAAGAATGGCGTCGGCGGCGGGTTCCGCTATTTCTACAATTTTCGCGACATGGCGCAGGCGGCCATTACGTCAGCGACCGCCGACGACTCCGCGGAAACCAACTGGAGTGTTGAGACGTCGTCGTCGGAACGCAATAATCAGAGCCCATTCTATTTGCGTGCGCATGCCGGCGAGGAGCTCATGCTCTCCCTGCAGGAGACGTCCTCGGTCGACGACTTCGCGCCGATGAGGCGCTTCGTCATCGCCATGGCCGAGGAGTTGCGCGACGCGGCCACGGCCGGGAGCGCCGGGTAGCGGTCCGCCCCGCGCCCGCCGGCGCACATTTCCCGCTTTGTGTTGTTGAGCAGGGGATTCGTAGCACTGCGCGACCGGAGGATCGCGCTGTGTTGCCGGGTGGACCGGATGGCCAGAAATGGTTGGGCTGGTCATACGAATAATGCGCGCCAGTTTGCTGACATCGATTGACCTGGAATCGGCGGCGTACTACGTTTCCGGTCACCAAACTCGTGGCCGGGAACCGGTCTGTTCTCGGTCGTTTTCTGGAGGTTCCACCGAATGACGATTCCCAAGAAGTGGCGTTCGCGATCGCTGATCGCCACGGGGCTGCTCGGCGCAGTCGTTTCGACCGTCCTGGTCGCCAGCACGGGGCAAGCGGTCGGGCAGGGGAGCGGGGGGCACCGTACGTCCCCCGAGTGGGTAGGCACCTGGGCCGCGTCGGTGACCCGGGGCAACGCCAGCGGTTCGTCCTTCGTGGGGTTGGACAACCAGAGCGCGCGCATGATCGTGCACACCTCCGTCGGAGGCGCCAAGATCCGGATCCGGCTGACGAACCTCCACGGCGAGCAGGCGATTGAGGTCGGCCGCGCCACGGTCGCCAAGCCGAACACCGCGACGGCGGCACTGTCCGACATCGACGCCGCGTCCACGCGGGAGCTACGTTTCAACGGCTCGCCGACGGCGACGATCAACCGGGGCGCCGAGCTGCTCAGCGACCCGGTCGGCATGCGCCTGGCCGACGACCAGGACCTCGTGGTCAGCGTGTTCTTCCCGACGCCGACCGGCCTGACCACGTTCCACCAGACGACCCGGCAGACCAACTTCGTCGGCGCCGGTGACCTGGCTGCCGCGGCCGGCGGCGGGGGCTACACCACCGAGCAGATCTGCTGCTGGTTCTTCCTGTCCGGGGTGGACGTGCTGCGCCAGGACTCGGGCGGCACGGTCGGTGTGTTCGCCGACTCGCTCGCCGACGGGCACGGCACCACGCTCAACGGCAACCTGCGCTGGCCCGACCAGCTCACCGACCGGCTGCTCGAGGTGCGCAGCGGCGACATCCCGGGTGTGCTGAACTTCGGCCTCGGCGGCTCGCGGCTCAACCACGAGGGCAACGAACCGGGTGACGGCGGATTCCCGGGCAACTTCGCGCTCGGCACGAACGCGCTGGCCCGGATGAACGAGGACGTGTTCTCCGAGACCGGGCTGCACACGGTCGTGGTGGACCTGGGCATCAACGACATCTGGATGAACAACGAGCCCGCGGACGAGATCATCGCCTCGCTGCGCCAGATCAACCAGCAGGCCAGGCAGCGCGGCATCCAGGTGGTCATGGGCACGCTCGGCCCGTTCAACGGACTGACCGTCGTGGGCAGTGTGTGGTCGGAGGAGAAGGACGCCACCCGCAACGCGGTCAACACCTACATCCGCGAGCACCGCTACGAGTTCGACGCCGTCGTCGACTTCGACAAGCTCCTCCGTGATCCGGCGGACCCGACGAAGCTGAAGGCGGAGTTCGACTCCGGTGACCACATCCACCCGAACGACGTCGGTTCCAAGGCGATGGCCGACACCATCCCACTGAACCTGATCGTTCGCTGACGTGCTCTCCGGGTCCCGGCCGCCGCAACCGCGGCGGCCGGGACCCGGAGCCGTCACGTCGGGGAAGGAAGGTGTTCACCCCGCGCCGGGTCGCCGAGATGGAGGGCGGCCTGCTCGACGTGATCTACGGTCTGCTGGACCGGATGGCCGAACTGGGCGCGGACGGCTCCGACGTCGACTTCATCGCCGAGTTCGGCGGACCCCGAGTCGACCGGGCGCGACCCGCTGGTGTCGCCGCTGCTCGCCGAGGACCTCACTGGCCTGCCGCCCGCGCTGGTCATCACCGCGGAGTACGACCCGCTGCGCGACGAGGGGGAGCGCTACGCCGCCCGGCTGCGTGAGGCGGGGTGCCGGCTGAGGTCACCCGCTACGACGGCATGGCGCACGGGTTCTTCACGATGTCGGGCGTGCTCGAGGGTTCCCGGTGGGCGGTCGCGGAGGCGGCCGAGTATCTGCGAAAGCGCCGGACCGATGGGTGAGACCGGGTCGCCCAGCCTGGCCGACATGGCATGCCTCGCGGAGGCCGTGCTGCCGCCGGAGGTGTGGGTTCTGCGTCGTCTGACAGCTGATCGACCCGGCACTTCCGGCGGAACTCGCCTAGGATCCGGCGGGTGCGTCGCTATGTGATCGAGAAGTCCGCACGGACCTCCGCGGGGCCGGGAGGGGTGTATCGCTTGCTCCGCGACGGGTCGACGTGGCCGGTCTGGTCGTCGCTGGGCGGGTTCGAGTTGGAGCGTGCGGGTGACGGCGAGCCGGAGGGTGTCGGTGCTGTTCGGGTGTTCGTCAGCGGTCGGGTGCGGGGTCGGGACGAGATCATCGGCTTCGAGCCCGACCGGCAGTTCCGGTACAACCATCTGAGTGGCCTGCCGGTGCGCGACTACCGCGGTGTGGTCGACCTGGTCCCCAAGGACGGCGGCACCGAGATCACGTGGACGGTCAGCTTCGGCCCGAAGTACCCCGGCACGGGGTGGATGTTGCGTTTTGCATTGGACCGGTTCATCGGGGCCGCCGTCAACGGCCTGGCGAAGCACGCCGCCGGGTAACGGTTCGCAAACGACGACTGCGCACAGTGGACCCTGCGCGTGGTCCGTGTGCGCGCGGGTGATAGAACTCGGCAGTTCAATCGGCAACCCCCGGAGTGCACATGAACCGGCTTACAACGCTCAGCAGAACCTTGATAGTCACCGCTCTGGCCACCGGAGTCGTGTTCGGGTTCGCCAACACCGCCACCGCCGATCGCAACCAGGACGATCCCGTCTCGGGTGACGAGCGCGCGACCGCCCATGCGGGCAACGTGGTCGCGCGGGACTGCTCCGAGCTGTTCGAGGGCAGTACCTCGGTCACGTTCGGGACGGGCGACACCGGCACCGACGATACGAACACCTACCTCACGATCAGCGGCGTGCCTGACGGCATCGACATCGTCGGCGTGATCGTCAAGGGCGGTAACGCCTACAACGTGTACGAGCCCGGCGACCTCGGCGACCTGCCGTGGATCGACCTGCACTCGCCGCTGGTGCCCAGCGGCAAGCCGGCGCAGATCAGCCACTGGTTCGCGTGCGGCGTCGAGTCGACCGAGACCACCACGCCTCCCGTCGAGACCACGACGGACACGCCGCCGACCTCGTCGGAGGGTGAGCAGCCAGGCAGTACCTCGTCGCCGGCCTCGTCGGCGTCGGAGGATGTCTCGCCCGCGGCCGAGGAGCAGGAACTGGCGGAGACCGGCTTCAACGGGGGTTGGCTGGTCGCGCTCGGTGCCATGCTGCTGCTCGGCGGTGGCGCGCTGCTGTTCACCATGCGGACGCGCGGCGCCCGCCGCTGACCGTCGCGTACGAGGGACGCCTCCCAGAGCGGGGGAGGCGTCCCTCGGTCGCGTTCGGGGGCTCTCGGCGTGCGATCGTGAGGGCATGACGGATCTATCCGGATGGCTACGTCAGGGCGTCGACGCGGTCGAGCGCTGGCAGCGCGGCTTCGCCGACCATCCCGCGCACCCGTGCCAGCAGGTCGACCCCGACCGGTTTCGTGCCGCGTTCGCCGAGCTCACCGAGCTCGCGGACAACTACCCGTACTTCCACCCCGACTACGCGGGCCAGATGCTCAAGCCGCCGCACCCGGTGGCGGTCGCGGGCTACGTCACGGCGATGCTGGTCAACCCCAACAACCACGCGCAGGACGGCGGCCCGGCCACCGCCCGCATGGAGCGCGAGGCCGTCGCGCAGCTCGCCGGCATGTTCGGCTTCGACCGCCACCTCGGGCACCTCACCGGTGGCGGCACGGTCGCCAACCTCGAGGCGCTGTTCGTCGCGCGTGAGTCGCATCCGGGCAAGGGCGTGGCGTTCAGCGCGGAGAGCCATTACACCCACGCGCGGATGTGCCAGGTGCTCGGCATGACCGGCCACTCGGTCCCGGTCGACGCCGCCGGGCGGATGGACCTCGACGCGCTCGACGCGTTGCTGGCCAAGGGCGAGGTCGGCACGGTCGTCGTCACCGCCGGCACCACCGGGCTCGGCGCGGTCGACCCGATCCACGAGGCGTTGGCCCTCAAGGAGCGCTACGGCGTCCGGTTGCATGTGGACGCCGCGTACGGCGGCTTCTTCACCCTGCTGGCGGGGGACGAGCGGATCGACCCGCGGCCGTGGCGCGCCATCGCCCGGTGCGACTCGGTGGTCGTCGACCCGCACAAGCACGGGCTCCAGCCCTACGGCTGCGGCGCGGTCCTGTTCGCCGACCCGACGGTGGCCCGCTTCTACCGGCACGACTCGCCCTACACCTACTTCACCGACGCCGACCTGCACCTGGGCGAGATCAGCCTGGAGTGCTCCCGCGCCGGCGCCGCGGCGGCCGCGCTCTGGCTGACCTTCCAGGTGATCCCGCCGACCCCGGACGGGCTCGGCGCCTTCCTCGCGGCGGGCCGCCGGGCCGCACTGGGCTGGGCGGAGCTCATCGAGGACTCCGAGGAGCTCGATCTCTACCAGCAGCCGGAGCTGGACATCCTCGCGTACTTCCCGCGCCGCGGCTCGCTCTCGGCCGTCGACGCGGCCAGCGCGCGGGTGTTCA
Source organism: Actinophytocola sp. (assembly GCF_009379765.1). GTDB lineage: Bacteria > Actinomycetota > Actinomycetes > Mycobacteriales > Pseudonocardiaceae > Actinophytocola. The sequence continues at coordinate 12,659 of NZ_WHTD01000038.1, read as the reverse complement.
CCGACGGCATGAACGACAAGGCCGACCCGGTGTTCCTGTCCGTGCTCAAGGTCGACGCCGACGCGTTCGGGCGCAGGCATCCCGGCGTGACCGCCGACGCCGGCGGCGCGCGGCTCCTGCGCAGCGTATTGATGAAGCCCGAGTCGGAGGCCCGCGTCGACCGGCTGCACCGGCGGGTCGAGGCGCTGGCGGCCGATGCTCGCTGACGTCCTGCCCTACCTCGGGTGCCCGCACTGCGGCGCGGCGCTGACGCTCGCCGGCCCCGCGGTGCGCTGCGCCACCGGGCACGGGTTCGACGTCGCGCGCCAGGGCTACGTGAACCTGGTGCCGGGCAAGGTGTCCGGCGACAGCGCCGACATGGTGGCCGCGCGTGCCGACTTCCTTGGCAAGGGCCACTACGCGCCGATCACGCGCGCGGTCGTCGCGGCGGCGGGCGAGGTCCGGGGCTGCGTAGCCGACCTCGGCGCCGGCACCGGCCACTACCTCGCCGCCGTCCTCGACGCGGCGCCGGACGCCGTCGGGCTGGCGCTGGAGGTCGCCAAGCCGGCGCTGAGGTGGGCGGCCCGCGCGCACCCGAGGATCGGCGCGGTCGGCGCCGACGCGTGGGGCGCCCTGCCGGTGCGTGGCCGCGCGATCTCCGTGGTGCTCAACGTGTTCGCGCCGCGCAACCCGGCCGAGCTGAACCGGATCGTCGCCGCCGGCGGGCGGCTCGTAGTCGTGACGCCCACCGAGGACCACCTCGCCGCGCTCGTGGCCGCGCTCGACCTGCTCACGGTCGCGCCGGACAAGGCCCAGCAGGTGACCGCCCGGCTGACCCCGCACCTTCGACCATCCACACAGGACCTGGTCGAGTTCGGCATCGAACTGTCGCACCAGGACGTACTGTCGTTGGTGGGCATGGGGCCTAGCGCCTGGCACGTCGGCGTGGCGACATTGCGGGAGCGGGTGGCGGCCCTGCCCGAGCCGGTGCGGATCACCGCGTCGGTGCTGGTGACTGGCTATCGGAGGGCATGATGGACCGGCCGGTGACGTTCGCCGTGGTGGGCGCGGGGCAGCGGGGTTTCGGCTACGGCGGCTGGATCGCCGGGCATCCCGACCGGGGGCGGGTGGTCGCGGTGGCCGAGCCGCGGGCCTACCAACGCGAGGAGCTGGCGCGCCGCCACGGGGTGCCGCCGGAGCGGGCGTTCGGGTCGTGGCAGGAGCTGGCCGCGGCGCCGCGGCTGGCCGACGCGGCGATCGTGACCACTCAGGACTCCGACCACGTCGGGCCCGCGATCACGTTGGCGGACAACGGGTACCACCTCATGGTGGAGAAGCCGCTCGCGCCCACCGAGGCCGAGTGCGCCGAGCTGGTGGCCGCGGTCGTCGAGGCGGGCGTGCTGTTCGCCGTCTGCCACGTGCTGCGCTACCGGCCCTACACCAGGCTCGTCAAGGGGCTCGTCGACGCCGGCCGGATCGGCGACGTCATGAGCGTGCAGCACCTGGAACCGGTGGGGCACTGGCATTACGCGCACTCCTACGTGCGCGGCAACTGGCGGCGCAGCGACACCGCGTCGTTCATGCTTCTCGCCAAGTCCGGCCACGACATCGACTGGCTGCGGCACATCGTCGGCCGGCCCATCGAGCGCGTGTCCAGTTTCGGCTCGCTGTCCCACTTCCGGCGGTCGAACCAGCCGGCGGGCGCGGCCGACCGGTGCGTGTCGTGTGCGGTCGAGCCGGACTGCGCGTACTCCGCGCCGCGGCTCTACCTCGGCATGCTGCGCGCGGGCCGCACCGGCTGGCCGGTCAGCGTGATCACCGACGACGTCAGCGAGAGCGGCGTGGCGGCGGCGCTGCGCGACGGGCCGTACGGGCGCTGCGTGTACGCGTGCGACAACGACGTCGTCGACCACCAGGTGGTGGCGCTCGAGTTCGGCGGCGGGGTCACCGGCACGTTCACGATGACCGCGTTCACCCCGCACCTCGACCGCCACACCCAGCTCTTCGGCACCCGCGGCTACCTCGACGGCGACGGCGAGCGGGTGACGCTGCACGACTTCGTCACCGGCGAGGTGTCCACGCACGAGGTGCCGAGCGCGGGCCACGACGCGGATGCCACCCACGGCGGCGGGGACGCGGGCCTGCTCGACGCGTTCACCACGGCCGTCGCCACCGGCGACCCCGCCCACATCCTGTCCGGTCCCGCCGAGTCGCTGGAGTCGCACCTCGCGGTGTTCGCCGCCGAGCGGGCCCGGTTGTCGGGCACGGTCGAGCAGGTCCACGACTTCGGTCAGCGGTAGCTCCGGAAGGTGGTCGAGCCGGCTGGTGGCGTGGCCGAGCCGACCGGGTCGAACCAGCGTGGCGTCACCACCCCGCTGCCATCGCCGTCCGCCGACACGGCGGCGCCACGGGTCGACACGGCGCTGGCGGTGCGGGACCGATGGCCAGCACTGCGAAAGCACGGGTCGCAGATGCCACTCTAATGTGACAGTTCATGTGTTTAAAGCTACTATTGTGCGGCCCTCATCACAGGAGGTGTCACAAGGGGTAAGGTGTGGCATGTGCGGGCCGACGCTGTGCGCAACCTGGACGCGGTCTTGCAGACCGGCGCCCGCTGCTGGCCGCGGACCCGTCGATCTCGATAGCGACGATCGCCGCCGAAGCCGGGGTGGACCGGCGCACCGTCTACCGGCGGTTCGCCACCCGCGAGGCGCTGCTGGTGGCGCTGTTCAACGCGAAGCTCGACGCCGGCGAGCAGGTGCTGGACGAGGCGCGGCTGATGGAGGCGCCGGTCGCGGTGGCGCTGCACCGGTACGTGGAGCTGATCCTGCCGGTGAGCCGCCAGTGGCCGGTCGACTTCGGCCGCCTGGAGAGCGGCGACGACGCCACGGAGGAACGCCGCCAGCGCGTGCGGTCCCGCCTGGACGCCTTCGTGGACCGCCTCGTGGCGGAGGGCCTGTTGCGTTCCGACCTGCCGCCGGGCTGGGGCCGCGCGACGCTGGACCAGCTGGTCTCCCTCGCGGCCCACCGCTTCCCGGACCTGGAGCCGCCCCAGGCGGCGGACCTCGTGGTGGACACCTTGCTGAACGGCATCGGCGCGAACGTCCGCTGAAACGGGGACGGGCCCGGCGCCAGGTGGGTGCGGTACCTGGCGCCGGGCCCGACTGCCCGACTGGCGTCAGGCCGGCCAGTCGATCTGGGGCGAGCGGTAGAAGTCGATCCCCAGCTCGGTCCAGCGCGGTGCCTGCGCGGCCAGCCTCGTGCGGAACGACTCCCAGTCGTGGGTCGACCAGGGGGACCAGCCCAGCTCCGCTATCGCCGGCAGCCGGGGGAACGCCATGAACTCGATGTGGTCGCTGATCTCCAGCGTCTCCGACCACAGCGGCGCCTCGACGCCCAGCACCGCCGACTCCGGCACGCCCTGCAGGTACGAGCCAGGGTCCCAGCCGTAGGCGGTGTCGACCTCGATGTAGCCGGCCCAGGACAGGCCGAGCGGGGTGTTCTCGTCGTACTTCATGTCCAGGTACGACTTGTTCGCCGGCGACAGCAGGACCTTGTTGCCCCGCGCCACAGCGTCGGTCACCAGCTGGTTCGAGTCCGTCGTGCCCCAGTACTGCGGCAGCGCGGAGGTCAGCGGCGAGGCCTTCAGCAGGTCGTGCCAGCCGGCCACCTTCTTGCCGAGGTCCTCGGCCATCGGGAGCACCCGCTGGAAGAACTTGATGTAGTCCGGCTCGGTCGTCACGTGCGCCTCGTCGCCGCCGAGGTGCAGGTACTCGCCAGGGGTCAGCGCCGCCAGCTCGCGCAGCACGTCGCCGACGAACCGGTAGGTGATCTCCTTGTCGATGCACAGCGAGCTGAACCCGACCTCGGTCCCGGTGTACAGCGGCGGCGCCACGCCGTCGCAGTTCAGCTCGGCGTAGGAGGCGAGCGCGGCGTTGGTGTGCCCCGGCATGTCGATCTCCGGGATGACCGTGATCTGCCGCTCGGCGGCGTAGGCGACCAGGTCGCGGTACTGCTCCTGGGTGTAGTACCCGCCGGGGCCGCCGCCGACCTCGGTGGAGCCGCCGTAGGTCGCGAGGCGCGGCCAGCTCTTGATCTCGATCCGCCAGCCCTGGTCGTCCGCGAGGTGCAGGTGCAGCGTGTTGATCTTGTACATCGAGATCTGGTCGATGTAGCGCTTCACCTCCTCCGGCGAGAAGAAGTGCCGGGCGACGTCGAGCATCGCGCCGCGGTGGGCGAACCGGGGCTGGTCGACGATCCGGCCGGCCGGCACCGTCCACGGGCCGCGGGCGACCGACCGGCTCTCGATCCGCGCGGGCAGCAGCTGGCGCAGCGACTGCACGCCGTTGAACAGGCCCTTCGCGGTGCGGGCCTTGATCTCCACGCCGCGTCGGTCGACGTCGAGCGTGTAGCCCTCGTCGCCGAGCCGCGGGTCCACCTTGCCGAGGTCCAGCGAGATGGCGGAGTCGCCATGGCGGTCGTCGGTGACCGGCAGCCGGTAGCCGGTGGCCGGTCGCAGCAGGTCGGCGAGGTACTCGCCGACCCGCTTCGCCCCGCGGTCGACCCGGATCACGGTGTCCGGCGTCAGCCGGAACTCGCCGCCGTGGCGGTCAGGTGTGACCGACACCGGGGCCGGTATCACCTGGTTCATGCGCGACTCCTTGGGCGGATGGTGATCGGGAGAGGCCGAGGATTGCGCGCCGGCGCCGAGAACGGCCAGCGCGGAGACCGCGAGCACCACGAGGGCGCGGCGGGGAGCAGGGAGCCTGGACACGGGTCCTCCTGGGACTGCCGAGGGACAGGTCCATCAGGTATAGACCACCCGTGGTCCAGACCACAACCCGTCATTCCGGTCATCCCTTGAGCGCGCCCGCGGTCGCCCCGGACACGAGCTTGCGCTGCACGATCAGGAAGAACACCAGCGCCGGCAGCGCGTACAGCACCGACGCGGCCATGATCCCGCCCCAGTCCGTGCCGAAGACGGTCTTGAACGTCGACAGCCACACCGGCAGCGTCTGCTTGTCCGAGTCCCGCATGAACACGAGCGCGTAGAGGAACTCGTTCCAGGCGGTGATGAACGCGAACACCGACGTCGCCACGAGCCCCGGCCCGAGCAGGGGCAGCACGACCCGGCGGAACGCGGCGAACCGGCCGCAGCCGTCGACCATCGCCGCCTCCTCCAGCTCGTACGGGATGCCCGCGACGAACCCGCGCAGTGTCCACACCGTGAACGGCAGCGTGATCGCGAAGTACACCAGCAGCAGCGACGGCAGCGTGTTGAGCAGCCCGGCATCCTGCATCAGCAGGAACATCGGGATGAACAACGCCTCCATCGGTGCCATCTGCGCGATCAGCACCAGCAGCAGGAACCCCTTGCGTCCGCGGAACCGCAGCCGCGCCAGCGGGAACGCCGCCAGCACGCCCGCGACCAGCGAGCACGCCACCGCGCCGAGCGTGACGATCAGGCTGTTCGTCAGGTGCACGGTGAAGCCCGGCTTCTGGATGGCGCTGACGAAGTTGTCGAGCGTGACCGACAGCGGGACCAGGTCGTAGTCCGGGGTGAGCAGGTCGCCGGACGGCTTGAACGCGCTGGTGATCATCCAGTAGGTGGGGAACGCGAAGAGCACGGCGATGACCGCGCCGACCGTGTTGAGCGCGATCCGCTGTAGCCGGGTCTTGTTCATGAGACGTCAGCTTCCCGGGAGCGCAGCAGCAGCTGCAGGTAGCGGGCGGTGAGCACGAGCAGCACCAGGATCATCAGCACCGCGATCGCGGACGCGATGCCGAAGTGCCGGCCGGCGATGCCGCGCAGGTACAGCAGCAGCGGCAGCGTCGTGCTCCCACCGTCCGGGCCGCCCTGGCGGATCGCCCACACCTGCGCGAACACCTTGAAGTCCCAGATCACCGACAGGAACGTGGCGAGCGTGACCAGCGGGCGGATCGACGGCCAGGACACGGTCGCAAACGTTTGCCACGCGCTCGCGCCGTCGATGCTGGCCGCCTCGTAGAGCTCCTTGGGTGCAGAGAGCAGGCCGGCGTAGATCGTGAAGCACACGAACGGCACCGCCTGCCACCCGATCAGCAGGCCGATGACGGTGAGCGTGCTGGCCCCCGAGGAGAACCAGGAGAACCCGGCGAAGGAGTCGAAGCCCAGCTTCACCAGGGTCTTGTTGAGGATCCCGTACTGCTGGTCGAAGATCCACTGGAACACCGTGGTGGTGGCGAGGATCGGCGTCGCCCAGGCGAGCACGAGCGTGACTTGGACGGCCATCCGGACGCCGCTCGACAGGTGCCGCATGAGCACCGCGACAAGCAGCCCGGCGAGCACCGTGCCGGCAACGCAGGCCCCGGTGAACAGGACCGTCCGCAGGGTGATCGCCCAGACCTCGGGGTCGGACAGCACGTCCGCGTAGTTGGCGAGGCCGACCCAGACGACCTCGCCGCGGACGAGCTCGCCGAGGTCGAGTTGGCGGAAGCTGATGCCGACCACCTGGATCGCCGGCCAGGCGAGCAGCACCAGCATGGTAATGACGGCCGGCGCGAGCAGGAGATAGGGGATGGTGCGTTCGCCGAGACCAGCCCCGCCGAAACGGCCGCGGCGGCCCGCGCGCGGCGGTGCCGGCGGGGGAGTCCCCGCCGGCACCACGATCTGAGTGGTTGTCGTCATCAGCCGGTGAAGGCCGCGTCCAGTGCCGAGTTGGCGTCCTTGGTTGCCGCGTCGATGTCCTTCGCACCGGTGAGGTACGCGGTCAGCATGTCCTTGAGCGGGTTCTGGCCGGCCTCGATGGTGGCCCACTTCGGCGTGGCGGGAACCGCCTTGCCGTTCTGGGACGCCTCGGCCATCGCCTTGCTGATCGGGTTCGCGTCCAGCGCGGAGAGGTCGGTCGAGGCACCCGGCACCATGCCGGCCTCGGCCAGCTGCGTCTGGTACTTCGAGCTCAGCAGCAGCTTCAGGTAGTCCTTGGCCAGGTCGGCGTTCTTGCTGTTGACCGGGACGGCCAGGTTCGAGCCGCCCTGGAACACCGGCGCGGTGTCACCCGCGTTCTTCGACGGGATCGGGAACGCGGAGGTCTTGGTCTTGATGTCGGCGTTGTCCTTGGCGGCGGTGTCGACCTCCCACGGCAGCGCGATCATCATCGCGACCTTGCCCTGGCCGTAGATGCCGGCCTGCTCGGGGTTCTGCTCGTCGTTGTCCTTGGGCGCGGTCGTGCCGGAGGCGTCGACGATCTGCTTGTAGAACTCCAGGCCCGCCTTGGCCTCGTCGCTGTCCAGGGTCGCCTTGAAGTCGGTGCCGTCCTTCTCGGCGATGTCGCCGCCCTCGTCGTAGATGAACGACAGCAGGGCGTACCAGTTCTGGCCCGGCAGGTACAGCGGCTGGAACTGCTTGTCGCCGCCGAACTTGGCCTTGAGCTTGGTGATCGCGTCCAGCCACTCCTGGCGCGAGGTCGGCGGGGCGGTGATGCCCGCCTGCTCGAACATGTCCGTCCGGTAGATGACCTCGCGGTTCGCCGCGTAGAACGGGGTGGAGTACTGCTTGCCGTCCCATTCGCCGGAGGCCTTGAGGCTCGCGAGCCACTGGTCGCCGGAGAGGCTGTCGACGTCACCGGTGAGGTCGGTGAGCACGCCCTCGGCCGCGAACGCCGGGGCCTGGGTGTTGCCGAGCTCGATCACGTCCGGCGGGTTCTGGCTCGCCAGCGCGGTGGTCAGCTTGTCCTGGATGCCGTTCCACTCCTGGACCTCGTACTTGACCGTGACGCCGTCGTTGGCCTGCTCGAACTCCTTGTTGAGCTCGTCGGTGAGGGTCTCCGGCGCGGAGCCGTTCATCAGCCACACGGTCAGCGTCCGAGGCTCGCCCGCGGCCTGCTCGTTGCCGCCGCCCTCATCGCCGCCGCCCGATCCGGCGCAGCCGGCGGTAGCCAGCGCGATGGCGGCGACGCCGGCCATCACCTTTGTCCAGCGCTTCACTTCTCTGCCGTCCTCTCCGTGCCCATGACGAGCCCGCACCGGTGGTTCAGACCTCATGGTTTAGACCTAGTGGTATAGACCAATGGGAGAACTCTGGGCCTGCTCGGCGCCGGTGTCAAGACAGTTGCGAAAGACGTTGTAAACCGGGCCGGAAATCCAGGTGTCGCAAGGATTTTCCGGCCAACTTCTCACCGGTTCGATCACCGTCGCGGGAACTTCTCACCGGCCGTCTGCGGGCAATGGTTGAACCAGTGTGCCGACGAAACGACCGCTACCGGGGCTCCGCCGGGTCGCCGTTGGTCCGAATGGTTGAACCAATGGCGGTCAGCTGGACCTCCCGGCGCGCCGTCGGCCCGGCCGCGTCATCGCGGCTCGGTCGACCGGATCCGCGCCATGACCGCGGCGACGACGTGCCGGCTGTGCTCGAGGAACTTCAGGCCTTCCTCGGCGTGGCAGCGCCAGTAGGTCAGCTCGGCGATCAGCTCCTCGCGCATCGGCAGGTCGTTGGCGGTGAACAGCGCCTCCGCCGCTTCGGCGGACTGGCTAAGCCGAATGCCGAGTGCTACCTGGTATCCGCCGGGGAACTTCTCTTCCAGCCCGACCAGCTGGGTGATCAGCCGGTCCTCGGGGGTCAGCTCGGTGCCGTCGAACGGAGTGCTCATGACGCCGCGACCGCCGCCGGCTGCGCACCCAGCTCGGCCTCTTCCAGCTCGCGCAGGGCGTCCATCTCGGCCAGCGCCACGCCGCTCAGCTCGACGAACTTCCTCAGCGCGTCGACCGTGTAGGCGAACTCGAACGTCCGGTTGCCGCCGCTGATCATGAAGTCCACGTCCTCGCAGGTGTTGATGCTGTAGTTCATCTCGCAGCTCGCGCGGATGCCCACCCACGAGCTGACCACCAGTTCCTCGTGCATCTGTCCTCTCCTCGCGTCCCGTTGGCGTCTACGGCGGGTAGCGGTGGCGCCGCTCTCCGTCATGAGCAATAGTGCCTCTGTTAGATATCAAACGCAACTCAGCGTTTATGAGAGTGCGTTTGCTCTCCCACGAAGGAGTGAGGAATCATCGACACCGTGGCACCGAAAAGGCAGGCTCCGACGGTCCGGCTGCGCAGGTTGGCGGCCGAGCTGCGTCGACTTCGCAACGCGGCCGACCTGACGCGGGAGGAGACGAGCGAGAAGACCGGCATCAACAACGCCACGCTCTACCGCATCGAGACCGCCAGAGCGCGGCCGCAGATGCGAACGCTGGTCGCGTTGCTCAACCTGTACGAGGTCGACCAGGAGCAGCGCAGGTACCTGACGGACCTGTGCCGGGACGCGACCAGGCAGGGCTGGCTCCGGCCCTACCACTCGGAGCTGCCCGAGGAGTACACCGCGTACATCAGCTTCGAGGACGAGGCGCGCAGCGTCCGCAACTACGGGTCGCTCATCGTCCCCGGCCTGCTGCAGACCGAGGACTACGCCCGCGCCCTGATCCGCGGCGGGCTGCCCGGCGCCACCGACGACCAGGTGGAGGACCGGGTCCGCGCCCGGATGCAACGGCGCGGCGTGCTCACCAAGTCGCCGCCGCTGAAGCTCTGGGTGGTGCTCGACGAGGCGGCGCTGCGCCGCGTCGTCGGTGGCGTCGAGGTGATGCGTGCGCAGCTCGACCATCTCCTCGACGCGGCCAAGGCGCCGAACGTCACCTTCCAGCTCATCCCGTTCGGCGCCGGCTCCCACCCCGGCATGACCGGCCAGTTCAGCTTCCTGGACTTCAGCGACCCGCTGGACAAGGAGCTGATCTTCATCGACAGCATGGCCGGCGACCTGTTCCTCGAGTCCGACGCGGACATCGGCCGCTACCGGTCGGTCTTCGAGCACCTGGTGGCGGTGGCGCTCAGCCCGAAGCAGTCGGCGGCCGTCGTCGCCGAAGTCGCAGGTGAGTTGTAAGGAGGGCAATCAATGAACGAGGTTGATCTGTCGGGCGCGGTGTGGCGCAAGAGCTCCCGCAGCAGCGCCAACAGCGAGTGCGTCGAGCTGGCGTTCGTGGGCTCGCGGGCCGCCGCGCGTGACTCCAAGAACCCGGCCGGCCCGGTCCTCGTGTTCACTCCGCGGGCCGTGCGCGCGTTCGTCGCGGACCTCGGCCGCCGCGGGGCCGAGTAGCCCGTCCCGGGACGAACGGCGCCCGCTCGCCCGTGCGGGCCCGGGTGCTGTTCGTCCGTGGCCGGCGGGGTGCGCGCGCTCACGCCCGCTCGGCGTGGGGGACGGCGGGCGGCGGATTAGGGTGGAAGCCGTGAGCACACACTTCAACGTCGTGGTTCTCGGCGCCGGCCCGGGCGGCTACGTGGCCGCGGTGCGAGCGGCGCAGCTGGGGCTGTCGGTCGCGGTCGTCGAGGAGAGGTACTGGGGCGGGGTCTGCCTGAACGTCGGCTGCATCCCGTCCAAGGCGCTGCTGCGCAACGCCGAGCTCTCCTACATCTTCACCAACGAGCAGAAGACGTTCGGCATCTCGGTCGAGGGCCACGTGACGTTCGACTTCGGCGTGGCGCACGCGCGCAGCCGGACCGTCGCGGACGGCCGGGTCAAGGGCGTGCACTACCTGATGAAGAAGAACTCGATCACCGAGTTCACCGGTCGTGGCACGTTCACCGGCCCGAACGCCATCGAGGTGAACGGCGAGACCGTCACCTTCGACAACTGCATCATCGCCGCCGGCGCGTCGGCCAAGCTGCTGCCGGGCACGTCGCTGTCCGAGCGGGTGGTGACCTTCGAGGAGCAGATCCTCACCCCGGAGCTGCCGGGCAGCATCATCATCGCCGGCGCGGGCGCGATCGGCGTCGAGTTCGCCTACGTGCTCGCCAACTACGGCGTGGACGTCACGATCGTCGAGTTCCTCGACCGGATGGTCCCGCTCGAGGACGCCGAGGTCTCCAAGGAGCTGGCCCGCCACTACCGCAAGCTCGGCGTCACGGTGCTGACGTCCACCCGGGTCGAGTCGATCGACGACTCCGGCGACCAGGTCACCGTCGAGGTCTCCGCGAACGGCGAGCGCAAGACGCTCCAGGCGGACAAGGTCCTGCAGGCCATCGGCTTCCAGCCCAACGTCGAGGGCTACGGCCTGGACAAGACCGGTGTCCGGGTCAGCGACCGCGGCGCGATCGAGATCGACGGGTTCTGCCGCACCAACGTCGACCACATCTACGCGATCGGCGACGTCACCGCGAAGCTCATGCTCGCGCACGCCGCGGAGTCCATGGGCATCGTCGCCGCGGAGACCATCGGCGGCGCGGAGACCATGGAGCTCGACTACCGCATGATCCCGCGCGCCACGTTCTGCCAGCCGCAGATCGCGAGCTTCGGCTACACCGAGGAGCAGGCCCGGGAGGCCGGTTTCGACGTGCAGGTCGCGAAGTTCCCGTTCACCGCCAACGGCAAGTCGCACGGCCTCGGCGACACCCGCGGCTTCGTGAAGCTGCTGTCCGACAAGAAGTACGGCGAGCTGCTGGGCGGGCACCTGATCGGCCCGGACGTCACCGAGCTGCTGCCCGAGCTGACCCTGGCCCAGCAGTGGGACCTCACCGTCCACGAGATGGCCCGCAACGTCCACGCCCACCCAACCCTGAGCGAGGCCGTCAAGGAAGCACTCCACGGCCTGGCCGGCCACATGATCAACCTCTGACCCACGCCCTGAACGACGCGCTGGCGACCCAACACTTGCGGTCGTGCCGTGGGTGGCATGAACACCTCGACTCGGCCACCGTGTCCCGGACCCCCAGAAGTGCCAAGGTTGGATGGCAGAATGCGGCCTCGGACGAAAATGGACTTGACAAGTTCGGTTTCGATCGCCGGTTACACCGTGGAGGCGTCCTCGTAGACCACCCGGATGTGCTCGTACCCGAACATCGGTTTCGGTTTCCCCGGTGGCAACACCGGCACCACCGTACGGAACAACCACCGCATCGCCACATCTGCAGAGTCCTTGGCCTTGATCTCCGCGACCACGTTGCCGGTGCGGTCTGCGGTGTTCAGGGCGTCCCACAGGTCGCCAGCTTCTGCCTTGGCGACGCGGATGTCGGATTCACTGGCGACGATTTTCCTGCGCGCACCTTGTCAAGCCACCTCGCCAACTTGTTGAACTGTTGAGCAGCTTTCTGGTGGTGGAACGTCCCCTCAGGGTCGCTCTGGCCGACACCGTCTCTCGTTCGCCAGGGGGTTTGACGTCCCAGATGTAGACGGCGTCCTCGCCCCAGGGGGATGGTGTCGGCGACGCGGTTTCCACCTTTGCTGTGACGGCGCCGATCGGGCTGTTGCTCAACTCCCCATCACTGAGTCCATGAGGGAGGCCAGTTCGGGATCGACCTCCTCGACGATGCGGCGGTATTCGGGCTCTTGGAGGTTGTACAACACGTAGTGCATCAGCATGTACCGGGTAGCATCCTGGTCGGGGTGGTCGGCGAGGTATGCCTCGCGAACCACCCGCAACTGCGCCGCTACCCGATCCCTGGTGCGCGGATAGTCGTCCAGGGTCGGGCACATGACCGGACGCCACAACGCACCTGTGACGATGTCCCCGACCAGCAACCACAGCTCACGGCGCTGGTCGATCGCGTCTTCGACCGCCCGAGCGATGCGTTGGGCGAGGAAGGGGCGGGTCTCGGGTAGTCGCATCCACATGAGGTCACCGAGGAGGCCCAGGCTCCAGGTCATGGGCACGTCAGGCGTCGGTACGGCGTCCTCG
>NZ_WHTD01000135.1 GCF_009379765.1 Actinophytocola sp. | reverse complement strand
GCGTTCTCGATCATCCTCGGCTGCTCGGCGCTGATCGGGCTCGGCGCGCTGCTGCTGCACACGCTGGCCAAACGCGACGCGCCGCTGCTCGCCGCGGTGGCACCCGGCGCGCTCTGGTGTGCGGTGCTGTACCTGGTGTCGCTACCACCCGGTGCGCGGCCGGATCGCCTGGCAGGCCTGGGCGGCGCTGCGGCTGATGGACTCCGCCCGGGCGCACCTGTTTCCCCTCTACGCCAGCCTGCTGACCCCGGTCTGGCTGCGCGCGCTCGGCATGCGGGTCGGCCGCGGCGTCGAGGCGTCGACCGTCGTCGCACTGCCCGCGATGACCACCATCGGCGACGGCGCGTTCCTCGCCGACGACACGATGGTCGCCTCCTACGAGCTGGGCGGCGGCTGGCTGCGGCTCGCGGCCGCGCGGGTCGGCAAGCGCGCGTTCCTCGGCAACTCCGGGATGACCGCGGCCGGGCGGGCGGTGCCCAAGCGCGGCCTGGTCGGTGTGCTGTCCGCGACACCGAAGCGCGCCAAGACCGGCAGCTCCTACCTCGGCATGCCGCCGATGAGGCTGCCGCGCGCGGTCGCGGACGGCGACCAGAGCCGCACGTTCGCGCCGCCGCGCAGGCTCGTCGTGGCCCGCGCGCTGGTCGAGCTGTGCCGGGTCGTTCCGGTGATGTGCTCGGTGGCGCTGGCCGTGCTGGTGCTCGCCGCGTTCGAGCTGCTCGCCACCCGGGGGTTCTGGCTCGCCGCGCTCGCGAGCGGGGCACTGCTGCTCGCCGGCGGCGTCGCGGCGGGTCTGCTGGCGGTGGCCGCGAAATGGGCGCTCGTCGGGCGATTCCGCGCGAAGGAGTACCCGCTGTGGAGCGGCTTCGTGTGGCGCAACGAGCTGGCGGACACCTTCGTCGAGGTCCTGGCGGTGCCGTGGCTCGTCGGCGGGGTCGGCGGGACGCCCGCGATGGCTGCGCTCGCTCGGCGCCAAGGTGGGCCGTGGCGTGTGGTGCGAGTCGTACTGGCTGCCGGAGGCGGACCTGGTGTCGCTCGGCGACGGCGCGACCGTCAACCGGGGGTGCGTCGTGCAGACCCACCTGTTCCATGATCGGATCTTGCGTATGGACCAGGTGACGTTGGCGGCCGGCGCGACGCTCGGTCCGCACGGGATCGTCCTGCCCGGCACGACGATCGGTGCGCACACGAGCATCGGACCGGCGTCGCTGGTGATGCGCGGGGAGAACGTGCCGGACGGTACGCGCTGGCTCGGCAACCCGGTCGCGGCCTGGCAGTGACGCCGTGCCGATCCGCGAAGCCGACCTGCTGGGGCACGGCAACCCCGGCTACCGCGTGTGGCACTACGGCCTCGAGCTGACCTACAAGCCGTCGACCGGCCGGCTCTCCGGGGTCGCGAAGGTGTCCGCGGTGGCCGAGGAGTCGCTGCCCGCGTTCGCGCTGGACCTCGGCCCGTTCACCGTCGACCGGCTGAAGGTCGACGGGCGGCCGGCGCGGTGGACCCACCGGGCCGGCAAGGTGCGGGTGCGGATCGGCCGGGCGGTGCCGCGCGGCTCGCTGTTCTCGGTGGAGCTGCGCTACTCGGGGCGGCCGGCGCCGGTGCGCACCCGGCACTGGGGTGAGCTCGGCTGGGACGAGCTGACCGACGGGGCGATCGTGGCGAGCCAGCCGATCGGCGCGCCGTCGTGGTTCCCGTGCAACGACCGGGTGGGAGAGAAGGCCACCTACCGGATCGCGGTCACCGCGCCGACCGGCTACACCGTCCTGGCGGGCGGGGTCCTCGCGTCGCGGTCGTCGGCGGGGAGCGGCACGCGGTGGGAGTACGTCCAGGACGCGCCGACCGCGACCTACCTCGCGACCGTCCAAATAGGACGCTACGAGTCCGAGACGCTGGCCCCCGGGCAGCACGCGGCCGTCCCCCGGGCGCTCGTGCGGGCGTTCCGGCACGACTTCGCCCGGCAGCCGTCGATGATGGCGTTGTTCGCCGACCTGTTCGGGCCCTACCCGTTCGCCGACTACGCGGTCGTGGTGACCGGCGACGAGCTCGAGGTCCCGGTCGAGGCCCAGGGTCTGTCGATCTTCGGCGCCAACCACGTGGACGGGCGTCGGGGGTTCGAGCGGCTGGTGGCCCACGAGCTCGCGCACCAGTGGTTCGGCAACAGCGTCGGGCTGGCGGACTGGCGCCACATCTGGCTGAACGAGGGCTTCGCCGCGTACGCGGAGTGGCTGTGGTCGGAGCGGTCCGGCGGGCGACCGGCGTCGGTGCTGGCCGCGGTGTCGCGGACGCACCTGGCCGGCGAGCCGCAGGACCTGGTGATCGGCGACCCGGCGGCCCGCGACATGTTCGACGACCGCGTGTACCAGCGGGGCGCGCTGACCCTGCACGCGCTACGCGAGGCCGTGGGCGACCGCGCCTTCTTCGCCGTGGTTCGCGAGTGGACGGACACCTACCGGCACGCGACGGCAACCACGGACGACTTCACGACCGTGGCCGCGCGGCACACGGAGATCGACCTCGGGCCGCTGTTCTCCACGTGGCTGTTCACCGCCCAGCTCCCCGAGGTAGGTGGGTGAGAGAGCTTGCGAGCGAACCAGTGTCACAGGGCGAGCTTGCGAGCGAACCGTTGACACAGGACCGCTCAGGCGGCGCTGCGGCGCCGGGTCGTCCGCCGGGCCCGGACGTCGTTGCGCCGGGGACGGGACGGAACGCGCGGGACGTACTCGGGCTCGATGTCCGGCTCGAAGTCCGGCTCGAAGTCGCCGGCGTCCGCCGGCTGGTCGGCGAGCTCGGGCTCGCGGAACAAGGCCCCGTAGGCGGCGTCGGGCCGGGCGGCCGTGACGCTCGTCGCCTGCTGGGTGAGTGGGTGGCTGAACAGCACGTTGATCGGCGTGCTGTTCGGCGTCGTGTCAGTGATGACGAATGTCCTTTCGAGACAGTAGGCCCCGGAACCTCTTTGCTCAGCCGGGTTTCTGTTGGGTGCAGACGCAGCCGCGTCCCTTCAGCCCGGTCGCCGTGGCGTTGCAGTAACGGGCCGCGATGGCGTCGTGTTCGGTCCACGGATGCGGGCACACCGCGCATCCGGTGGCCACCTGGCCGTTGGCCTGTGGTCCGGACACGCTCGCATGCGCGTCTGTTGCTGGCATCTTCGCCGCCTGCCGTTGTGTTGGTTCGGTTCAAGCGGTGTCGGACACCGGGAGAATCGCGAATGGTTCGCGCCGTTGAGATCCGGGAACGCCGGTGTCGCGCATCGGTCATCCCCCGCGCTGACCTTACCGTACACCCGGCTCGTGAACAGCAGGTTCGGCAAGCGCCGTGGTGTAGGGTGAAGCCGTCGAAGGCACCTCGTATGTCGGCGTTCGTGCTGGCCTCGTCCTCGACGATGCCCGGTCGACGTCTTGACCGGGAAGGGAGCACCGACATGTCGTCGGGCCCGCGAAATCCCACTGTCGCCTCCGATGCCGCTTCGGCAGAGCAGCCGCCGCGCCTGAACCTGAAGCCGGCGGAGCCCACTCCGGGGGACCACGGATTCGTCGACGGCGCCTGGTGGCCCCGCTCGCGGGATCTCGTTGCCGAGCTGCCGACGTTGCTTGCGGCGTTGGCAGTCCGGCTCGGTGAGATCCAGCGGATGGCCTACAACCTTGCCGAGTGGGAGCCCGCGAGGCGTCACCTCGACAACGGCGGGCACCGGGTCAGGCTCGGTGGCTTCCACAGCCAGGGCACCAACACGATCGACGTGACCGGTTCCGGGGGCCACCGTGTCACGCTTCTCGTGGTGCCGCCGGAGACCGCCGCGGTCAACGCCAGAGCGATGTCGCTGGCCGCTGCCGACGGGCACAACGTCGACAGCGCCACCACGCTCCTCGCCCGCCGCGCCTCCCGGTCCCGCAACACGGTGCCGCGCCCACGGCGCGCACCCGCCTGACCATCACCGCACTGCTCGGATTCCTCGGATCGTCTCGGGCAGCCCTACGTCGCCACGAGATGAGCTACGTATGACGACCGTTCTTTCCCGTCCGGAACCTCCCCAGAACACCCCGAAGCCGGTCCTGTCCGGGCAGCGCTCGATGGGTGAGATGATGACGATCCGGGCCTTCCTGATCATCCCGTTCGCCGCGCTGGCCGCGGCCGTGCCGCTCACCTGGGGCTGGGGCATGACGTGGGTCGACCTGATGATCGCCGGCGTGTTCTACACCGTGTCCACGCTGGGCGTCACCGTCGGCTACCACCGGTACTTCACCCACGGCGCGTTCAAGGCGCCGCGCTGGCTGCGGGCCACCCTCGCCATCGCGGGCGGCCTGGCCGCGCAGGGCTCGGTCATCGCTTGGGTGGCCGACCACCGCCGCCACCACGCGTTCTCCGACCGGGACGGCGACCCGCACTCGCCGTGGCTGTTCGGCACCTCGCCGCTCGCGCTCGCGAAGGGCTTCTGGCACGCGCACATGGGCTGGCTGTTCGGCCGCGACAAGACCAACATCGACCGGTTCGCGCCGGATCTCGCCGCCGACCCGGACCTGCGCCTCGTGGACAAGCTGTTCCCGCTCTGGGTCGTGCTGAGCGCGGGGCTCCCCGCGGTGCTGGGCGGCGTCATCACGCTGTCCTGGTGGGGCGCGCTCACCGGGTTCCTGTGGGCCGGGCTCGCGCGCATCTCCTTCCAGCACCACGTGACCTGGTCGGTGAACTCGATCTGCCACATGATCGGCAACCGGCCGTTCATCAGCCGGGACAAGTCGGCCAACTTCTGGCCGCTCGCGATCCTGTCGATGGGCGAGTCCTGGCACAACTCCCACCACGCCGACCCGACCTGCGCGCGCCACGGCGTCCTACGTGGACAGATCGACGTCTCCGCCCGGCTGATCTGGATGTTCGAGAAGTTCGGCTGGGTCCGGCAGGTCCGGTGGCCCACCCCGCAGCGTCTCGCGAAGCTCGCGAGCCCCGGACGCGCCATGACCGGTGGCGGGTGACGATTGCGGTGACCGCGACGACCACCACGCTCACCTCCGAGCGGCTGACCCTGCGGGCCTGGCGCCTTGATGACGCGCAGGAGGCGCTGCGGATCTACGGCCACCCCGAGGTGGCCCGCTGGCTGAGCCCGGCCATGGACCGGGTGCACGACCTGGCCGCGATGCGCCTGCTGCTCCAGCAGTGGATCGCCGAGGACAGCCGGCTGGTGTCCCCGGCGGGCCGGTGGGCGATCGAGCGCGCCGACGACCTGCGGGTGGTCGGCGGCGCCGTCCTGCTGCCGCTGCCGCCGGGCGACGAGGACCTGGAGATCGGCTGGCAGCTCAACCCGTCCATGTGGGGCAAGGGGTACGCGAGCGAGACCACCTTCGCGCTCGCCTCGTGGGCGTTCGGCCAGGGCGTCGGCGAGCTGTTCGCGGTCGTGCGCCCGGAGAACACCCGCGCCGCGGCCACGGTCCGCCAGCACGGCATGCACTGGGTCGGCGAGACCGGCAAGTACTTCGGGCTCGAACTGCAGGTGTTCCGGCTCCGGACGGCCGATCTGGACCGGACCGCGCCGGCCGGACACCAACCACCCAACTACGCCTGAACGGACGAGGAGGGTCATGACCGCGACACGACAGTCCGGCCGTCGACAACCGAGCACCGAGTTCGCCAACTCCCGCGCCACCGCGGAGCGGGAGCGTTCCGACCAGCAGAGCCGAGCGGTCCGCACGGTCGCCCGCCAGTCCCGGGACCGGCACGAGTTCGTCGGCCTGCTGTCGATGCTGGGGCTGGACGAGGTGCCCGGCGGCTCGCTGGTGCTCGGGCCGATGCTGGGCGGCTACATCCGGCAGGTCGCGGCCGCGGTCGGGGTCCCGGCCGAGGCGACCGGGTACGAGGTGAGCGACACCGCCACCGCGTATCTCGGGCTTTCCCAGCGGTGGCCGGAGCGGCCGGAGCACGACCTCATGCTCGTGTGGGACGAGCGGCTCGGCTGGTACGTCGGCGTCGAGACGGTGCCCGGCGAGGCTCCGGTGGTGATCGCCTATCTCGGCGGTGCCGCGGTGCCCGTCCCCGCCACCGTCGCCCGGTTCGTCGCCGACGCCGTCGCCGGCCGCCACGTCCACCACATCCGTCCGGTCCTGCCGCCCGCCGACCGTGCCTCGCTGGCCAACCAGATGGCGGCCATCGGCGCCGAGCCCGACCGTGCGGACCGCTGACCTGACCACCCCGACGACCCCGACGACGCGGCTGCGGGTGGGCTGCACGTTCGCCTACCACGCCGAGGTGCCCACGCCGACCGTGTTCCAGATCCAGCCCGGTGACGAGCCGCCGGTCGAGGAGACGTGCCGGCTCGAGCCGTACGCCCGGCTGCGCCGGTACCGCGACCTGTACGGGAACCCGTGCCTGCGGGTGGTCCTGCCGGCCGGCCGGGCCACGCTGCGCTACGACGCGGTGCTCGACGTGCCGGACGCGCCCGAGGACGCCGACGAGAGCGCGCCCGAGGTCGCGCCGGACGACCTGCCCGACGCCGTGCTGCTCTACACGCTGCCGAGCCGCTACTGCCTCCCCGACGTCCTCGGCGACGAGGCGTGGACCCGGTTCGGCGGGTGCCCGCCTGGCTACGGGCGGGTGCGGGAGATCTGCGCGCACGTGCACCGCCACCTCATGTTCCGCTACGGCAGCAGCACGGCCCTGTCCACGGCGAGCGACGTCAACACCACCCGGCTCGGCGTGTGCCGCGACTTCACCCACCTGGCGATCTCGTTCTGCCGGGCGCTCAACATCCCGGCCCGGTACGTGTTCGGCTACCTGCCCGACCTGGACGTGGCACCCGACCCGGCGCCGATGGACTTCGCGGCATGGCTGGAGGTCTGGCTCGGCGACCGCTGGTGGACCTTCGACCCGCGCAACAACGCCCGCCGCAAGGGCCGCGTCACCATCGGCCGCGGCCGGGACGCCGCCGACGTGGCGATGGCCACCACGTTCGGCGGTCCCGTCCTGGAGTCGATGACCGTTACGGCCGAACCGGCCTGACTACGCGCCGGCCTCGGCGACGGCGCGCCTCGCCGAGGGTGCGTCGGGTGCGTCCATGGCCAGCTGGGCCAGGCGTTCGCAGTCGGCCAGGGTGTGGGCGGCCAGCGCGGCACGCACCGCCGCGACGCTCGGGCCGGACATCGACAGGCTCGTCACGCCCATGCCCACGAACACCAGAGCCAGCAACGGATCCCCGGCCGACTCGCCGCACACCCCGACCGGCTTGCCGGCCTCCCGGCCGGCGCTCGCCACGCCCGCGACGAGCTCCAGCACCGCGGGCTGCCACGGGTCCAGCAGGTCCGCCAGCGCGCCGTTCATCCGGTCCGCCGCCATCGTGTACTGGCTCAGGTCGTTGGTCCCGATGCTGACGAAGTCCACCACCTCCAGCAGCCTGCGCGCCTGCAGGGCGGCGGCCGGGACCTCGATCATCACGCCCGCGGTCGGCAGGCCGGCCTTGCGCACCTCCTCGACGAACGCGCCGGCCTCCGCGGCCGTGGCGACCATCGGGGCCATCACCCACACGTCGGCCGCCGCCGCGGTCGCCGCGCGGGACACGGCCTCGAGCTGGTCGGCCAGCACCGCCGGGTGGTCACGGGCGATGCGCAGGCCGCGCACACCCAGCGCCGGGTTGTCCTCGGCCGCCAGGCCCAGGAACGGCAACGGCTTGTCCGCGCCGGCGTCCAGCGTCCGCAGCACGACCTTGTGGTCGCCGAGCGCGCCGAACAGCTCCGCGTACGCGCGCTCCTGCTCGGCCACGGTCGGCGCGGAGGTCCGGCCCAGGAACAGGAACTCGGTGCGGAAGAGACCCACGCCCTCGGTGTCCGGCACCAGGTCCGCGGCACCACCGACGTTGAGCATCAGCGGCACCGGGTGCCCGTCCTTCGTCCGGCCGGGGCCGGTGAACGCGGCCAGCCGCGCCCGCTCGCGCCGGGCCTCCGCCCGGATCGACGCCACCTCCGCATCGTCCACAGTGGACACAAAGCCGGTCGTGCCGTCGACCGAGACCACCGCGCCGTCCGGCAGGTCCAGCACACCCGCGCAGCCGACCACGGCCGGCAACCCGCGTGCCTTGGCGAGGATCGCGGTGTGGCTGGTCGGGCCGCCGCGCCGGGTGACGATCGCCAGCACGGTCGCCGGGTCCAGCAGCGCGGTGTCGGCCGGCGACAGGTCGTCGGCGAGGAGCACGTACGGCTCCCCCGGCATCGGCAGGCCGGGCATCGGCAGGCCGAGCAGCCGGGCGACCGCGCGGTCGCGGATGTCGGCCAGGTCCGCGGCCCGCTCGGCGAAGTAGCCGCCGATCGCGGCGAACGCCTCCTGCTGCTCGGCGATCGCGTCGGTGATCGCCCACGCGGCGGCGCGGCCCGCGTCGACCCGGCGGGACACCGCGTCGGCGAGCGTCGGGTCGACGGCCATCATCGACTCGGTGTCCAGCACGTCCGCGGCCGCGCCCTCGACCTGGCCGGAGAGCCGGGTGAGCTCGTCGGCGACGAACCGCAGCGCCGCGGCCGCCGCCTCGACCTCGGCGGCCGAGTCGGTCACCGAGGGCGGCTCGGCGGGCAGCGACGGCGGCGGGGACATCCGGTACACCGGCCCGGCCGTGCGGCCGGGGCTCACCCCGAGTCCGGTCAGCTCGGACATCGGCTCAGGCATCGGCGGTCTCGGTCTCGGCGTCGAGGTCGCGGGCCAGCACCTCGGCCATCGCGTCCAGCGCGGCGTCGGCACCCTCGCCGGCGGCCTCGACGGTGACCGTGTCGCCGCCGTGCGCACCGAGCGCGAGCACCGCGATGATGCTGCTCGCGTCGACCGGCGGCCGTTCGCCGGTGCTGATCTTGATGGCCACGCCTTGGGCCGCCGCCGTCCGCACGACGATCGCGGCGGGCCTTCCGTGCAGTCCGATCCGGGACCCGACGACGACATCTCTGGAAGCCATGTGTCCTCCTTGGCACACAAGATAATCACGGCTCGATGGTCACCTTGATGGCCTGCCCGGACGCGACCAGCTCGATCGCGGTGTGCAGCTCGGAAAGCCTGAGCCGGTGGGTGATCAGGTCGTGCACCGGCACCTCCCCGGACGCGATCAGCTCCAGCGCGCGCTTGTTGTGCGCGGGACTGGACCCGTTGGCGCCCACTATCGTCAGCTCGCGGTAGTGCACCAGGTTCGAGTCCAACGTGATCGTGGGCTTGTCCTTGGGCAAGCCGCCGAAGAAGCTGACCCGCCCGCTGCGCGCGGCCATCTGCAGCCCGTCCCGTTGCGCCGCACCGGATGCGGCCGCGGTGACCACCACGTCCACGCCGCGCCCGTCGGTGAGCTTGCGCACCTCGTCAACGGCGTCCACCTCCGACCCGCAGATCGCCGCGTCCGGCTCGACCACCGCGGCCGACATGTCCAGCCGGGACCGGTTCAGCTCCACCAGGTACACCCGCCGGGCGCCCTTCGCGCGGGCGAGCCGCACGTGCAGGCAGCCGATCGGGCCGGCGCCGATCACGACGACGTCGTCGCCCTGCCCGTGATGCCGACCCACCCCGGCGAGCTCCTGCCCGTTGACCACGCAGGCCAGCGGCTCGGCGACGGACGCCTCGGCGAAGCTCACCCCGTCCGGGATCCGGCTCAGCCCGTCCACCGCCAGCACGGCCTTGGGCACCACCAGGAACTCGGCGAACCCGCCGTCGTAGTGGTAGCCCACGGATGTCTGGTTGGGACAGACGCTCATCCGGCCGCGCCGGCAGTCCGGGCAGGTGCCGCACGGCACCGCGGCGATCACCTGCACCCGGTCGCCGACCGACCAGCCGGCGCCGCCGGCGCCGACCTCGACGATCTCCCCGGCGATCTCGTGGCCGATCACCCGCGGCGGCACCAGGTGGTGGTGGCCGTAGTTGAAGATCTTGACGTCGGTGCCGCACGTGGAGCACTGGCGGACCCGGATCTTCACCTCGTCCGGTGCCGGTACCGGTGCTTCGGCGTCCTCCAGGCGGAGATCACCAGGGGCGTAGAAACGCGCCACCCTCATACCGAAAGGCCCTTCCCGATCGATTCCAGGAGCTCGTACACATCGTCGACGCTCCGCGAGGTCCGCAGCCGCTCGGCCTGCGCCGGGTCCATCAGGATCTGCGCCAGCGCGGAGAGCACCGTGACGTGCTCGTCGCCCTTGGCCGCGATGGCCACACAGATCGTCACCGGCTCGCCGTCCCACTCGACGCCGTCCGGGAACTGCAGCACGCCGAGCGTCGTGCGGCGCACGAGCGCGCGGCTCGCGTCCGTCCCATGTGGAATCGCGACGCCCTCGCCGATGTAGGTCGACACCGAGCGCTCCCGCTCCAGCATGGTCGCCGGATAGCCGTCCTCGACCGCACCGAGATCGGCGAGCAGCGCCCCGGACTGGCGGACCGCGTCCCACTTGTCGGTCGCGGTCTGCGCCAGCCGGATGCCCTCCCTGGGCAACACGTCATGCTCAGCCACGGATCTCGCCACCTTCCTTGATCGCGTTCTCGACCTGGTCGAACACCGGGTCGCCGAGGAACATCCGGAACGGCACGACCACCGCGTGCGGCACGGTCGCGCGGGCCCGCGCGGCGAGGTCGGCGTGGGTGAGCACCAGCCGCGCCTCGGCCGGGAGCTCGTTGACCGACACGTGCTCGACGGTGACGCCGTACGGCTTGAGCCGGGTCCGCAGCTGGCTCGCCAGCATCACGCTGCTGCCCATGCCGGCGTCGCAGGCCACGTACAGCGTCGAGACCTCCTTGCCGGAGATCACCGGCCGGGCGGGCGCTGCCAGCGTGCCCGTGCCGTCGCCGCTCGGCGCGCCGGCCGGGGTCGCGCCTGCGCCGTCGGAGCCCCGCTCGACCGGCGTGGCGGCCTCACCGGCACCCGCACGGTCCGCCTCGGCGGCGATGTCGGCCTCGGTGTCCGCGTCGTGGCCGAACTTCATCAGCGCGGCGGCGACGACGAACGCGACCACCGTGGCGACCGCGATCGACAGCAGCACGCTCACGTGCCCACCCCGCGGGGTGACCGCCATGTAGGCGAAGATGCTGCCCGGTGCGGGAGTCGCGACGAGGCCGGAGTTCGTGATCATCGCGGTGCCCACGCCCGCCATGCCACCGGCGATCGCGGCGATGATCAGCTTCGGCTTCATCAGCACGTACGGGAAGTAGATCTCGTGGATGCCGCCGAGGAAGTGGATGATCATCGCGCCGGGCACCGACGGCCGGACCTTCTTGGGGCCGAACAGGAAGAACGCGATCAGGATGCCGAGGCCGGGCCCCGGGTTGGTCTCGATCATGAACAGGATCGACTGGCCGGTGTCGGCCGCCTGGTCCACGCCGATCGGACCGAACACGCCGTGGTTGATGGCGTTGTTGAGGAACAGCACCTTCGCCGGCTCGACGATGATCGACACCAGTGGCAGCAGGCTGTTGTCCACCAGGAGGTCCACCACGTTGCGGGCGCCGTTGGTGAGCGCCTCGACGATCGGGCCGATGCCCACCACGCCGAGCAGCGCCATCGCGCCGCCGAGGATGCCGGTGCTGAAGTTGTTGACCAGCATCTCGAAGCCGGGCCTGATCTTGCCCTCGACCGCCTTGTCGAACAGCTTCAGCAGGAGCGCCGTGAGCGGTCCGATGATCATGGCGCCGAGGAACATCGGCACGTCGGCGCCGACCACGACACCCATGGTGGCGATCGCGCCGACCACCGCGCCGCGCTGGCCGTGCACCAGCCGGCCGCCGGTGTAGCCGATCAGCACGGGCAGCAACACCGAGATCATCGGGCCGACCAAGGCACCGAGCGTCTCGTTGGGCAGCCAGCCGGTCGGGATGAACATGGCCGTGATCAGGCCCCAGGCGATGAACGCGCCGATGTTCGGCATGATCATCCCGGCCATGTGGCCGCCGAAGCGCTGCACCCTGGCGCGGAAACTGTTGCCCTGTAAGTGCTTCAGGTCCGCAATGGCAACATTCGTCATCGGGTCTGCTCCATTCCGTGCGGTTGGTGCGAGCCGCGGAGCGGTCGCGAGAGGTCGGGCTCGGCGTGGACGTGCACGCCGGCGCGGTCGACGTCGGCGGGACCCGGCATGCGGCTGCCCGGCAACCGGACCGCCGCCGCACCCCAGGCCAGCGCCTCGGTCAGTGCCTCGGTCAGGGCGTCCCCGCCGGTGGACCCGACCGCGAGACACCCGGCGAGCATCGCGTCGCCCGCCCCGACCGCACTGCGGCCGCGGTCGACCGGCGACTCGCCGTATCGCACCCCCTGCCGGTCGACCAGTACGGCACCGTCGGCACCGAGACTGGCCAGGACCGCCTCCGCCCCCGCGACCCGCATCGCCTCGGCGGCACGCACCGCGTCGGCGACCGTGTCGATCGGGAACCCCACCGACTCCGCGAGCTCGTCGCGGTTCGGCTTCACCAGCGCGGGCCCGCAGGCCAGCGCCGCTGCCAGCGGCGGGCCGGACGTGTCCACCGCGAACCGGACCCCCAGGTCGGCGAGCTGGGTGCCGAGCCGGCCGTAGAACCCGTCCGGCACCCCCGGCGGCAGGCTGCCGCTCGCGACCACCCAGTCCGCGCCGACCGCCGCGGACAGCGTCGCCGCGACGATCCGCTCCAGGTCGTCCGAACCCAGCGACCCGCCCGGCTCGTTGATCTTGGTGACGGTGCCGTCCGGCTCGACGAGGCTGACGTTGGAGCGGGTGTGCCCGGTGACCGGCACCGCGCAGACATCGATGCCCTCGACCTCGAGCAGCGCCGTGAGCTGGTTGCCCTCCGGACCGTTGCGCGGGACGACCGCGCAGGTCGGGATCTTGTGCGCGGCAAGGGCCCGAGCCACGTTGACGCCCTTGCCGCCCGGGTCGAGGCGGGTGGCGGTGGCCCGCATCATGGCGCCCCTGGTGAGCGCCGCGATCTCGATCGTGCGGTCCAGGCTCGGGTTCAACGTAAGAGTGACGATCATGATGCCGCCTCCGCGGCGGCGAGCACGGCGGCGGTCACGATGCCGCCTCCGCGGCGGCGAGCACGGCGGCGAGCACGGCGGCGGTCACGATGCCGCCTCCGCGGCGGCGAGTACGTCGGCGGTCACGATGCCGCCTCCGCGGCGGCGAGCACGTCGGCGGTCATGCTCGGATCACTCTCGGCCCGTGCGACTCGATCTCGGCGGCGGTGCGCTCGTCGAGACCGGTGTCGGTGATGAACGTGTCGATGTCGGACAGCTGACCGAACCGGGACAGGTGGTCGGTGGTGACCTTGGTGTGGTCGGCGAGCAGCACGGTCCGCCGGGCGGCCGCGATCATCGCCTTCTTCACCGCGGCCTCGGCCTGGTCCGGCGTGGTCAGCCCGCGCTGGACGGAGAGCCCGTTGGTGGCCACGAACGCGATGTCGACGTAGCTCTGCGCCAGCGCTTCCATGGCCCACGGGTCGACGCAGGCGAGGGTGCGGCCGCGGACCCGGCCGCCGACGAACAGCACGTTGATGTTGGCGCGGGTGGCGAGCGAGAGCGCGGTCGGCAGCGCGTTGGTGAGGACGGTCAGCTGCCGGTCGACCGGGAGGATCTCGGCGAGCCGCGCGGTGGTGGTCCCGGCGTCGAGGATGATCGAGCCCTCCTCGGGCACCTCGGCCAGCGCCGCCTTGGCGATCCGGTCCTTCTCCGCGGTGAGCAGCGTGTCGCGAGCCGCGAGCGCCGGCTCGAACCCCAGGCGTTCCACGGGGATGGCGCCGCCGTGCACCCGGCGCAGCAGCCCGTGCCGCTCGAGAACCGACAGGTCGCGCCGGATCGTCTCCCCGGTCACCGCGAGCTCGGCGGAGAGCTCGGCGACGTCGACCCGGCCCTCGCGCCGGGCCCGGTCGACGATGTGCTGCTGCCGCTCTTCTGCGTACATGTGGATTTGTCACCGTTCCATCTGTGTATTGCTGTGTTTACATGGAACCTTGTGGTCAAGTCAACGGCCGCGAGCACACGTAGCCATACCGATACGAAGAGTCACCAGGAACTTCTCTCTGGTCGCCGGCGTTTGATCGCCATGCATGCTTCTCGGCGAAGCGGGTAACCATGAGCATGAATGCCGACCGTGCGGGCGCGGTCGACCCGGCGGCGGTCCTCGTCATCAGCGGCGAGCTGACCGAGCTGCGCCGCGTCCGGCAATGGGCCCGCACGTTGCTCACCGATCTGGACGACATCCTCGTCGACGTCCTGTCCGTGATCGACGAGCTCACGTCGAACGCACTGCGGCACGGCCGCGCGCCGTACCGGATCAGCCTGCGCCGCACCGTGAACCGGCTGCGCGTCGAGGTCAGCGACGGGTCGCGGGAGAAGGCGACCCGACGCACCCCGGACGACCACGGCGGCCGCGGTCTGCTGCTCGTGGGGGCCTACTCGCGCGGCTGGGGTCAGGAGATCCGTCCCGACGGCAAGACCGTATGGGCCGAGGTCGACCTGGCTCCGAGTCCCGCGCTCACGACCTGTCCCCACACCCTGACCGGGCGCGGCTGATCAGCGGCGGGCTGAGGCGGGCGAAGCCTTCCTGGCGGTGGTAAGGGAAGTACGGGTAGGGCGGGGTGGTGGCACTGGCGGCGTCGAGGCGCGCGACCTGGTGAGGAGGGCTTCGACGCCCTGGACCTGGCCGACCTCGCACGCCGGGCGTCGGTCGGCAAGACCACGGTCTACCGGCGCTGGGGCACGGCTGCCGGCGTGGTGGCCGACCTCCTCGCGTCGATGGCCGAGGAGTCCGTCCCCCGCACCGAGACCGGCACGCTGCTTGGCGACCTGCGCGCGAACGCCCGTCTCGTCCGCGAGACGTTGTCCGACCCTCGCCAGGGCCGGCTGTTCAAGGCGGTGATCGCTGCGTCCACATGGGACACGCGGACCGCCGAGGCACTGCACCGGTCCTACGAGATCCGCGTGGCCGAGTGGTCCCCATGCGTGACGCGGGCCGTCGAGCAGGGCGAGCTCCCACCTGACACCGACCCGGCAGAGCTGATCCGGGCGGTGTCGGCCCCGCTGTACTACCGCCTGCTCACGACGTCCGCACCCCTGGACGAGGCCGCGCACGGGCTCAGCCGAGTCCGCAGCGGGGCGGGCGGCGGGAAGGTCGCCGGGGCGTGGTTTGCCGATGTCGGCGATACTCACCCGATGGCGCGGCGGGTCTCGGTACCGGAGATGGTCGGACGGCGGGCCGAGCTGGCCGTGCTCGACGCGTTGCTGCCCGGCGACACCCGGCTCGTCCTGGTCGACGGCGACGCCGGGGTCGGCAAGACCCGGCTCGTGCAGGCGTTCGTCGCGCGGGTCGGGGGCCGGGCCACCGTCCTCCGCGGCGGCTGCCTCCAGTTCGAGGCCGACATCCCCTACGCGCCGTTCGCCGAGGCGCTCCCGGACCTGTTCGGCGAGGAGGCGACCGGAGCGCCGACCGGGGACCGCGTCGCCGCCTACCGCCGCGTCGCCGAGGCCGTCACCCGGGCCGGCGACCTCGTCGTGCTGGTGCTCGAGGACCTCCACTGGGCCGACGCCTCCACCCGTGACCTCCTCCGCCACCTCCACCGCGCCCTTGCCGACGCCGACGTCCTCATCGTCGCCACCTGCCGGTCCGACGAGCTGACCGCCGACCACCCCGTGGCCACCCTCGTCACCGAGCTCGCGCGGTCGCCGCGCACCGAACGGCTCCACCTCGACCCGCTCGACCGGCCCGGTGTCGCCGCGCTCGCGAGGGCCGTCCTCGATGCCGAGCCCGCGCCGGATCTCGTCGACCAGCTCGTCGCCCGCGCCGAGGGCAACCCGTTCTTCACCGAGGAGCTCCTCGCCGCGTGGCCCGGCTCCGGCGACGTCCCTCGCACCGTCCGCGACATCGTGCTCACCCGCCTCGCCCGGCTCAGCAAGAACGCCCAGCACCTCGCCCGCCTCGCCTCCGTCGCCGGCCGCACCGTCCCGCACGACCTCCTCCAGGGCCTCGGCGCACTCCCGGAGGACGAGCTCGGCACCGCGCTCCGCGAGCTCGTCGACCACGGCCAGCTGACCACCGCCGGCTCGGACGCGTACGCCTTCCGGCACGCGCTCATCCACGAGTCGCTCTACCGCGACCTCCTGCCCGGCGAGCGCCGGGCCGCCACGCCCGCGTCGCCCGGCACCTCGCCGACCACCCCGAGCTGGCCGGATCGAGATCCGCGGCGGGTGCCGCCGCCGAGCTCGCCCACCACTGGGACGCCGCGGGCGACCCGACCCGCGCGCTCGCCGCGTCGATCGAGGCGGCTTCGGCCGCGGTCGACGGGCTCGCGCCGGCCGAGGCGCACGCCCACTACGAGCGTGCCCTGGGCCGGTGGCGGGAGGCCACCGAACGTCCCCCGGGGCTCACCCACGACACGCTCCTCGAGCGCGCCGCGGAGGCCGCGAGCCTCGCCGGCCACAACCAGCGCGCGGTCGAGCTGACCAAGGCCCGCCTCGCCGAGCTCGCCGGCGAGGAGACCGAACGCGTCGCCCTCGCCTACGAGCAGCTCTCCTACCAGGCCCGCAGCGCCGGCAACTGGGCGCTCGCCCGCAGCGCCAGCCGGCAGAGCGTGCGGCTCGTCCCGGCCGACTCGCCTGCCCGGCTGCGCATCGAGTCCTGGCTGATGATGCTCGACATGCTGGCCGGCCGGCACCTCGACGCGGTCCGTCGCGCCGAGCAGCTGCTGCCGCGAGCGGACGACCCGATGACCACCAACCGTGCTCTCACCGCGCTCGGCACCGGGCACGTCATGCTCGGCCACGTCGACGAGGGCGTCGAGCACCTGCGCCGGCACCGCGAGTTCGCCGACCGCAGCGCCACCCCGCGGTTCATCGGCGTCGGCTACGTCAACACGTCCGAGTCGCTCATCTGGGCCGACCGGCAGGTCGACGCGCTCGCGCTGGCCCGGCAAGGCGTCGACCGGGCGACCGAGTACGGCTTCGACATCTACCTGCTGCCGATCGTCGGCAACGTCGTGCGGGCACTCGCCGAGCTGCATCGCTGGGACGAGGCCGTCGACGCCACGCAGGACCCCGACGACCCGGCGGCGGACCCGTTCAACTGGGTGTTCGTCGACCTGCCGCGCGCCGACATCCTGCTGCGCCGCGGCGACCTCGCGGGCGCGGCCGCGCTGCTCAAGCGGATCGGCGCGGTGCTCGACGGCCAGGGCGACGTCCAGTACGGCACCGAGCTCGCCGGCCTGCGCGCCCGGCTCGCCGCGGCCGAGCACCGCTGGGACGACGCGCGCGCCGCGGTCCGCGCCGGGCTCGAGGTCGCGCTGTCCGCGCAGGAGATGTGGCTCGCGATCCGCCTGGTGGCGACCGGCGTGCAGGTCGAGGCGGACGCGGTCGCCGACGACGCCTCCGCGGGCGCGGGCGCCGCCGACGAGCTGCTCGCGCTGGGCAGGCGGCACCGGACCGAGCTGGAAACCGCGGGCGCCGTCGCGCTCCCTCGGACCCGGCGTGCCCAGGGCCTCGCGGACGCCGAGCGCACCCGGCTCGGCACGCCGGACCCGGCCGCATGGGTCACCCTCGCCGAGGTCGCCGGCGTCGACCGGTACCTGGCCGGCTACGCCCGCTTCCGCGAGGCCGAGGCGTTGCTGCAGGTCAAGGGCTCGCGAACGCGAGCGGCCGAGGCCATCGCGGAAGCCGCCGAGACCGCCGCCGCCCTGGGCGCGGCGCCGCTCGCGGAGCGGACCTCGGCGCTGGCGGGCCGCGCCCGGATCACCCCGCGGCCCGCGCCCGCGGCGCACGGCCTGACCGCACGCGAGACCGAGATCCTCGCGCTCGTCGGCCGGGGCCTGACCAACGCCGAGATCGCCGGTGAGCTGTTCATCTCGACGAAGACCGCGAGCGTCCACGTGTCCAACATCCTGCGCAAGCTCGGCCTCAGGAGCCGCATCCAGGCCGCGGCCCTCGCACACCGCGCCGAGCAAAGCTGACACGGAAACAGTTGCTTAGACCCTTGTCTGCTGCGGATTCAGTCGCGAAGATGACAGGCAGCCATCGTGATACTCGCTGCAGGGAGTTCGGATGACCGAGAAGAGCGTGCTGCGGAACTTCGTCGACGGCGCCTACGCCGAGCCGGTCGACGGCGGTTACGCGGACTTGGTCGACCCGAGCACGGGCGAGGTGTTCGCGACGGCACCGGTGTCGGGGGCGGCGGACATCGATCGGGCGATGTCCGCCGCGGCATCGGCGTTCGAGAAGTGGCGTGACGTGACGCCACGCGAACGCCAGCTGGCCATGCTGAGGTTCGCCGACGCGCTCGAGGCGCGGACCGACGACCTGGTCGACGCGGAGTGCCGCAACACCGGCAAGCCGCGCCGGCTCACGCTCGAGGAGGAGCTGCCGCCCGCGGTCGACCACTTCCGGTTCTTCGCCGGCGCGTCCCGGCTGCTCGAGGGCAAGTCGGCCGGCGAGTACCTGGCCGGGCACACGAGCTACGTGCGGCGCGAGCCGATCGGCGTGTGCGCGCAGGTCACGCCGTGGAACTACCCGCTGATGATGGCCGTGTGGAAGATCGCGCCGGCGATCGCCGCGGGGAACACGGTGGTGCTCAAGCCGTCCGACACGACGCCGGTGTCGACGCTGCTGATGGCCGAGATCGCCGCGGAGCTCTTCCCGGCCGGCGTGTTCAACGTCGTGTGCGGCGACCGCGACACCGGCCGCGCGCTGGTGGCGCACAGGACGCCGCAGATGGTGTCGATCACCGGGTCCGTGCGCGCCGGCCGCGAGGTCGCGACCGCGGCGGCCGCCGACCTCAAGCGCGTGCACCTGGAGCTCGGCGGCAAGGCGCCGGTCATCCTGTTCGACGACGCCGACATCGCCGCGGCCGCCGAGGCGATCGCGGTCGGCGGCTACTTCAACGCCGGCCAGGACTGCACCGCCGCGACCCGGGTGCTGGCCGGCCCCGGCCTGCACGACGAGTTCGTGGCCGCGCTGACCGAGCAGGCACGCGACACCCGCACCGGCCCGCCGTCGGACGAGGACGTCCTGTACGGGCCGCTGAACAACGCGAACCAGCTGGCCAGGGTCAGCGGCTTCGTCAATCGCCTGCCCGACCACGCGACCGTCCACAACGGAGGGTCCCAGGTGGGCGACCGCGGCTACTTCTACGCCCCCACCGTGGTTTCCGGCCTGCACCAGGACGACGAGATCATCCAGGACGAGGTGTTCGGCCCGGTGATCACCGTGCAACGCTTCGCCGACGAGGCGGAGGCGCTGCGCTGGGCCAACGGCGTTGAGTACGGCCTTGCCGCGTCGGTGTGGACCCGCGACCACGGCCGCGCGATGCGCATGACGGGCAAGCTCGACTTCGGCTGCGTCTGGGTGAACACGCACATCCCGTTCATCTCGGAGATGCCCCACGGCGGCTTCAAGCACTCCGGCCACGGGAAGGACCTGTCGATGTACGGGTTCGAGGACTACACCCGGGTCAAGCACGTCATGCACAATCTCGAGTCCTAAAGGGACACATTGAGGGCGGCGAGGCGCGCCGGGTCGCGGAAGACGTCGATCTCCACGACCTTCTCGTTGGCTACGGTGAAAGCGAACACCACCATCGGGCGGCCGTCCACAGTGATGACGGCTCCCGCGGCGCCGTTGACCAGGGCCTGCTGCGGGGCGGCCGCCGTGCCGCCGGACCCGCGGAACGTGAGTGCCTGACCCGCCACCGCCGCCGCGCCGCGGACCTCGCGCGACGTGCCCGCGGGCATCGCGCCCCCCGCGTCGGCGCGCAGGACGGCGTCCGGGTCGAGGACGGCCACGAGCGCGTCGAAGTCGCCGTCGCGGGCGGCGGCGAAGAAGGCGTCGACGACGGCCCGCTGCCGGGCCAGGTCGGCATCGGGCCGGGTCGGGGAGCCCTGCACGCGGCGGCGGGCCCGGCTCGCGAGCTGCCGGGTGGCGGCCGAGGACCGGCCGACGATCGGCGCGATCTCGTCGAAGGGCAGCGCGAACATGTCGTGCAGCACGAACGCGAGCCGCTCCGCGGGGTCGAGCGTGTCGAGCACGACGAGCAACGCCAGCCCGACCGAGTCGGCCAGCAGCGCCTGGTGCTCGGGATCGGCACCGTCCGCGCGGTCGACGATCGGGTCGGGCAGGTGCGGCCCGGCCGGCTCCTCACGGCGCGACGAGCGTGAGCGCAGCATGTCCAGACATACCCGGCCGACGACCGTGGTGAGCCAGCCGCCGAGGTTCCGCACCTCGCTCGGGTCGGTACGGCTGAGCCGGAACCAGGACTCCTGGACGGCGTCGTCGACCTCGGCCAGCGAGCCGAGCATCCGGTAGGCCACCGCGCGCAGGTGCGTGCGGTGCTCCTCGAAACGCTCGGCCAGCCAGTCCTGCTCGTCCATAGGTCCTCCCCGCAGTTCGTCGGTCATAGCACTGACGCTTGGGCCGCGCCCGTTGTGACCGGCCGGTCACATCCGCGTCGCGAGATCCGTCACGGAGGTGAGGGGTCCGATCGAAGTCCGACCGAAGTCCTGCCGAAGTCCGGAGCGATGCGGCACGGATGAAGAACCCCGCGAGGGTGCTGCGGACGCGCTAAAGGCCGCGCAGGGCTTGTACAAAGCTACGAGCAGGGCGGCGTCGACCAGGAGACGCGCGACCTGGTGCACCTGCCGGCGAGCCAGATCAACGGCTGCAGTGCGTGCGTCGACGCGGGCGGTCGCGAGGCGAAGAGGGTCGGGATGTCCGACGAGCGTCTGTGGGCGGTCGCCGCGTGGCGGGAGGCGCCGTACTTTCACCGACGCCGAGCTGCCACCTGGCCCTGGCAATGGCCGAGTCGATGACCCGGCTGGCCGACCGCGATGCGGACGTGGTGTCCGACGAGCTGCGGACCGAGCTGCGGACCGAGCTGTCCAAGCATTACACCGAGGAGCAGCTCGCCGCACTGGTCCTGTGGGTCGCGACGACCAACTTCCACGACCGCCTCAACGCGACGATCAAGGAGCCCGCGGGCTCGACCTGTACCTTCTGAGAACGACATGACGATGTGCCTGAACCCGGTCGGGTCGTAGCGTGAGTGGCTGGAGCAGTAGCCGTAGCCGGCCCGGCCGGCGAGTTCGGATCGCGCGCGGCTTCGCGGGAGGAGCGCATTGGACCGGGGTGGAGTCGACCACTCACACGTCATCGGTCCACAGTGTCGTGTCCACGGCCAGCATCCTGATCACCGTCTTGACCAGCTCAACCGCACGCCGGAGTCGGTTGTTGAAGCCGGACTGACCAGGCAAGTAGCGGAACAGGTGTCCCAGGTGCTCGTGGGCATGGCGCAGCCGCCGGGACTCGGAGGTGAACCCCGAGGCCGTGCCTGCATCACCGCCAACGTCACCAACTCGGTCACCAACTCGGCATCCCCCGCTCTGCGCCCCGAACCCCCTTGGAATTACTCATCTAGGCGTGCTCGAAGTCCTTACCCACCAACAAGTCGAGGGCGAGGTCCGATCGGAGTCGGTCCATGGTGCGGCGTCGGCGCCACCGGTGTCACGGAGCGGATGTGCGACCGCGTCGACCCGTTCCGCCGCCCACCTGTGGTCAGAATGGTGGGGGTGCTGGTTCGGGGTGGGTGATGGGTTCTGGTGTGTGGGGGTAGTGGAACCCGCAGGGTGAGACCCATTCCAGGATCCCGCCGCGTTTGATGATCTTCCAGCCGCCGAAGGTCTTGCCGCGGTGGTGGCTGCGGCAGGCGGGGTGCAGGTTGTGTTCGTCGGTCGGGCCGGCGGGGTAGGGCTCGCGATGCTCCAAATCGCACTGCTGGGCGGGGCGGACACAGCCCGGCCCCGTGCAGGTCGGCATGGTGGCGTGGAGGTGGTCACGCAACGCCGCGGGCGGGCTGTAGCGGCGGCGCCCCACATCCCGCACCCGGCCGGTGGACGGTTCGGTCAGGATCCGTCGCCACGTCGCATCCGCCTGGTAGGCCAGATCAACCGCCTGTTGGGCGGCGATGTCGCCGTAGCCGACCAGGTGCCCGGGGGTGTTGTCCACCCCGAGCGCGGCCCGGGCCGGCAGCGTGACCTGAACGATGATCTTCGCGTGCTGGAAGTCCTTACCCGCCAACAAATCCAAGGCGACATCGGAGCGGAGCTGGTCCATCGTCCGCCCATCCGCGCCACCGGTGTCCCGGAGCTGATAGGCGATCGCATCCACTCGTTTCGCCGCCACCTGAACCCGCGCCGCCGACCCGTGCACCGTCAACACGGAACACCCGTCCTCGGTCGGATACATGTCCACCCGCCG
>NZ_WHTD01000282.1 GCF_009379765.1 Actinophytocola sp. | reverse complement strand
GCGTTCTCGATCATCCTCGGCTGCTCGGCGCTGATCGGGCTCGGCGCGCTGCTGCTGCACACGCTGGCCAAACGCGACGCGCCGCTGCTCGCCGCGGTGGCACCCGGCGCGCTCTGGTGTGCGGTGCTGTACCTGGTGTCGTTCGTGAGCCCGGTCGGCATGCAGTACCTGTTCGCCGTCTCCGTCAGCGACATGCCGGTCGCGACCCAGGTCGCGGCGCTGGCCGGCGGCTGGGGGGTGGAGTTCCTGGTCCTGTTCGTGCCGGCGGCGATCGCCGTACTCACCGTCCCGACCACGAGGCGGCCGCGCACCGCGGTGGTCGCCGCGGTCCTGGTCGTGGCGGCGCTGGGCTTCGGCGTGGTGCGGCTCGCGGCGGACAGCACCGGCGACCCGGCCGGCGGCCGCCGGGTCGCCACGGTCGTGGACAACACGCCGCACTGGGCCGTCGACGTCACCGAGCCCGCGGGCCGCGCGCTCGTCGTGTCCTATGTGGACCGGATCGGCGCGCTGCCGGCCGGGCTGGACATGGTGGTGCTGCCGGAGGGCACCTTCGACGCCGACGACGCGAGCCTGCCCGAGGTGGTCGAGCCCATGGCACGGACGGCGAGCCGGACCGGCGCGGACATCGTGATCGGCGTCATCCTGCACAGCGACGGCCACCGGTACAACCTCTCGCTCTCGATCCCCGCCGGCGGCGGCGAACCCGTCGCGTACGTCAAGCGGCACATCGGCCAGGGGGCACCGCTCACCCCCGGCACCGGGCTCGGCATCGTCGGGTCCGACGTCGGCCTGATGAACTGCCTGGACGTCAACTTCGCCGACCCGAGCCGGGAGTACGCGCTGGCCGGCGTCCGGTTCATCGCCGCGCCGGCCGCCGACGGGGACCTCAACGGCTGGCAGCACAGCCGGCAGGCGATGCTGCGCGGGGTGGAGTACGGGTTCGCCGTGGCCTGGGCCGACCAGCTCGGCACCTCGCTGCTCGCCGACGGCCACGGCCGGCCGCTGGCCCAGGCGGCGACCACCACGAACGCCCCGGGCTACGCCGTCGCCATCGCCACGGTGCCGGCCGGGCCGGGCGTCACGCCGTACACCCGGCTGGGCGACTGGTTCGCATGGCTCTGCCTGGCCGTCACGCTGGGTGCATGCGTCATGGCATGGCGGCGCGTGGGCAAGACCACCCGGCCTGACGGAGGTCCAGCAGGTGACGACTTGGTAAACTCGCAGGTCGGCTGAACGCACGGGGGCGCTCGGCCTCGCTGCGGACCACATTCGGCGCAGCCCCCTCACGATGGAGGACCAGTTGCGCCTGCGCCGCGCCGGTGACGCTCGATGACCGCACTGCACGCCGAGCCCGTGTCGGACCTCGCCCTCGACACCCGGCCGCGGGCGCTGTTCCGCACCGCGGCCGCGGCACCGCCACGCACCCTCGTCGACGTGCTCGCCGGCACCGCGCGCCGCCACCCGCTGGCGCCCGCGCTCGAGCAGGTGACCGAGGCCGGCACGACCACGCTCACCTACCAGGAGCTGCTGGCCGAGGTCGACGAGCTGCGCGAGAAGCTCGCCGCGAACGGCGTCGGCGCCGGTGACCGGGTGGGCGTGCGGGTCCCCTCGGGCACCGCCGACCTCTACGTGTCGATCCTCGCGGTGCTCGCGGCCGGCGCCGCCTACGTGCCGGTCGACGCCGACGACCCCGACGAGCGGGCCGAGCTGGTGTTCGGTGAGGCCGACGTGTGCGCGGTGCTCGGCGCGGGCCGTTCGGTCACCCTGCGCGGCGTACCGGGACAGCGCCCCGGCCCGCCCGCGCCCGAGGACGACGCCTGGGTCATCTTCACCTCCGGCTCCACCGGCGCCCCCAAGGGCGTCGCGGTCAGCCACCGCGCCGCGGCCGCGTTCGTCGACGCCGAGGCGCGGCTGTTCCGCACCGACGAGCCGATCGGCCCGGACGACCGGGGGCTCGCGGGTCTCTCGGTCGCGTTCGACGCCTCCTGCGAGGAGATGTGGCTGGCCTGGCGGCACGGCGCCTGCCTGGTGCCGGCCCCGCGCCTGCTGGTGCGCGCCGGCATGGACCTCGGCCCGTGGCTCGTCGAGCAGGAGATCACGATCGTCTCCACGGTGCCGACACTGGTCGCGCTGTGGCCGGCCGAGGCGCTCGACGACGTGCGGCTGGTCATCCTCGGCGGCGAGGCGTGCCCGCCGGAGCTGGCCGAACGGCTCGCCCAGGACGGCCGCGAGGTGTGGAACACCTACGGCCCCACCGAGGCCACCGTCGTCGCGTGCGCGGCGCGGCTCACCGGCGAAGACCCGGTGCGGATCGGGCTCCCGCTGGAGGGCTGGGACCTCACCGTCGTCGACAAGACCGGCGAGCCGGTCGCCATGGGCGAGTCCGGTGAGCTGGTCATCGGCGGCGTCGGCCTGGCCCGCTACCTCGACCCGGCGAAGGACGCGGCCAAGTACGCGGCCCTGCCCTCGCTCGGCTGGGACCGCGCCTACCGCAGCGGCGACCTCGTCCGCGCCGAGCCGGAAGGCCTGGTGTTCCTCGGCCGGGCCGACGAGCAGGTCAAGCTCGGCGGCCGGCGCATCGAGCTCGGCGAGATCGACGCGGCCCTGCTCGCGCTGCCCGGCGTCGCGGGCGCGGCCGCGGCGGTGCGCACCACCGCGGGCGGCACCCAGCTCCTGGTCGGCTACGTCGTCGCGGGCGAGACCGGGCCGGACCTCGACCCCGAGGCCGGGCGCACCCGGCTGGCCGAGGCGCTGCCGGCCGCCCTGATCCCCCGGCTCGCCGTCGTCGGCACGCTGCCCACCCGCACGTCCGGCAAGGTCGACCGCGACGCGCTGCCCTGGCCGCTGCCGTCGGCCCCCGAGGACGCCCGCGCGGTGCTGCACGGCACCCAGGCCTGGCTCGCCACGCTCTGGACCGAGATCCTCGGCTCCGCGCCCACCGGCCAGGGCGCCGACTTCTTCGTCAGCGGCGGCGGCAGCCTCGCCGCCGCCCGGTTCGTGTCGCTGGTCCGCGCCGAGTACCCGACCGTGTCGGTCAGCGACGTCTACCACCGGCCCACCCTCGGCGCGCTGGCCGCCCGGCTCGACGCGCTCGCGGGTGGCCACCGGCCGGCCAAGGTCGTCGAGCCGACCCCGCGCCGCGCCGGCCTGCTGCAGACCGTGCTGCTGCTCCCCTTGTTCACCCTCGTCGGCCTGCGCTGGACGGTCGCGCTGGCGGCGGTGAACAACGTGCTGTCGGCCGCCCTGCCGTGGCTGCCGACGGTGTCCTGGTGGGTCGTCGGCGCCGGCTGGCTGGTCCTGTTCAGCCCGCCCGGCCGGCTCGCGATCTCCGCGGGCGGCGCGCGGCTGCTGCTGCGTGGCGTCAAGCCGGGTGCGCACCCGCGCGGCGGCAGTGTCCACATGCGACTGTGGGTGGCCGGGCAGCTGGCCGAGCGCAGCGGCGCCAGCGACCTCACCGGCTCGTGGGTGGTGCACTACGCGCGGGCGCTCGGCGCACGGATCGCGCAGGGCGTCGACCTGCACTCGCTGCCGCCGGTCACCGGCATGCTCAAGCTCGGCAAGGGCGCCTCGATCGAGCCCGAGGTCGACCTGTCCGGCTGGTGGGTCGACGGCGACGTGCTGCACCTGGGCAAGATCCGGGTCGGCGCGGGTGCGGTAGTCGGCGCCCGCAGCACGCTGTTCCCCGGCGCGCGGGTCGGCAAGCGTGCCGAGGTCGCGCCCGGCTCCGGCGTGCGCGGCTCGGTGCCCACCGGCCAGCGCTGGTCCGGCGTGCCGGCCACCAAGCAGGGCAAGGCCACCCGCCGCTGGCCCGGCCGGCGCCCGCCG
>NZ_WHTD01000082.1 GCF_009379765.1 Actinophytocola sp. | reverse complement strand
CCTTCGCCCGCGAACAGAAACAGGCCGGTGGCCGCTTCCCCCGCCAAACCGACGAGTACAAGAAACCCCTCCCACCCAAAACCAAGATCATATTTTGGCGCCTGACAACAAGATCACCCCAAAGTTAGCGGCATTGGGCCACGGCCCGGCGGCCGTCGGCATAGGGCACCTCGTAGTTCACGATGCCGAACCAGTCGCCGTTGACCGTTCGGAACCAGCCAGCCCTTCACCGCGCCGGCCATGTCAAGCCCGGGCACGCCGTGTCGCGGTGCGTCAGGTGCACGCCTACACAGCCGGCGGGTGTAGGGCGTGGTAATCGCGCTCTCACCGCATCGCTCGCCTGTGCGATACGCGCCACGGCGCTTCCATGCGCCGGCACGCCACCGCCGAGGCGGGCCGCAGAGCGCCAGTCGCGCGGCCAGGCTGTACCCGAGAAGGGGACAAGCCAACCGGTCAAAAACCGCACCATGTTAGCGTCAACCTGCTGAACCGAGGTTACTAGAAGCCGATCCTGGGAAGGCCGCTGGGCATGAAGATCAGCAGGTAGGAGCGTTCATCCGCCCGCCCCCGACCCGAGGTCCATCGCCCACGGTAGTGTTCGCACGCAGAGGACATATCCATGGACAACGAGTGGGACACTGTGATGGACACCATTGCCGCCCACAACCTAGGGTGAATCATGTCTCGTCGCCGCCGGTACCAGGACACCCATCCCTGGATCACGTTCATCTTCGGGCTCCAGTCACTGGACCACACCACGTGGCTGCTGCTCGGCGAAGCCGACTCGAAGTGCAAGCACATCGCCGGTGCCCCCCTGCAGCCGGAGGTCGCCGCCCGGCTCAACCAGGTCTACCTGAGCAAAGGCATCCACGGCACTACCAGCATCGAGGGCAACACCCTCTCGGAAGAGCAGGTACTCGCCCGAGTCCAAGGAGATCTCGAACTTCCAGAATCCCGGGAGTACCTCGGCCGGGAGATCGATAACCTCGTCGGCGCGTACAACGACATCATCGGCGCCGTCCTGGAAGGCCGGCCCCTCCGGCTCGACGTCGCCCGAATTTCACACTTCAACAAGCAGATCCTCGACGGCCTCCCCCTGAAGGAGGGCGTCGTCCCCGGCAAGATCCGCGAGCACTCCGTCGCCGTAGCCAACTATCGTGGCGCCCCCGCGGAGGACTGCGAGTACCTCCTCGACCACCTATGTAGCTGGCTTGAGTCGATGCAACCGCCGCCAGACAGGCCGGAGCTCAGCTACACGTTCGCCGTCATCAAGGCGATCCTGGCGCATCTGTACCTCGCCTGGATCCACCCTTTCGGCGACGGCAACGGCCGTACCGCTCGCCTCATCGAGTTCCAGCTCCTCATCCAGGCCGGCGTACCGATGCCGGCGGCGCATCTGCTGTCGGACCACTACAACCAGACTCGCACGCAGTATTACGTCGAGTTGGAGAAGACCAGTTCGAAAGCGCCGTTCCCGATCGAGCAGTTCATCCGCTACGCGATGCGTGGGTTCGTCGACGAACTGCGCGAGCAGATCAACGCCATACGACAGTCCCAGATGGACGTCACCTGGGAGCACTACATCCACCAGCGCTTCCGCAATCAGGAGACTATGGCCAAGAGGCGGCAACGTGCGCTGGTACTGGACATGGGCAAGGAGTTCATCCCTCGATCAGAGATCCGGACGGTTAGCCCTCGAATCGCGGCTGCATATGCCGGGAAGACAGACCGGGCGATCAGCCGCGACCTGAACGCACTCGCCAAGATGCAACTCGTCAGGAGGGTCCGAGGCGGGGTGATCGCCAACCGGACGATTGTCAGGGCGTTCCTCCCGGTCACGGCGCCGACCGACGGGTAACTCGTCGAGCGCGCGAACCCGATGCTCGGTTGGGACAAGGGCCTGAGATAGACGATCTAACTGCACACGAGCGCCCCCACAGTTCAGGTTCACTGCGGGGGCGCTCGCGGGATGGTCGCGGTGCGGCCGGATGGCTATTCTTCCGATCCCCCGGCCTCCTGAATGGCCTCCCGGTGTGGAGATTATCCAGCCACCTGACCGGGTAGCAGCGAGGCTAAATTTGACCGGTGAGGACCTTGTGGTAGCGAGGCGTCGAACTCGATACCTTGACAATATTCCCTTCAATATTCAGGACTCTTTTTACCCGTTCGAATTGGTGAAGGGGTCCGATATAGTGAATCCTGCGGACGTCGCACGCGGGACTAATCAGGCCCTTGCGGGTCTGGGTTATGAACAGGTT
Organism: Actinophytocola sp.; assembly: GCF_009379765.1. GTDB lineage: Bacteria > Actinomycetota > Actinomycetes > Mycobacteriales > Pseudonocardiaceae > Actinophytocola. The sequence continues at coordinate 33,457 of NZ_WHTD01000082.1, read as the reverse complement.
CATGCTATTGACGAAATCGAGGCGCGAATGCCGTTGCCTGACGAGGTGCCTCGGCTAGAACTTGGCCTCGGGAGTCCGGTGGTGGTGGTGGTGGTGGTGGTGCACCGGGCTACGGGATTTACGGCTGACGATGTGCCCGTAAGGCATACAATCAACGTGCTCATCGGCTCGAAGCATGTCGTCATATTCGAACGCGCAAAGCCGACGACATGAGCAAACCCTTCGTGATGAGACCTGCTGGTCCCGCCGACTTGGATGCCGTCATGGACCTCCTAGACAGCAGGATTCGATGGCTTCGCGCGAGAGGTTCTGATCAGTGGAGCACAGGGAGTACGTTTCGTACTCGGCTCACAAATCACATAGCGCGTCAAGAGACATGGATTCTGTTCGACGGTGATTCGGCCATAGCAACGATCACGCTCACTCCGAGCGGTGACCCAGACTTCTGGACGCCTGAAGAACTGCGAGACAAGGCGCTATACGTGAGTAAGATGGCCTCCGACATCCAGCGTGAAGGGGAGGGCCTGGGGGCGCTTATGTTGCGGTGGGCGCAGGACAAAGCAGTGCGCGGAGGTATCGACGCCATTCGATGGGACGCGTGGAGGACCAATTAGGAGTTGCAGGACTATTACCTATCTCTTGGTGCAAGACACGTCCGGACCGTCGATGTGCCTGACCGATGGTCGGGAGCATTGTTCGAGATGTCAGCGAGAACTGATCCAGCGGTCAAGAGCGAAGTCGTGACGGGTCCGATGCGCGCTGTGGGTGGCGCGGCGTCGGGCCTGAAGGGGGATCGCTCGGCGCCTTGGCAACAGAAGCTCTAGCGAGCGGCGCTGCGGAGGTCGGCCGACCGGCACGGGGGCACGTACCTACGGCCCACGGTCCCACCTTCCCTTGAAACGTCGGTTACATCGGTAACACCGCAGGTCAGAGCGGGTGCATGGCGGTGACCTGCTCAGTTACGTCGGTTACACCGCGAGGAAGAGCGCTGTAACAGCCCGGTGTGATCAACACCCCCCTGTTACAGCGCTTGTGCCACGCGAGCACGCGCGTTACCGATGTAACCGCAGTAACTTTGGCGGTAACCGCTCGACACCCGCTCTGACCAGGCATGTAACCGGTGTAACCGACTTTGAGGGGGTGAGGGGCTGTTGCCGGCCATCGGCATAGAGCGGGGAGGGGTCGGGGGCGCTCATGTTGCGGTGGGCGTGCTGGGCTGGTCACCAGCCAGCTCTCGGCGAGCGGCGTCAACGAACTGGGCGTGAAGTGCGCCAGCCTCCTGCGATACAGCCAAGAGTTTTTCATTTCGACCCGGGTCATTGTCGTCAATGGTCGTGAGTCTGAGAAAGTTGTGATACATCTTGTCGGCCACATCTCGAACGTCGGGGGACGAGGTTATCATCTCCAAGATGCTTTGGCACCGGAGCATCTGCCTGGCCGCATCCTTGTTGAACTCGGGGTGGTCAGGTTCGTGGGCATGAACGAATCCGCCCATCAACGGACTTTCGGGACCGCCCGAATGGCGCCACCTCTCGAGCATCTTATGCATCTGGAATCCGCGCGCATTCGAGCTTTGAGCTAGAAAGTTCGTGTATGCCTCTAGCCGCTGGTCGTGAAACCGCGCCTGTTTTTGTTCTTCAGCCTCACGGTTCCATCGCTCCTCGTCCACCTTCTTCGCTTCTCGCTGTGTCTTGAGCGCAAAGAGTCCGGTAAGGGTTCCGCCCGCGATTGCGGCGCAAGCCGCAATGATCGAAGTCAACAGACTGTCCATGATTAACGGTATCGCTTGCCGGCCTTCGTTTCCGCAAGGACACGACAGAGGGCACGTGCAGCCATGGGACGCCAAAATCAGCCGGGCGGTGGTGACCGGTGGTCCGGGAGTCTCTCGGCCCTCGATCACTCACGCTCGAAGCGTCGAAGGGCGTATGCAGGTAGGGAACCGCTCGTGGCCCTCGCCGACGAGGCGGGCGGGCACTGGCCAGACACCGCGCGGGCCGCGTGCGCGCACTTCGTGCTCAACGCCAGCGAGCCAGCCACTGACGGCGTGCGGTTGCTCGCCGACCTCCGCACCGTGTTCCGACACCACAACACCGACCGCCTGCCCACCAAAGCCCTGCTCGCCGACCTCGTGGCGATGGAGGAAGCACCATGCGGCGGGTGCCCGGCTGTCGGTGACATGCGCCGCGGGGATGGGGGGAGTGGCGAGCGTAGCGAGCACCGTTCAGAGCGCCAGACTTGAGCGACTATCTGCGTGACAATCGCCGCTGACTCTGGCGGGCGTCCACGGACGTCAACGCACTGTTATCGCAGGTCAGCAGGGATGGAGACCCTGCTTGCAAACCGCTGCGAAGTGCCTGGGGGTCAAGGGGTCACAGGTCCAAACCCTGTCAGCCCGACAGTCGAACGAAAGCGCCCGTGACCTGAGTCTTCGCAGGTCACAGTCAGTGTTCAGTCGGAATCCGCGCTTTGCCCACGAAGCCATTCGCTAAATCCGCTCGGATTTTGGAGACCGTCTGCCCAGCGAGCCAATTCGTCTAGCACTTCACCCGTCTCAGGCCAGGTCAAATTAGCGTCCGTTGATTGAAGCCCCTCGTTCGTCATCCATACGGGACTGACTGAATCGGGAAGAATCTGATTGTTATTGATCCGCTTCTCGGCGTGTTTCAGGGCGTTATGTACAGCATTGAGTCGTTGCTCAACTGATCCATCACCCGGCTGGTAAACCTTGTGTGTCTCATCGCCAGATAGGTGCCGGATTGTCCTAAGGAGGACGTGCTGAGCTTGAGCGGCCTGCGTCAGAAAGCCCTCCCAGTGCAGCAAGGCGCGAGCATAGTGGGAAGGGGTCATCTGAGGTAACGTAAGTAACTTTAGCGTCGCATCCCTGGCCAGGTCATGCATCACGAATGCATCTTCAGCTCGCCGCAAGAAGGCTGTCGCGTAGGCATTGAGCGGGCTTTTGTAACGACCGCTTGCTACGGAGTTCAGAAAGAGATGGGTTACCCAGAACCGCCGATTCTCGTGACGGTCTTGCATGTCGGGAATCTCAGCCTCGTTGAACTGGGAAGCGCCGGGAGCGATTAGTTCATCAAACAGCTGCGTGTTGAACCGGGTCGTCACTCGCTCAGGATGCCAGGACGGGGCCACAGCTCGGAGCGAGGGTGCCCCTCGCTCCAGCCACGCTCGGCAGTCGACACCAAGGTAAGACATGGCGAGCGCAGCGAGCACGTTTTGGCAGGTCAGGCGCGGAGCCAAGCCGTACGGATCGTGCCAGATCCATGCCAGATGGGGCGGCCAACCACGGGGAACAACGGGGAGACGCGGACAGATCCGACGCAACCACGCTGGTAGACGTTTCGGCTAGTCACCGGGTTGTCGCGGATCTCAACTTCCAAGCTGGTCATGCGGGTTCGATTCCCGTCACCCGCTCCAGTCTCCTCTCGCAGGTCAGACCACTGCGGACCGTCGTATGTGGACATCACTCCCCCTGGCCGCAGGTGAGCGTCTCCAACGGGACGATCGTGGAGTCGCCCAACTCGCGGACCAGCCGCTCGGCCCGGACCCACCGTGTCCGCGGGTCGTCGTAGGCCACGGTGTCGACCCCGACCGGCACCGGCCCCAACGGCCCAGGCCGATACAACGCCCCGTACACGCCGACGACCGTGGAGTCGCGGACCCGAACAGCAACCGCGCCCTTGCGCAGTGCCGGGCAGTACCGCACCGACACCCGGACACAGCCCAGACAGACCGGCGGCTCAACAGCGGCCATCCGGGTAGGCCACCCCGCCCAGTCATCCTGGAAGTCGGGCAGCAGCCACAACACACCGTCCTCGTCCCGATCGGCCGGCTGGGCGCACACCTGACACAACAGATCGGCCATCGCCCGCCGCTGCCGCAACGGATGCACCCTCCCGAAATCCGGTCGGCCGTGTCCCGGCCGCAATGGCGTGCGAGACCACAGGACTCCGTTCCGGTCCCGGTCGTACAGACTGTCCATCGGGTACGCGAGTCGCCCAGCGCGCTCGACCAGCGCCGACCGCGGCTCTTGCTCGCCGGTCCACGACGTCACGTACGGCGTCACCTCCAGCAGCGGCTCCGCACTACGCATCTCCCGACACCTCGTCCCGCAACAGGTGTCGAGGACCGTGGGCCGGGTCGATGGCGTCGGCGAGTCGAGTCGCCTCCCGCGCCAACTCCCGACAGAACCCGGCGAGGTCACGGTTCGCGGCCGGCGACGACGCGCTGTGGATGACCATGTTCACCGGGTCCAGATAAACCACGAGAACCGGCATGCCGCCCGGCCCGGGCGCCATGGCGACGGCCGCGTTCGGCCCCGGCGCACACCCGACCTGGTAGGCCATGCTGTAGTCGTCGCCGGTCATCGCCGCACACCGCCTTGGCCGCCCTTGTCGAGATCAGCGGCTACGCGGGCGGCGGCTTGCGCGAGGTCGACGCAGAAGCGGGCCAGGATGATGCCGCCGCCGCTCACCGCGGGAACGTCGATCACCACCCGGCCCGGGTCCATCGACAGGACGAGCGACAGCCAGCCGGGGCCGACATGCCGGACGTCGGCGGCGGCTCCGCGCCCGGGAGCGCATGTCACGGTGAACACCCCTCCCCCGATCAGGCCGCAGCCGACGTGGACGGCGTGCTCTTCGCCGGGGCGGCGTCGACCGCGCGCAGACCGGTCGCCCGGACCACCCAGGTGATCCACTTCGCCTGCCCGGACGCCTCGGCCCGCGGCTGGACGGTCAGACCTTCCAAGATCACCGGCCGGAACGGCAGGGTGCCCACGGCCGCCGGCGGCACCGGCTGGACCTTGGCCGCGATCTCCACGGTGATCGACTTGTCGCGGTCTTTCTCGGCGGCTGGGTCGGCGATCGTCACCGTGTAGATCGGCCGACCGGTCACCTCGTCGATGCGCGGACGCACCGGCCGGTTACGCGCTTTGTCCTCCTGGGACTGGTACTCGGTGACCGGGACAACGTCGCCCACGATGTAGGCGCCCTGCGGAAACACCAGGTCAAACTCGACCGGGAACCTCGTGCCATACGGAACAGCCATGATGCCCTCTCCTCAACTCAACTGGCTTGAGCCAGCGATGGCTTAAGCCAGTGAAGCACACGGCACGAACAGAGGCAACCAACTGGTTTAAGCCAGTTGTATGCTGACTGGCATGAGCCCCCAGGACGACACCGCGAACCAGCTGCCGAGCCGGCGCATCGCCGACGCCGTGCGCGAGCTGATCGTGTCCGGCGAACTCGCCCGGGGGGACAAACTGCCGTCCGAACGCGAGCTCGCGCGCCGGTTCGGCACCGCCCGCAATACCGCCCGCGAAGCGATCCGCCTACTCACCGAAGAAGCCCTCGTGACGCCGCACCACGGCAAGGGCGTCTTCGTGCGCGAGAAGCAACGCCTGTTCCGCTGGGGCAACGACCGCTACTCAAGGAAGGCCTACCGCGAGACCGGCCTGACCCCGTTCCGCCTGGAGATGAAGCGCCAAGGCAAGACCGCGAGCATCCAGGCCGTCGCGATCGACCGCATCACTCCCCCACCCGAGGTCGCCGAACGCCTCGGCGTCCCCACCGACGAAGAGTCCGTGCTCCGCCGCCTGAACGAGTACCACGCCGACGACGAACCCGTGCAGCTCGTCACGACCTACCTGCGCTGGACCGACGCCGAAGGCACCAAACTCCTCGAACCGAAGACCGGCCCCGGCGGCATCCACGGCCGCCTAGAAGACAAAGGCCACGTCCTGACCACCGGCCGCGACGAGGTCACCGCCCGCATGCCCACCCACGACGAAGCCCAGTTCCTACAGACCCCAGCCGGCGTCCCGGTCCTCGACGTCCTACACACCAGCTTCGACCAGAACGGCGACCCCTTCGAGGTCACCCGCTTCGTCCACCGCGCCGACAAGTCCGGCCTCGTCTACACCTTCGACATCGAGAACTGAGGTGACCACCTCAACCCGAGGCACCCTGCTCATCGGTGTCCTCGCCCTGGTCTGGGGCTCGAACTTCCTCTGGATCAAGATCGCCCTCGACGCGTTCAGCCCGATCCAGCTGACCTTCGCCCGCATGGTCCTCGGCGCGCTGGTCCTCCTCGCCGTGATCACCATCCGCCGCGACAAGCTCCCCCGCGACCTACCAACCTGGGGCCACCTGTTCGTCGCGGCCCTCGTAGCGAACGCAGCCCCCTACCTGCTGTTCGCACTGGGAGAGACCCGGGTCGACTCGGGAATCGCCGGCGCACTGAACGCGACAACGCCCCTGTGGACACTGGGCCTCGGCTTCGCGGTCCGACAGTCATCGCGCCTCAACGCATTCCAGGTCACCGGCCTCGGACTGGGCTTCGCGGGCAGCCTGCTGATCTTCACCCCGTGGGACGCGGGCACAGTCGACACGCTCGGCGCGCTCCACTGTCTCTTGGCCGCATTGAGTTACGGCATCAGCTACCTCTACATGAGCAGGTACCTCACCCCACGCAAGCTGACACCAACAGTGCTATCTACGAGCCAACTGGTCGCGGCAAGCTCGCTCACCGCCCTCACTCTGCCGTTCGACACGGCAGGCGCACCGCAATGGTCCTGGGTCCCCTGGCTGGGCCTGGCCATCCTCGGCGTCATCGGCACCGGACTCGCCTACATCATCAACTACGCCCTGATCAGGATCGAAGGCCCAGTGGGTGCATCCGTCGTCACGTATCTGGTCCCAGTCGCATCGGTCACCTTTGGATTCGCGTTCCTCAACGAGTCGGTGCCACTGCTTTCACTGTCCGGCGTGGCCGTGATCCTCCTCGGCGTGTGGGCGTCTCGCCAACGAATGTGGTCCCCACGAAACTCGATAAGGGAGCGTGCTCGACCTGAGGGCCGGCATTTGCTGCGAGGAGGCAACCGAACTCGGCGACGATGGCTCGGGAGCGGCATCGGGCGGTTGGCCATGCGTAGGCCGGCGAACAGGTCGACGCATCGGCGGTGGTCAAGGTCGCGGTAGAGGGCGGCGGCTACCAGAAGCGCCGTGTCGCAGACGATAACGCGTTACACCGGTCGAAGCCTTCGCGGAGCAGCTCGTCCGCATGGTCCGCTATGCGCTTGCCGTCGCCCGGGGCGCTGACGAAGAAGGCCGGCGGCCAGACTCGCTCGCCGACCGGCGGTAGGTGGCGGCTCTCGGCCGGCGCTTGTGGCACCTGGTCCTCGGGCAAGTCCTGGACCAGGCGCATCAGCTCGTCACGCTCAGCGCTCACGTATTCACGCCAGCACCACTGGCATCGGCTTCAGCGCCATCCGCGCTCGACCCGTTGACGCAGCTATCGACGGCCGCAATACGACGACACTCGCGGACGTAGGTGCGTCTGAACTCAGGATCCCGTAGGTCCTCGGCCAGGTCGTCCCAGTAGCCGGTCGGTGCGGTTGCCACCGTGCGTCACCTCCAACGGTTCGAGTAACCGGCCCTCAGCGCCCGATGATCGTCTAACACCAGGGCGGCGGCATCAAGTGCGCTGCGCGATGGGAGCAAGCTCCCACACTTGACACCGCCGTCCCGGCGCTGGAGATGGCAACGGCGAGCAGAGACATCATGGCGGGCACAGGCGGCTGACGTCGCGCTCAGCCGGATGATCACCTCTACCAGCACAGGTGACGCCGGCTGACCCCGAGCTGGCGCTTTCGTTTTTTTCGGATAGACTGGGTATCGAACGACCTTCGGGAAGGACGACGATGGCTGCGGTCTTGGAATCCCACACGGTACTGCCGCCAACCAAGGATGCCTCCGAGTTGGCAAGTCTCGCGACGGCACTACAAACATCCGCGGCCACCCTGGTCGGCCCGGACGGGACGCACACACCGCTACCCGAAGAGGTCTACAGGGTGCTGAGAAGCGTTGTAGACGCGATGTCACAGGGCCTGGCCATCACGATCGCACCCCACAACACCCAGCTGACCACGCAGGAAGCTGCCGACCTACTGGGCATATCACGACCGACCCTCGTACGCCTTCTCGAGGATGGCGAGATCTCCTTCCAGCTCCGAGGCCGGCACCGTCGAGTCATGCTGGCTGACGTCGTCGCCTACCAGGAGCGAGCCCGCACAGAGCGGCGTGCAACGCTCGACGAGATGACCCGCACGGCGTCCGCGGACAGCACCGACGACACGGCCGACGAGTTCATCCAAACTCGCTGAGATCTCGGCCAGACTTGTCGAATGGCCTTTCCTGCCCTCCTCGACGCATGCGTGCTGATACCCATCAAGCTGACCGACCTTCTCTTGAGGCTGGCCGAGGCCAACACCTACCGACCGTTGTGGTCTCAGGACGTGCTTGACGAGGTCGAACGCAACCTCCCCCGGCTCGACGTTGCTCCAGACAAAGCACACAGGCGAGTCCAGCAGATGCGCGACACGTTTCCGGACGCCCTCGTGACTGGCTATGAAGCACTCATCCCCACGATGACAAATCACCCGAAAGATCGACACGTACTTGCGGCGGCTGTGCGTGCGGACGCTGCCGTGATCGTCACCCACAACGTCAAGGACTTTCCGTCATCGGCGCTGCTGCCCTACGACATCGACGCCGTCCACCCCGACGACTTCCTCCTCGATCAACTCGATCTGTATCCCGCACAGACCAGGCGTTGCGTACGTGAGCAGGTCGCCGCGTGCCAAAACCCGCTCATTACCGTCGCCCAACTCCTCAGTACTTTGGACAAGACTGTTCCACGATTTGCGGCCATGATTCGCGAGCAAGCGAACCAGGGGCATTGAACCGGGTTGCCTTGTGCCCTCGCAGGACGACATGGCCAGAATCGATCACTACCGCAGCCCCGACGCCCCCGCGGCCAACAGCATCGTCGTGGCCGTAACGGCCGTCGTCCAGGACGAGGACGGTCGGCTCCTGCTCATCCGCCGCACCGACAACGACCTGTACGCCATCCCCGGCGGCGCCCTCGAACTGGGCGAGACCCTGACCCGGACCGTGGAACGCGAGGTCATGGAGGAGACCGGCGTTGCCGTAGTGGTCACCAGTATGGTCGGCGTCTACAGCGACCCCGACCACGTCATCGAGTTCACCGACGGCGCGGTCCGCCAAGAGTTCTCCGTCTGCTTCCGCGCCACCCCCACCGGCGGCAAGCTTCGCACCAGCGACGAGTCCAAAGAAGTCCTCTGGGCCAACCCCGCCGACCTGGGTGACCTGAACATCCACCCGAGCATCCGCCTACGCATCCACCACGGCCTCGAAAACCGCATCGGCGATCCGAACCCACGGCGGCCCGGTGTCCGATCAGCACAATCGCTACGCGCGTGCCAGGTCGTGGGCGGCGGTGACGGCCTCGACCACCTCATCGATCTCCAACGAGGTGAGGGTGGGGCGTAGGGGCAGCGAGAGCACCCGCGAGGCGATCTCCTCCGTCACCGGCAGGGAGCCCGCCAGGTCCTGGTACGCGGGCCATCCGTGGACCGGATGCTCGTAGTGGAGCCGATGTCCGACGCCTCGGCGGGTCAGCTCCGCGCAGAACGCCGCCCGGTCGGGGACCTCGATCGCGTAGACGAACAGGCCGTGCCGGTCCCCCGGGGAAACCACGGGGTTGCGGACCACACCGAGCCGGGACAGGGCCGCCGTGTAGCGGTCGGCCACCGCGCGACGCGCGGCCAGGTCGGACTCGGCGTGGGTCAGTTCGACTCGCAACACCGCGGCCGCCAGTGCGTCCATGCGAAGGTTCGTGCCCACGCTGAGATGCGCACGGCCGTCCCAGCCGTGGCCGTTCAGGCGGCGCAACCGGACAGCCAGCTCGTCGTCGTTCGTCGTCACGGCGCCGCCCTCGCCCAGGCCGGCCACGGCCTTCTCCCGGCCGAAGCTCATGGCCGCCGCCGTGCCCAGGCTGCCCACCGGTGCGCCGCGCAGGCAAGCGCCCACGGACTGGCAGGCCTCCTCGACCACGGGCACGTCCGGCGAACCGAGGCGGGACACGTCCATGGGCCGGCCGTACAGGTGCACCGGCACCACGGCGCGGGTCCGCGGACCGACCGCGGCCAGCGCCAGCAGAGGGTCCATCGTGTACGCGTCGCGTTCCACGTCCACGAGCACCGGCGTGGCGCCCAGCAGCTTGATCGTCGCCACGGTGACGGCGAACGTCTGGGACACCGTCACCACCTCGGTGCCCGGGCCGACGCCCAGCGCGGCCAGCAGCAACAGCAGCGCGGACGACCCGGACGACGTCGCGATCGCGTGCCGGACACCGCAGTGGGCCGCCAGCTCCTCCTCGAACCGGGCCACCGACGTGCTCGGGCGCACCCACTCGAGCTCCCGGACGCACCGCCGCAACGCCTCCTCCCACTCGGCCGCCCGGTCGGCGACGCGTGCCGCGGGGTCGTGGAATGGAACGCTCACCGAGCGCGCCGTTTCCGCAGCGGCAGGTACAGGCCCAGCACGGTCAGCAGGAGCGCCGCGAGTCCGGAGTGGAACCCCCAGCCGGCGACGAACCCGATTGCGACGGCCCGGTCCAGCGCCCAGTTCGACAGGATCAGCAACCCCACCATCAGCGTGATCAGCACGTACGCGACGAGCACCACCGCGCCCAACACATACGTCCGCACCCGCAGGCCCCTCGTCGCGCCGTCCAAGGCGACCTGCATCGCGGCGTTCTCGACGCGCAGCCGGGCGTTCTCCTCGCTCGTCTCCTGCAGCACCATCAGCGCCGTACGGCTGGACGCGACCTGGGTGGCATCCCGATCCGCCCGGCCGAGGTTCTCCAGCAGTTCGAACACCGGCAGGTCCTGCAGCACCTCGAACTTGAGCCACGCCTGCAAGCACTTCGTGGTCGTCCGGGCCTTGCCCTCCCACGGGTACGGGCTCTGCTCCGGCGACGCCTCGGCCTGCGCCAGCATCCGCAGCAACACGATCACCGCCGCCCGCACCGGGCCCTCGACCTGCTTCACCACCTGCTCGTAGGTCGGGTCGCCGCGCAGCCGCGCATGAGCGTCCAGCAAGGTGTTCACCGCCGTCGCCGTCGTGGTGACGTCGACCCACACGCCGTCGCGCCGGCGACCGGCGAGCGCCACCGCCAGCGACGCCACCAGGTCCGACGGCAACCCGGCCGCCAGCACCGCCCGCAGGTACTGCAGCAGCTCCGACTCGCTCAGCGCCGAGTAGTCCAGGCCCCGAACCGTGACGTCGAGATCCGAACCCTCGGCTGGAGTCAGCTGGCCCATGCTCGCGAACACCAGGTACGCCAGTGCGCGGTCGTACGGCTCGTAGTCGGGCATCGCGCGGCGCAGCCACACCGCGGTCTCGCGCGCCTCGCGGGAGTCGACGCCCAGGTACCGCGCCCGCAGCCAGTAGTAGGCACACGTGGGGCCGAAGATCTCGTCGTAGGAGCCGCCCCGGTCGTGGTTGCGGGTGATCTCGAACGCCGCGTCCTGCAGCCGCCCGTAGTCGACCGCGCGCTCGGGCAGCTGGTCGACCGTCTGCAGCGTCTCGACATGGCTCCAGAAGCTGTCGTCGATGTAGCCCGCGCGCAGCTCCGCCTGGATCTCCAGCTCGGTCGCCTGCAACAGCCTGCGCGGCCGGAGCTCCTGGCTCACCACGCTCATGCTGCGCACGCCGAACGCGCCGCTCCCGATGTCGACCACGCGTAGTCGACCGCCCCGCACGGCCTCCTCGACCGTGCTCAGCAGCGACGGCGGCAGGTCCGCCAGGCGGAGCTCGGATCCGATGAGGAGGGTCGAGTGGATGCCCAACCGGAGGTTGCGGTCCACATCGGACAGGTCATCCGGCAGCAGGTACTGGCCGAACGGAAGCCACCGCGAGTACAGGCTCTCCCTGATGTATTCGAAGGTCCCGTGTCCCTCCTTGAGGTTCACCGTCGCCAGCGTGTGCCGGCCCTCCGCGACATAGACGAGCAGGTTCCGGAATAACTCCCTGTGCTTCTGCCAGTCCAGCGGCAGCGCGGACACCACCGCGCGGCCGGGCACCGACTCCTTCGTCGCCAGCACCAGCGAGCGGACCGCGTCGGGCGTCGGGTCGACGATCAGCTGGTCCCAGTCGCCCCGATCCACCTGGTCCCAGTAGTGCCAGTACAAGCCGGGCAGGCTGCGGAACGCGATCGCGTGCGCCCGCACCTGCTCCGGGTCGATCATCGTCGGGTACGTCAGCGCCACGTGCGGCGCGGCGGGCGAGCCGACCTCGAGCCGCCCCGACCGCAGCGCCGTGTCGCCGCGCGGAAGCACCGTGGGCAGCAGCCTGCCGAACGGCTCGGGCAGCACGCTCAGCGTCGGGCCGCGGCGCATGGCGAGCCCGATCTGCTGCAGGCACAGGAAACCACGGCCGGCGGCCAGGAACTCGCCCAGGCACGCGGCGAACTCGGGGTTGCCCAGCGCGTGCAGGATGTCCTTGTCGTTCAACGCGTTCGAGCCGAGGACCAGCGCGTTGAACTGGCGGCGGGCGAGCAGCGCCGGCAGGTCGGTGATGTTGTCGCCGGTGAACAGGCGGTAGTCGTAGCCGTCCAGCAACGGCCGCGCGTCCGCGTAGCCGTAGTGCGACATCTCGGACTGGTTCTGCACCAACGCAACGGAGTACATGCGTCCCTCTCAACCCTCACGAAGCACGGCCATGCCCGCCTGACACCCGGTCCGGCCGTCGCGCCGCACCGAGAAGTACCTGTCCGGTTCGTGCGCGGTGCAGCCCTCGATCCGCACGACGCCGGCCACCCCGGCCCGGTGCAGCGCCTCGGTGACCGCCGCGCCGAGGTCGAGCGACCGCTCCCCGGCCAGGGACACCGCACCCGCGCTCGGGTAACGACCGACCACGGCGGACCACACGTCCTCGCCGACCGGATAGCAGCACGACCCGACCGACGGCCCCACGTACGCGGTCACCGAGCGCCCGCCGATCCGGTGCAGCGCCGCCATTCCCGCGTGGACGATCCCGGCGACCAGCCCCCGCCAGCCGACGTGCAGCATGCCGACCGCGGCCGGCGAGGTGAGCGCCACCGGGACACAGTCCGCCACGCCGACGGTGAGCACGAGGTTCCGCTCACGGGTCACGAGACCATCCGCCTGACCGGCGCGAACACCCGACACCGGCAGCACCGTGGCGCCGTGCACCTGCCGCGCGGTGACCATGGTGGCGCCCACAACGCCGAGCGCGTCGAGCAGCCGCCGCCGGTTCTCCGCCACCGCGGCCGGGTCGTCGCCGACCCGCGTGCTGATGTTGGCCGACTCGAACGGCGCGACGCTCACGCCGCCGGCCCGACCGGAGAACGCGACGACGCTGTCGCCTTCCGACACGGATTGGAGCATGGCCCCGTTCGGTCCGGGAGTTCCCAATGATCCTCCCGAAGGGGCGGAACGATGTGCCCGTTGGTCGTCCGCGCACAGCCGGCAACGCTGCGAAGATGCTAACGGCAGCAACGAGGAACCGGAACAACGTTCGGGGATCGAGGCGTATGGACGTCCCCTTCTGCTCGCAGCGCGGCCTGGTCCACACGGACGACACCGCGCTGCTGCCCGAACCCGGTGCGCGGTGGAGCGACCGGACGTGTGCGATCGCGTGCCTCACGATGGTGCTCAACTACTACGGGCACGTCGTGTCGATGGTCGACGTGCTGACCGCGGCGCTGGAGCGCAAGGCGTTCGACCCGGTCCGCGGGTGGCTGCACAGCGGGTTGATCGAGGTCCTGCAGTCGTTCGGGCTCACCGCCTACCGGCGGAACTGGCGGCTGCTCGACGGGCGGGAGAGCGCCTACCTCGCCGGGCGCGACCCGACCGCGACGGCCCGCCGGGAGATCCAGCTCGTCAAGGACCAGATGCTGGCCGAGGGGCTGCGGACGATCCGGCTGCTGCTGGCGGCCGGGCTGCCGGTGGTCGTCTCGATCCACCGCCCGTGGCGCGACCGCAGCAGCGTCGGGCATCAGGTGGTGCTGGTGGGCCTCGACGCGGACCGGGTCACGTATCACGACCCGGCGGAGCGCGCGGGCGCGTTCCTGCGGCACGGCCGCGCCGACTTCTTCGAGAGCTGGAAGGGGACCGCGATCGTGGCGGGCCTCAGCCCCAGTAGAGGTTGAAGACGCTGTAGAGGTGGTCGTGCCTCGCCGGTACCGCGGGACCGAGGCGCATCCGGGCGGTGCGGGTCGACTCGCGGAAGCCGAGCTCCGCCAAGCGTTTGCGGGTGCGTTCCCGCGCCACCGGCAGGGCGACGCGCAGCCGTTCGGTTCGGCGCCCGGACAGGGCCGCGGTGAGCAGGGCCTCGCCGGCCTCGCCGGTCGTGGCGATCACCGCGCCGGCGCCGGTCGGGCTCTGTCGCAAGCTGTAGCCACCGCTCGCCACGTGGCCGCCCCGTGGCCACAGCGCGCGGATCAGGACGCCACGGTCCTCACCGGTCGCCTCCCGGTCGAGCTCGAGGACCGCGTCGAGGTCGGCCTCCGTGCCGGGCCGTTCCTGGGGTGAGTCGGGCAGCGGGGCGCCCTTGAGCTCGACGGATTCGCTCTCGTGTGCGAAGCCCATGTGTGCGTAGAGCGGCGCGGCCATCAGGGTGGCGTGGAGGAGGACCGTGGCGATCCCGCGGTCCTGAACGGCCTCGGCGGCCGTGCGGGTGAGTCGCTCACCGAGGCCGCGGCGGCGGTGCTCGGGCAGGACCGCGACGCCGCCGACCCAGCCGGTGGTGCCGAACGGGAGGCAGGAGGAGACGCCGGCGACCGTCCCGTCCCGGTGCGCGGTGAAGACCGCACCGCCGAGCCGTTGGACGAAGGCGAGGTCGTCGACGAGGTCCGCGCGGAAGCCGACCTGCCGGTAGATCGAGGCCACCGCGGCGAGACCGGCCGCGGGCTCGATCACGTAATCCACACCGGAACGCTATCCGAGCACCCTCTCCCTCACCAGTTCCGCGCGGTTCGGTCGACGACGCAACGTTCGGACACCCTTCGGCGATTCTCGCAGTGGACCTTGACGACTGGGGGGTGCCGTGCTGGCGACCGTGACCCGGCGGCTGATGCGGTGGTCGCTGCGGAGTCTGGAGACCTCGGAGCTCGCGCTGGAGGCGGCGCGGCGGTTCGGCCCCCGGCATGCGTCCGACCTCGCTACGACGCTGGTCGCGGTCGCACGGCACCGGGCGGCGGCGGGGTCGACGGATGCCGCGCTGGACGCGCTCGCGGAGGCCGTCGCCATCTACCGGCGCGCACCGTCGCCGGGCCTCGCGCGGGCGCTGCACCTGCGGATGGTCGTGCTGTGCTCGGTGGACCGTGCCGACGAGGCGCTCGCCGACGCCGACGAGGCCATGGCGCTGTTCTCGCGCTGTTCGGACATGTTGTTGGCGGACTTCCTGCGGACGTACGGCGCGTGCCTCGCCCGCTGCGGTCGGCTGTCCGAGGCGGTGCCCGTGGCGTCCCGGGCCGTCGTGCTGCGGCGGCGGCTCGTCGCGCTGGCGCCGGCGGCGCAGCAGCAGGAGCTCGGTGACGCGCTGACCAACCTGAGCGCTCTGCTGGTGCGGCTGGGACGCCACGCGCACGCGGCGCAGATCGCGACCGAGGCGGTGCTCGTCTGGCGGCGGCTGGTGACCGTCCGGACGGAGCCGATCCTCGCCGTGGCGCTGCTCCACCTCGGCGCGTCGCTGGCGCCGGCGCGTCCGGCGGACGGCCTGCGCGCGGCGGACGAGGCGATCTCGCTGCTGCAGGGCCGGCTCGACGACGCGCCGGGGCGGCACGAGGAGAACCTGCTGCGCGCGCGGCTGGTGCGCAACGACTGCCTCGCGCGCCTGGAGCTGCCGGCGGAGATCGTGCTCGGCCCGTACCCGCTGTGCGACAAGTGCCGCTCGGCGAACGGTGTGGTGGCGATGCGTTCTCGGCAGGTGCACGTCCGGGCCCACGGCCACGAGTCCTGTGTGGACGTCAGGTTGGCGGGGATCATGCGGCGGCTGTGGGCGGTGTGCGAGACGACGGGATGCGGCGAGGACGAGGACGGGCGGTCGTTCGTCATCCCGGCGTTCGGGCAGAGCGGCTCGGCCCGGCGGGTCCTCGTGGGGCTGGGGCTGGAGGTCACGGCCGAGCGGGGTGTGCTGTTCTTCCGCCTGCCACCGTCCTGTTAGGACATCACGGTCCGGGCAACGTGGCGGCGGCCCGCGCGTCTCCATGGGTATGACCACGCCGATCACCATTCGACCCGCTGTGGTGGGGGACGCGCGCGCGGTCCTCGACCTTCATGTTCGGGCGCGCAGCACCTACTACCGCGGCTTCATCAGCGACGACGAGCTCGCCGAGCAGAGTCGGCGGGAGGCGGCGGACTACGAGCGGATGATCCGGGCGACCGACCGGGTCGTGCGGTGTGCCGAGACGGACCGGCGGCTCGTCGGGTTCCTCGTGGTCGGCGGGCCGCACCACGCCGAACCCGGCGTCGACAGCGAGCTCTTCCAGATCCACGTCGACCCGGCGCTCTTCCGGCGCGGTGTCGGTACGGCGCTACACCGGGCGGCGGTCGGCACGTGGCGGGAGATGGCCGCCGGCGTGGTGCGGTTGTGGGTCTGGGAGTTCAACGAGCGCGCCCGGGAGTTCTACCGCCGCAACGGATGGTGGCACGACGGCAGCCACCGGCCCGACGACCCGCGGGTCGAGCGGCACCGGATGATCGGCCTGAAACTGTCGGTGCCCCCTGATACACACTCCACATGACCTTCGGCCGGCTCCCCCTCCACGAGCAACTCGCGGTCCTGCGCACCATGTTGCGCCGGAACACCACGCTCACCGAGGTCCTCTCCCGCGCCGCGGGCCTCGACCTCCCGGGCTGGTACCTCACCGCCGGCTGCGTGTTCCAAACCGTCTGGAACGTGGTCTCCGGCCGGCCGGCGGGCGAGGGCATCGCCGACTACGACCTCTTCTACTTCGACGACACCGACCTGTCCTGGGACGCCGAGGACAAGGTCATCAAGGCCGGCCGGGTGGCCTTCCACGACTTACCCGCGGCCGTCGAGATCCGCAACGAGGCCCGCGTTCACCTGTGGTACGAACAGCGGTTCGGCGTGCCATGCCCGCCGTACGAGTCGACCGAGGCGGCCATCGACTCGTTCGCGGCCACCACGTGCTGTGTCGGCATCCGGCTGGACGCCTACCAGGGCTGGCGGGTCTACGCGCCGCACGGCTTGTCCGACGTCTTCAACCTCGTCGTGCGGCCCAACGCCGTCCTCGCGCCTCGGCACGTCTACGAGACGAAGACGGACCGCTGGCGCCGCCAGTGGCCGACGTTGACCGTGCTGCCATGGCCGATCGACCGGCCGACCGAAAGGACGCCCATGATCCGTCACTAGTGTCGCGTGACCCTGAAACCTTGACGCCGCTGCGGCCAACGCGGCTCCTGGCTGCGTTGGAGAAAAGCCCAAGTACAACCCGGTACGAGCGGCTTTCCTCCGCCTTGCCAGGAACCACGTGGATCCACAGCGGACGCAAAGGAACAGGATCACGCGACACTAGACTCCGACCCATGGAGCTTCGGGGTGCGTCCGCGCTGGTCACGGGCGCCACAGGTGGGCTGGGACAAGCTATCGCGCGCCGGCTCGGCGCCGAGGGGTGCAGGCTGACGCTCACCGGGCGGCGGGCCGACGCGCTCGAACCGGTCGCCACGGCGGTCGGCGGCACGGCGCTCGTGGCCGACCTGTCCCAGGACGACGACGTGGCCCGCGTGGGGAAGGCGGACGTCGACATCCTCGTCGCCAACGCGGCACTGCCCGGCGTCGGCGAGCTCGAGTCGTTCTCCCCCGAGCAGATCGACCGCGTCCTCGACGTCAACCTGCGTGCGCCGATCATGCTCGCACGCGAGCCAATGCGGCGACCACCAACGTTCGGCGAGTCTCTCGACGGCCCAGCTTCCCGCTGGCGGCGTTGCCGATCCACCCACGTACAACCCGGTACGCGGGAGGACCGGCGCCTTGCCAGCGGAAACCTGGATCCGCCGATTGACCCACCAACGTCAGCGGTCACCGCAATAGGCGAGCGGATGCTGGCGCGCGGCCGCGGCCACGTCGTCCTCATCGCCTCGCTCTCGGGCAAGTCGGCCACGCCGGTCAGCTCGCTCTACAACGCGACCAAGTTCGGGCTGCGCGGGTTCGCCCTCGCGCTGCGCCAGGACTGGGAACCGCTCGGCGTCGGCGTCAGCTGCGTCAACCCCGGACCGATCGCCGGCGCGGGCATGTTCCACGAGGGCGGCGCGGACCTGCCCAAGGGAGTTCGGCGAAAGACACCCGAGGACGTCGCCGACGCGGTGGTGCGCGCCATCCGCACCAACCGGGCCGAGGTCGACGTCGCCGATCCGGTGATGCGTGCCGGCGCATGGCTCAGCCTCGCCGCGCCGCAGACCGCCGCGCGGCTCGGGCGCATCGACGGCGCCGAGCGGGTCGCACGCCAGCTCGCCGAGGGACACGCGGAGAACCGATGACCACGTTCGTCCACCGGCTGCGCGTCCGGTACAGCGAGTGCGACCAGCAGGGCGTCGTGTTCAACGGGCAGTACCTGTTCTTCTACGACGTCGCGTTCACGGAGCTGTTCCGCGATCGGATCGGGCCGTACCCGGAGATCGTCGAGCGCGGCTACGACCTCGTGGTCGCCGAGGCGCGGCTCCGGTTCGTCGAGGGCGCGCGGTTCGACGAGGAGCTCGACATCGAGGTGCCCGTCGAGCATCTCGGCACCACCAGCATGATCGTCCGGCCGGTGTTCCGCGTCGGCGAGCGGCTCATCGCGGACGGCGAGGTGCGGCACGTGTTCGTCGACCCGAAGACGCTCACCAAGACGCCGATGCCCGACGACTTCCGGGAAGCACTGTCGCGCTAACGGGTCCGCCGCGAGTACTCGATCTCCAGCACCGGCCGGCCGTCGCCGAAGTCGTGCTCGCGCCGGCGGCCGGTCTCCGCGAAGCCGAACGACGTGTAGAAATGGCGCGCCCGGTTGGCGCCGGCCATGGTCCACAGGCGAACGCTGCGGAACCTGGCCTCCAGCAACAACTCCCACGCCTTGTCCATGAGAGTCCAAGCCACGCCCCGACCCCATGCCGTCGGGTGCGCGTAGAGGTCGAAGATCTCCGCGTCGGACGTGCCGTCGGAGTGCGGACCGAAGTGGACGAACGCCGCCACCCGGTCACCGCGCTCGGCGACGAGCAACGTGTTCCGGATGTGCTCGCGCGCGGCCATCAGCTCGGTCCATAACGTCCGTCGCTGCTCGGCGAGCGAACGCAGCCAGTGGCCCTCGAACAGATCTCGGTGCGCCACCCGCCACGCTTCCGCGTGCACCTCGCCGATCGACTCCGCGTCGGCCGCGGTGGCCTCCCGCACCAACATCGGCAGGTCGACCCTCATGGGCGACAACCATACGTCCGATCACTGGCCAATGACTACCAATCCGTCTCGGACCCCGGTTGGATTCACCCAGATCACATAGCTCGGCCCGGGTCGCATCGGTAACAGCGGAACTCCGGGCGTAGCGTGCCCGTTGTCGTGAGGAACCGTGTATTTCGGGAGGGGTGCCATGGTCACCGCAATCGTGATCATCGCGTTGGTTCTGGCCGTGGTCGCGCTCGGCACGACATTCGCGAGAAACCAGGCGAACGCCAAGCAGAACCAGCTCGAGGACGCCAAGGCCGAGGCCCGGCGCTGGGTCGAGCGGCTCGGTGGCCAGGTGATGAACCTCATCGGCCTCGACGAGGCGTCCAAGCAGGCGCTCGCGGACGCCTCGGAGCGCTACAACGCCGCCGGCTCGCAGATGGAGCAGGCCACGACCACCGAGCAGTGCCGGCTGGTCACCAAGACCGCGTTGGAAGGCTTGTACTACGTGCGCGCCGCGCGCCTCGCGATGGGCCTCGACCCCGGCCCGGACCTGCCGGTCGACCGCGACCAGGAGCGTGCCGGCAAGGTCTCCGAGGACCGGCGGATCACCGTCGACGGCCAGGACTACGAGGCGTCGCCGGAGCCCGGTGCCAACACCCCGCACTACTACCCCGGCGGCCGGGTGGCCGGCCGGCCGGTGCCGCAGGGTTGGTACAGCGAGCCGTGGTGGAAGCCCGCGCTGGTCGCCGGCGCCTGGGGCGTCGGCTCGATGCTGCTGTTCAGCGCGATGTTCTCCGGCATGTACGGCATCCCCGACGGCCAGGCCTGGGAGCAGGGCTACGACGCGGGCCAGCAGGACGCCATGGACGGCGGTGACGGAGGCGATGGCGGCGGTGACGCGGGCGGTGACGGCGGCGACATGGGTGGCGACTACGGCGGCGGAGATTACGGCGGCGGCGACTTCGGCGGTGGGGACTTCGGCGGTGGCTTCGACTTCTAGCCACTCGTAGCGCGACCGTGGCCGGCACCTTCCCGACGGTGCCGGCCACGGCACTCGACCGGGGTGCCCTGGGTCAGGTCACGGGGCTTGGCAGCTCGGGCACCAGTACAGGTTGCGGCCTCGGAGGTCGGCGATCGCCACTTCGGTGCCGCACACCAGACAGGGCTGGCCGTGCCGGCGGTAGACGTACACCTCGCCGCCGTGCCGGTCGTGGCGTGGGGCGCGGCCGGTGACCTCAGGCAGGTGCTCGTCGCGAACCGTGTCGATTCTGCCGGTGCGCACGCCCTTGCGCATCAACGTGACGAGGTCGGTCCACATGACCGTCCACAGTGGATGGTCGAGATCCTTGCCGGGGAGCATCGGCGCGACCTTGTGCCGGTACAGGATCTCCGCGCGGTAGACGTTCCCGACGCCGGCGAGCACCGACTGGTCGAGCAACAGCGCCGCGACCGGCAACCGCGACCGGGACAGCCGCGCCCACGCCCTCTCCGGGTCGGCGTTGCGGCGCAACGGGTCCGGGCCGAGCCGGTCCAGCACCGCGGCCATCTGCGCGGTGTCCACCAGCTCGCAGCGGGTCGGCCCGCGCAGGTCGGTGAGGTGCGTCTCACCGACCATCCGCATCCGCACCTGGCCGACCGGCGTGGTGGCCGGCAGCGGCTGCTCGCTGAACGTGCCGATCAGGCCGAGATGAACGTGCACGATCGCGTCCGGACCGTACACGTGGAACAGGTGCTTGCCGTGCGCCTCGGCGCGGCGCAGCACCCGTCCGTCCACAAGGGACGCGGCGGTGGCGAACCGGCCCTGCGGGCTCGTGACCGCCACCGACCGCCCGACGAAGAGCTTCTTGTGCAACCGGGCGAGCCGGTGCAGGGTGTGGCCCTCCGGCACTAGCTCGGCTCGCCCGGCGGCAGGGCAGGGGGCTCGCCGGTGCGCTCGTAGTCGTCGAGCATGCGGATCCGCCGGGCGTGCCGCTCGGCTCCGGAGAACGCGGTGGCGACGAACGCGCTGACGATCCCGGTCGCCTCCTCGGCGCTGTGCATCCGTGCGCCGATGGCGATGACCTGGGCGTCGTTGTGCTGGCGCGCGAGTGTGGCGGTCTCGACGTCGTAGCCGAGCGCGGCGCGGCAGCCGGCGACCT
This sequence comes from Actinophytocola sp., assembly GCF_009379765.1. Taxonomy (GTDB): domain Bacteria; phylum Actinomycetota; class Actinomycetes; order Mycobacteriales; family Pseudonocardiaceae; genus Actinophytocola. The sequence continues at coordinate 12,036 of NZ_WHTD01000082.1, read as the reverse complement.
TGTTGGCGGCGATCTGCTCGCCGTTGCCGGAGCCGCCGATGACAACGCCGAGGCTGCCGGCGTCGGCGACCACGCGGCGGGCGGCCTCGATGCAGTAGGGCGGGTAGTCGTCCTCGGCGTCGAACACGGCCGGGCCCACGTCGACCACCTCGTGGCCCGCGGTGGCCAGCGCCTCGACGAGATGCGCCTTCAGCTCGAAGCCCGCATGGTCGGATCCCAGGTAAACACGCACGACGGCATTGTGCCAGCCGTGACAGGATCCGCCCGGTGACGGTCTATGAACAGGACTCCTTCGACCTACGGCTGGAGTGGGGGCGCGACGGCGTGGCCGAGCTCGGTCCGCACTGCGCCGTGCTGATCATCGTCGACGTGCTGGTGTTCGCGACCACTGTGGACATCGCGCTCGGCCGGGGTGGCCGGGTGCTGCCGCTGCCGTGGCGCGACGAGCGGGCCGTCGAGGCGGCCCGGGCCGCGGGGGCGGTGCTGACCCGGAGCGGGCTGGCCGGGATCGAGGGCAGCCGAACCGGGCGCACGACGCCGGCGGCGGATGCCGCGGGAGGCGGCTGGACGCTGCGGCCGTCGTCGCTGGTGACGCTGCCGGAAGGGACGTTCCTGGCGATCTCGTCGCCGAACGGCGCGACCCTGTGCGCGGCCGCGGCGAAGACCGGGACGACCGTGCTCGCCGGCTGCCTGCGCAACGCGTCCGCGGTCGCCGCGGCGGCGGTCGACATCGCGGGCGACGCGCCGGTCGGCATCGTCCCGGCCGGCGAACGCTGGCGCGACACCCCGGACCGGCGGCTGCGGCCGGGAATCGAGGAATGGCTTGGCGCCGGCGCGATCGCGGCCGCGGTGACCGGGCGGCGGGCGCCGTCGGCGGAGGCGGAGCTGGCGGCGGTCACCTACCGCGCCGTCGCGGGGCGGGTGGGTGAGCTCGTCGCCGAGTCGGTGTCCGGCCGGGAGCTGGTCGCGGCGGGGGTGCCGGACGACGTCGCGCTCGCGTCCGATGTGGATGCGAGTCGGGTCGTACCCGTGCTGGTCGACGGGGTCTTCGAGGATCGGCGATGAGCGAGCGTGCGAGCGAACCATGGATACAGGGCGACCACGAGCGGCGTCACCGAGCCCGCGAGGGGGCACCAGTGAGCGGGCGGTGGGTCGAGGTCGCGAGCGGGGTGTTCGCGGGCCGGTACGCGGAGCTGGACCAGACGTTGGGGCTGGTCGTCGGGAGTGCGCGGTGCCTCGTCGTGGACAGTGGGACCGATGAGGTGCACGGGGCAGAGCTCGCCGCGGCGGTGCGGGAGCGGACCGCGCTGCCGTGGGAGCTGGTGATCACGCACGCGCACTTCGACCACTTCTTCGGGACAGCCGCGTTCCTGCCCTGCCCGGTGTGGGCGCACGAGCGGTGCCGCGAGGTGATCGAGACCGACGGTGACGAGCAGCGGCGGGACTGGGCGGCCCGGTACCGGGACAAGGGCGAACCGGAGCTCGCCCACCGCCTCGAGGCCGCCGCGCTGGTGGTGCCGGACCGGGTGTTCACCGACCGGGTCGAGCTGGACCTGGGCGAGCGGATGGTCGAGCTGGTCCACCCCGGACTCGGGCACACAGACCACGACGTGATCGTGCACGTACCCGACGCGGGAGTGGTGTTCGCCGGCGACCTGGTGGAGCAAGGGGCACCGCCGCACGCCGGCCCGGACGCGGTGCCCGGGCAGTGGCCGTCCACTTTGGACGCCGTACTGAGGCTGGGGGCGAGGGTGATCGTGCCGGGGCACGGCGAGCCGGTGGACGCGGCGTTCGTACGGGCGCAGCGCGACGAGCTCGCCCGCTGACGCGGGCTTGGCCTCCGGCCCCCGTTTCCCATGCTACTGACGGCCACCGACGTTTCCGGCCGAAGCCGATCAAGCCTGTGGACAACCCCGGACCCGCGGGGGCCCCCCGCTTTCCAGCTTATCGATGGGCACCGACAGTTTCGGCGTCGTGGATCTTGGCTGTGGACAGGTCGCTGTGGATGGGGCTCAGCGCTGGATCGACTTCAGCTCGGTGAACTCCTCCAGGCCGAAGCGGCCGAACTCGCGGCCGTTGCCGGACTGCTTGAAGCCGCCGAACGGGGCCTTGGTGTTGAACAGGCCGCCGTTGACGTCCACCTGGCCCGCGCGGAGCCGGCCGGCGACCGCGTAGGCCCTGTCGGCGTCGCCGCCGAAGACGCCGGCCGCCAAGCCGTACCGGGTGCCGTTGGCGATCCGCACCGCGTCGTCCTCGTCGGTGTAGGGCAGTACCACGAGCACCGGGCCGAAGATCTCCTCCTGGGCGATCGTCATGTCCTCGCGCACGTTGCCGAACACCGTGGGGCGCACGAAATAGCCCGTGCCCTCCACCGGCTCGGGGCCGCCGAACGCCAGATCGGCACCCTCCTCCACGCCCTTGCGGATGTAGCCGACAACGCGGTCGCGCTGCGCCGCGGACACCGCCGGGCCGATGCGCGTCGTCTCCTGGGTCGGGTCGCCCGGCTGGTACTTCGCCGCCGCCGCGACCGCGGCCTCGACCGCCTCGTCGTGGCGGTCCGCGGGGACCAGCAGGCGGGTGAGGGCACTGCACGCCTGGCCGTTGTTCATGAAGCAGTTCGCGACCGTGATCTTCACCGCACGCACCAGGTCTGCGTCGTCCAGGACCACCGAGGCGGACTTGCCGCCCAGCTCCAGCGCCACCTTCTTGACGGTCTCCGCACCGACCGCGGCGACCCGGCGGCCCGCCACGGTCGAACCGGTGAACGACACCATGTCCACGAGCGGGTGCGCCGCCAGCGCCTCGCCGACCACCGGGCCGGTGCCGTGCACCATGTTGAACACACCCGCGGGCAGCCCGGCCTCGGCGATGATCTCGGCGAGCAGCCCCGCGGTCAGCGGGGCCACCTCGCTCGGCTTGAGCACCACCGTGCAGCCGACCGCCAGCGCCGGTGTGATCTTGGCGACCATCTGCTGCAGTGGGAAGTTCCACGGCGTGATCGCCGCGACGACACCGATGGGCTCGCGCACCACCGTCGAGTTGCCGAACGTCACCGGGGCCAGCGCGCCGGCCTCGATCTCGGCCAGCACGCCGTCGGTGATGCCGACCGGGTTCGTGACCTGGACCTTCGACGCGAAGGTGACCGGCGTGCCGACCTCGGCGGTGATGGTGGCGGCCAACTCGCCCGCCCGCGCCCGCAGGCCGTCGTTGATCCGGCGGACCGCCGCGACCCGGTCGGCCAGCGGAGTGGCCGCCCAGCCGGGAAACGCGGCCGCCGCGGCACGCACCGCCGCGTCGGCGTCGGCCGGGGTGCCGGCCGGCACCGATGCGATGACCTCTTCGGTGGCCGGGTTCACCACGTCGATCCGCTCGCCGTCCGATCCTTCGACGAACTCTCCGCCGATGAGGTGAGCAGTGCGAACCTGGGTTGGCGCGGCCATGAGCCCTCCGAGAGATGTGACGCGTGCGGCGGCGGTCGGCCTCCAGCCTGTCACACGAAAGTGACTCAGTCGAAGCTGAGCTCGCCCGTGCGAGTGCGCTTCAGCTCGAAGAAGTTCGGGAAGCTCGCGAGCGCCACGGCGCCGTCGAAGATCGTCAGCGCGTCCTCGCCGCGCGGGATCGAGTTGAGCACCGGGCCGAAGAACGCGGTGCCGTCGACGTGGATGGTGGGCGTGCCGACGTCCATGCCGACCGGGTCCATGCCCTCGTGGTGGCTCTTGCGCAGCGCCTCGTCGTGGTCGGTGTCGTGCGCGGCCTCGAACAGCTCCTCGGGCAGGCCCACCTCGGCGAGCGACTCCTTGATCACCGCGTCCAGGTCCTTGTTGCCCTGGTTGTGGATGCGGGTGCCCATCGCGGTGTACAGGTCGCGCAGGACCTCCTCGCCGTGCTTCTCGGCCGCGGCGACGGCGACGCGCACCGGACCCCACCCGTTGTCGAGCATCGTCCGGTAGTCCTCGGGAAGGTCGCGGCCCTCGTTGAGGACGGACAGGCTCATCACCCGGAACCGGAGGTCGACGTCTCGGTGCCGCTCGACCTCGAGGATCCAGCGGGAGGAAATCCACGCGAAGGGGCACAACGGGTCGAAGTAGAAGTCGACCTTGGTCTTGGTAGCGGAAGTCATGTCCCGAACAACCACGCCGACGGGGAACTTTCTTCCCGTTCTCACCCGTCTGGCGGGCGACAGCCGCCTCTGGGGTGCTTGGATGCGACTGAACGCGATTGTCATTCCGAAAGCGACATGAGGTGACCGGTGGCTCCGCCCAACTTGACCCGTGACGACGCACAACGGCGCGCCGCGCTGCTCGAGGTGCACGCATACGACATCGCGCTGGACCTCACCAACGGTCACGGCCAGCCGGGCGAGGGCACCTTCTCCTCGGTCACCACGGTGTCGTTCACGAGCCACGAGGCAGGCGCGTCGAGCTGGGTCGACCTGGTCGCCGACACGGTCCACTCCGCCGAGCTGAACGGCGAGCCGCTCGACGTGTCGGGCTACCGCGAGGAGGACGGGCTCGCGCTCCCGTCGCTGGCCGAGCAGAACACCCTGACCGTGCGGGCGACCTGCCGGTACATGAACTCCGGCGAGGGTCTGCACCGGTTCGTCGACCCGGTGGACAAGGGCGTGTACCTGTACACGCAGTTCGAGACCGCCGACGCGAAGCGGATGTTCACCTGCTTCGACCAGCCCGACCTCAAGGCCACCTACCGGCTCACGGTGCACGCGCCGGAGTCGTGGAAGGTGATGTCGAACGCCGCCCCCGAGGCCACCGAGCCGGCGGCGGAAAGCGCCGCGCGGCACGTGTTCGAGACCACCAAGCGGATCTCGACCTACCTCGTCGCGCTCGTCGCCGGTCCCTACGCGGAATGGCGCGACGAGTACCGCGACGACATCGCGGTCGTGCCGCTGGGCCTGTACTGCCGCGCGTCGCTCGCCGAGCACATGGACGCGGACCGGCTGTTCACCGAGACCAAGCAGGGCTTCGACTTCTACCACCGCAGCTTCGAGGTGCCCTACCCGTTCGGCAAGTACGACCAGTGCTTCGTGCCGGAGTTCAACGCGGGCGCGATGGAAAACGCCGGCTGCGTGACGTTCCTCGAGGACTACGTGTTCCGCAGCAGGGTCACCCGCTACGCCTACGAGCGGCGCTGCGAGACCGTGCTGCACGAGATGGCGCACATGTGGTTCGGCGACCTGGTGACCATGCGCTGGTGGGACGACCTGTGGCTGAACGAGTCGTTCGCCACGTTCGCGAGCGTGCTGGCGCAGGCCGAGGCCACCGAGTACGAGCACGCGTGGACCAGCTTCGCCAACATCGAGAAGTCGTGGGCCTACCGGCAGGACCAGCTGCCCTCGACGCACCCGGTGGCCGCGGACATCCCGGACCTGCAGGCGGTCGAGGTCAACTTCGACGGCATCACCTACGCCAAGGGCGCGAGCGTCCTCAAGCAGCTCGTCGCCTATGTCGGGTTGGCGAACTTCCTGTCCGGGCTGCGGGTGTACTTCGCCAAGCACGCCTGGAGCAACGCCACCCTCGCCGACCTGCTCGCCGCGCTCGAGGAGGCATCCGGGCGGGACCTGTCGTGGTGGAGCGCGCAGTGGCTGGAGACCACCGGGCTCAACCCGCTGCGACCGCGGTTCGAGGTCGACGCCGACGGGAGGTTCACCTCGTTCGCGATCGACCAGGGCGGGGCCAAGCCGGGCGCGGGTGAGCTCCGCACCCACCGGGTGGCCGTCGGCGTCTACAACGACCACGACGGCAAGCTGGTCCGCACGCACCGCGCGGAGATCGACGTCGACGGCGAGCGCACCGAGGTGCCGGAGCTGATCGGCGTGCCGCGCGGCAAGCTCGTGCTGATCAACGACGACGACCTGAGCTACTGCACGATGCGGCTGGACCCCGACTCGCTCGCGACGCTCGTGGACCGGATCGGCGACATCACCGAGCCGCTGCCGCGGACGCTGTGCTGGTCGGCGGCGTGGGAGATGACCCGCGAGGCCGAGCTGAAGGCACGCGACTTCGTCACCCTGGTGTGCCACGGGCTGCCTGCCGAGACCGAGGTCGGCGTGGTGCAGCGGCTGCTGCTGCAGACCCAGACCGCGATCGGCGCCTACGCCGACCCGGCGTGGGCGCCGCGGGGCTGGCGGATCTTCACCGACCGGCTGCTGGAGCTCGCGTCGTCGGTGGAGCCGGGGTCGGACCACCAGCTGGCCCTGGTCAACGCGCTGACCGGGTCCTCGCTCGCGGCCGACCAGGTGAGCGTGCTGCGTGGCTGGTTCGACGGCTCGGCGCCGCTGGCGGGGCTCGTCGTCGACACCGACCTGCGCTGGCGGCTGCTGCAGGCGCTGGTCGCGCACCGCGCGGCGACCGAGCGCGAGATCGACGAGGCGCTGACCGCGGACTCGACGGCGACCGGCAACCGGCAGGCCGAACGGGCGCGCGCGCTGCGGCCGACCGAGGACGCGAAGGCCGAGGCCTGGCGCCGCGCGGTGCACGACGACGAGCTGCCGAACGCGGTCAACGAGTCGATCATCGCGGGCTTCTCGCACCCGACGCAGAAGGAGCTGCTGGTCAAGTACGTGGCGGCGTACTTCGCCGACGTGGCCGGAGTTTGGGCCCGACGCTCGAGCGAACGCGCGCAGCCGGTGGCGATGGGGCTGTTCCCGTCCTGGTCGGTGGCGCGGACGACCGTGGCGGCCGCGGACGCCTGGCTCGCGGACGACTCGCACCCGCCGGCGCTGCGCCGGCTCGTCTCCGAGGGCCGCGCCGGCATCGTCCGCGCACTCGCCGCCCGCGACTTCGACAGCGCCTGACAACGCGCGAGTCGGTCAGTTCCTGGCGGGGCCGGCCTGGTCGCTCAGCATGCGCAGACCACTCACCAGGCCGCCGACGAGGTCACCCTCCTTGAAAGAGGCGACCATGCTCATGACGGCCAGGTTGCACGCGCGGTCCGGCAGCCGGCGGGTGGACTCGGCACCCGTGACCACCTCGACCCTGCGCTGGGTCGGCGACACGGCGATCAGCACGGCCGCCGCGGCGGCCTCGCCGGACTCGGCGTGCAGGCCCTCCACGAACGCGCGGGTGTCCTCACCCAGGTCGCCGAGGTAGACGCTGAAACCGAGGCCGGTCGAGCGCGCGGACAAGGTCAGCGCCTCGTCGAGCCGGGCCAGCTGCACGGAGCTGAACGGCAGCTCGGGCTTGGTCGGCTGGTACTCCCGCGCGACCGAGACCCGCCCGCTCGCCGTCACCACCGCGCCGTACCCGTGCTCGGGGTCCTCCGCGATCACGTCTCCGAGCGAGCCCGCCCGGACGATCTCACCAGCTGCCACGAGCGCCTCCCTTGGCCGTGCGCTTCGAGCTCTTCGCGCCACCCGACGGGACGGCCGCGACCTGGGCGCCGACCCCTGCGGGGTTGGCGGTCCACCAGACCGCGGGGTAGTCCCACGGCTGGCCCGGCCGGTACCTCGGGGTGCGCGCGACCTTGTCGCGCAACGTCAGCAGGGCGACCACGCCGTAGATGGCGAGCGGGATCACCGCGTAGACGAGAATGGTCTCCACGACGTTCACGCGCGACAGACTACCGAGCGCCGCTGACATCCCGACCACCGGCGCAAAGATAACGGACCGGTCACGTCCGGTTACTTCTAGTACGCCTCCGGGTGCGCGTGCTGCGCCGAGCGACGGTGAGCCGGGTCCCGCATTGGGCCCATCGCCACGTCGCGAACGGCCCCAAGTCCGCGGAAGTCTGCCCGTCGTCACGGGATAGGTCTTGTACGTTACAGTTTTAACTCTTAGTTTTCACCTGTACGGCCCTTGCGCACCCCTCATCCGCACTCTCCGTGCGTACAACGCCGAGGAGCAGACGCCATGACCACGAGCAACACGAGTACTCTGCAGACGGTTCTCACCCGTTTGGACCAGTCCGAGTTGGTCGACAGTCTTGGCACCCGTGTCACTCGCGGCACCCGGGTGACCAGGGGAACGCGCGTCACCGCCGGCACCCGCGTCACCCGAGGCACCAGGGTCACGCGAGGCACGCGGGTGACCGCGGGCACGCGCGTCACCGCCTCCTGACCTCTGGAACGAGTGGAGCCGGCTACCGTCAGGCGGCCGGCTCTCCCAGGTAGGGCAACCACTGCGGGTCGGCGTCGACGACCCCGGCCAGCAGCCGCCAGTGCACCCCGCGCGGTGCTCTCGGCACTACCCGAAGCCGCCAGCCGAGCTCGGACAGCAGCTTGTCGGCCTTGCGGTGGTTGCATTTCACGCAGCACGCAACGCAGTTCCGCCAGGTGTGCTCGCCACCGCGGCTGCGCGGGATGACGTGGTCGATCGTCTCGGCCCGGTGACCGCAGTAGGCGCAGCGGTACCGGTCGCGGTGCATGAGCCCGGCCCGGGTCAGCGGCACCCGTGCCCGGTACGGCACGCGCACGAAGTTGCTCAGCCGGATCACCGACGGCACCACGACGCTGTCCGCGGCCGAGTGCAGCACCAGGCCGCTCGGATCACCGTGCACGACCTCCGCCTTGCCGCACACCACCAGCACGACCGCGCGGCGCAGCGGCAGCGCGGTCAGCGGCTCGAAGGTGGTGTTGAGCAACAACACCCGACGCCGGCCCCAGGTGGGTGGTCCGTGACTCTGCTCCGACGCAGCGGTGTTCGGCTGCACAGAACTCGGACGCGCCTGAGTCCGCGGCGCCAGCCCAGCGCGGGCGACGCCGATCGGAGTCGGATGTCGGTCGGGCACGCGACCACCTCCACCGGTCAGCAGGCATAGCAGACCACAGATCACCCCCGTAACGCACGTGTGTTGCACAACGTGTCCGTCCTCACCCCACAAAGATCTGATGACCGGCACGGGTACGGCCGCCGATATGGTCGCGCCGTGACCGTTTCGCACACTCTCGCCTTCGAACGACCGCGCTGTGTGGACGACGAGGGCTGGTGCCGGACGATCTACGGCTGGACCCACAACGAGTGGCTGGCGTCCTCCGCGCACTGGCTCATCGCGAAGCCGATCACGATCATCCTGATCCTCGTGGGCGCGTTCCTGGTCCGGCTGGTGTGCCGGCGGCTGATCGACCGGCTCACCAGGGCCGGCGGCGGCAGGATCCCGACCATGCTGCGGCCACTGCGCGAGCGCGCGCCGCAGACACTCGGCACGTTGCTGTCCGAGCGCCGCGCCCAACGCGCGCAGACCATCGGCTCGGTGTTCAAGTCGATCGTCTCGTTCATTGTGTTCGGCCTGGCGTTCATGATGATTCTCGGCGAGCTCGGGGTGAACCTCGGCCCGATCCTCGCCTCGGCCGGCATCGTCGGCGTCGCGATCGGGTTCGGCGCGCAGAACCTGGTGAAGGACTTCCTGTCCGGCGTGTTCATGGTGCTCGAGGACCAGTACGGCGTCGGCGACGTCGTGGACGTCGGCGAGGCCACCGGAACCATCGAGGCGGTCGGCCTCCGCATCACCACGCTGCGCGACATGAACGGCACCGTCTGGTATGTCCGCAACGGCGAGATCCTCCGGGTCGGCAACTCGAGCCAGGGCTTCGCGGTCGCCGTCGTGGACGTGCCGATCGGCTACGGCGCCGACGTCGGGCAGGCCAGCGACATCCTCGACCGGGTGGCCACCGAGGCGACCGCGTCGGCGGCACTGTCCGGCGACGTCATCGAGCCACCCGAGGTGCTCGGGGTCGAACGCGTCACCGCGACCGAGGGCATCACCATGCGGCTGACCGTGAAGGTGCGGCCCGGACGCCAGTGGTCGGTGCAGCGCACGCTGCGGGCCAAGGTCATGGAGGCGTTCGAGGACGCCGGCATCCGCGGGCCGATGACCCGGGGCTTCCCGCCGTCCGAGCCGTGACCAATGCGAGGATGGAACCGTGGCGACACCCGAGAACCAGACCGAGAACTTCTACCAGGCAGTGGGCGGTGAGGAGGTCTTCCACCGCATCATCGCCCGGTTCTACGCTCAGGTCGCCGAGGACGACATCCTGCGCCCCCTCTACCCGGAGGAGGACCTCGGTCCGGCCGAGGAGCGGCTGCGGTTGTTCCTCATCCAGTACTGGGGTGGCCCGCACACCTACTCCGACCGGCGCGGGCACCCTCGGTTGCGGATGCGGCACGCGCCGTTCTCGATCGGCCCGATCGAGCGCGACGCATGGCTTCGATGCATGCGAACAGCGGTAGACGAGGAGCGGCTGTCCGACCAGCATCGGGCGCAGTTGTGGACCTATCTGGAGATGGCCGCCAACAGCATGATGAACAGTTGGACCTGACCGCACGTATCGCGCCGGCGGCGAAAATGGCTCTGTCTCCGCTTCGGCGAGAACTGGCAGGATGACTCATCGTGCGTAGATCAGGGGAGAGCGAGCAGGGGCCGCCCTTCGCCGCCACCGACACCGAGTGGTGGCACCAGGCCACCTTCTACCAGGTGTATGTGCGCTCCTTCGCCGACTTCGACGGCGACGGCGTCGGCGACCTGGAAGGGATCCACTCCCGGCTCGGCTACCTGGAGCTGCTCGGCGTCGACGCGCTATGGCTCACCCCGTTCTTCACCTCCCCGATGGCCGACCACGGCTACGATGTCGCCGACCCGCGGGACGTCGACCCGGTCTTCGGTGACCTCGCCGGGTTCGACCGGCTCGTCGCCGACGCCCACAAGCACGGCATCAAGGTCACCATCGACCTGGTGCCGAACCACACGAGCGACCTGCACCCGTGGTTCGTCGAGGCGCTGGAGTCGCCGCCCTACAGCGCCGCGCGGGACCGGTACATCTTCCGCGACGGGCGCGCCGGCGGGGCCCAGCCGCCCAACAACTGGGTCAGCGTCTTCGGCGGGCCCGCGTGGACCCGGGTCGCCGACGAGCAGTGGTACCTGCACCTGTTCGCACCTCAGCAGCCGGACCTGAACTGGGCCGACGACGAGGTGCGTGCGGACCTGGAGCGCACGCTGCGGTTCTGGCTCGACCGCGGGGCGGACGGGTTCCGCATCGACGTCGCGCACGGCATGGCCAAGCCCGCCGAGCTGCCCGACATGGACCTGCGTGCCGTGGGCGTGATCGGCGACCACGACTTCTACGACCCGCGGTTCGACGACGACGGCGTGCACGACATCCACCGGATGATCCGCAAGGTCATGGACGAATACCCGGGGGCGATGGCCGTCGGCGAGGTGTGGGTCACCGACAACCACCGCCTCGCCAACTACCTGCGCTCCGACGAGCTGCACCTCGGCTTCAACTTCCGGCTGGTGCTCGCCGAGTTCGACGCCGCGGCGGTGCGCACCGCGATCGAGGAGTCCCTGCGCACCGCGGCGACCGCGGACGCGCCGCCGGCCTGGACGCTGTCCAACCACGACGTGTGGCGCGAGGTCTCCCGCTACGGCGGCGGGGAGGTGGGCACGCGGCGGGCCCGGGCGATGGCGCTGGTGGAGCTCGCGCTGCCGGGCGTGGTGTTCGTCTACAACGGCGAGGAGCTCGGCCTGCCCAACGTCGACCTGCCGGACTGGGCACTGCAGGACCCGATGTGGGAGCGGTCCGGGCACACCGACCGCGGTCGGGACAACTGCCGGGTGCCGATCCCCTGGGAGGGCGACCTGCCGCCGTTCGGCTTCTCCCCCGGCGACGAGACGTGGCTGCCGATGCCGGCGGAGTGGGCGGCGCTCACCGTGGAGCGCCAGCTGGAGGACGCCGACTCGACGCTGTCGCTGTACCGGCAGGCGATCGAGCTGCGCAAGACCCACGACGCGTTCGCGGGCGACGCGCTGGAGTGGTACGGCGCGCCGGAGGGCTGCTTCGCCTACCGCCGCAAAGGCGGTGGGCTGATCTGCGCGCTGAACATGTCGGACATCGCGGTGCCGCTGCCGCCGGGTGAGGTGCTGCTGGCGAGCGGGCCGTTGGACGAGGGTTACCTGCCGCCGGACACCGCCGCCTGGCTGGTCTGAACGTCGGACTCGCGGGTCCTGGGCGTCGGACTCGCGGGTCCTGAGCGTTGGACTCGCGGGTCAGAGGCCGGAGCCGATCTCGCCGTAGCCCGTGCCGGG
>NZ_WHTD01000084.1 GCF_009379765.1 Actinophytocola sp. | reverse complement strand
GCTCCGGCGGGAACGCCGCAGTCAGCACCCCGACCCCGACCAGATCCGGCAACCGAACCTGCGTACCCACCTTGACCTGCTGTCCCACTCTCGCCACAACCAAGATCATAACCCCACAGCACCTAAGTTAGCGGCATTGGACGAAGGGCCTGCCCCTGCCGTGCTGTGGTTCGGCGTCCAGCTCGCGGACGGACGCACCGCGAAAACTCTCGATCACGTGCTGACGCCACAGTTGCCCCCCGAGCAGCCGTACTTTGCTGTACTGGGCGGCCCGGGATTCCACATCAGGAGTAATCGTCTCCGAACACAGGAGACTTTGTGGCTCTGGCCACGACCGTCGGAACCCTTCGTACTTACCGCACGGTGGCCGTTGTTCGGCATCACCGGAGCGTTGTTGGAGCTGACTGCCGACGAGCACGGCGCCTGATCCCACGTGACACCACTGGGGCTGACGCGGCAGCGTAGTCGCTGCATCAGCCCCAGTTCTTTGAACCCTTTCTTTGGAATGATCTGCGGCGATGTTGCAAGCCATCGAAATACAACCAAATCCTCGATGCAGCGTCATGCATCAACGGAATAATCCAAACGAACCCCCAGGTTCGATTTCCCAGCGGGGCGAAATCTTGCTCGCCGGCCTGCGACTCTTGCACGGCAGTGGCGTCGAGCACTTCGTCGACGGTGATAGTCGCGATCACCCGCTGAGGGTAGAACGCGGGCGACCAGAATGGCGGGTGTGAGCGGACAACCCGGCGGCGGGTGACCCACGCGGCGTCCACACCCACTGCACCTCGAACTCGTACGCGGCAACCATGGCGGCTGGCGTGGCGTCAGGCCGCCGCGAGGATGTCAACAGCCGCGATAGCAACGCAGACCCCGTTTCACCGGCGGGGCAGGTGCAGGTTCGGGCGCGGCCGTCGACGTCGTAGACCGCGTCCCCGCGCGAGGACACGGCGACCCAAGCCGCAGGTCGGGAGGCCCGCGTGATGGCGGCGAGGTCGATGACCTCGACCGCCTCGATGACCTGTGCGGGTTTGTAGGCGCTGAGGTCCGCGGACTTGGCGGCCAGCAGGAAGGCGCCGGCGCCGAGTAGTGCCATCGCGGTGACGAGCACCTGCAGTCGATGTTGCCGCCAGGTCAGCCACAGCATGGCTCAGACCGACCATCGGGCGACGCGCTGGTAGCTCACCCCCGCAAGCAGCACGGCACCGGCCAGCAGCAGGCCCGCCTCCGTCCACTGGAAGCGCCAGTACCGGTCGGCCGGGTGGACGTAGGTGACCATGCGGTAGCCGCTCTCCCGCAGGCAGCCCGCGAAGGTGGGCGGTGGCACGTCCTCGCACGTGGGCAAGGGGCCGTCGGTGGTCTCCGTGCCGTCGGGGGCGAGCCAGCCGCTGCCCGCCAGCAGCACGTCGTCGGCCGGGAGTCGGGGCGACTCCTGGATCTCCTGCACGATCCGGTCGGGCGTCGCGTAGTCCCCGCGCAGACCCATGACGGCGAAGAGGACCACGAAGAACACCGCGAGCGTCACCGCCATCGCCGGCAGCAGCCGGCGGAACAGGGCGCCGCCGGCGACCCCGAGCATGAACCCGAACAGCCACCAGCCGCCCGCCACGACACCCGTGGTCGTGAACATCCCGCGGTCACCGAACCGGCGGGCGAAGTCCGACCCGGCGAAGGTCGCGTTCCAGGCCTCGACCATCGCGCCGAGCGCCAGGCCGCACAGGGCGACCGCGAGGGCGAGCCAAGCCAGCTTCGCGGTGACCCACCGGCGCCGGGTCACCGACTGGGTCCACGCCAGCACGAGCGTGCCGCGCTCGGCCTCCCGCCCCAGCAACGGGGCGCCCCAGAACAGGCCGATCAGCACCGGCGCGGCGGGTAGCCAGGTGAGCACCTGGTAAAGCAGCTCGTACCGCTCCTCCAGCACCCGGTCGAGCTCCGTACCGGACAGCTCGGCCTTGGCGTCGACGGTGCCGAGTCCTTGGACGAGCAGCACCACGCCGAGCACGGCCAGCACCCCCACCGTCACGAGGACCTGCATCCGGTGCTGCCGGAAGGTGAGCCAGAACATGAGTCTCCAATGTGGATGGATGGACGGATGGATCAGGACACGCGGCGAGCGGACGGAACGTTCCGGTCGACGCCGATCCCGGTGGTGCCCGACCATCGGTCGCCATGGGCGATGTCGATGTGCGCGAGGCGACCCGCGGCCGGCTCGCCGGCGAACCCCGCCGACCACGCGCCGACCGCGAAGCCGGCGAGGCTCACCACCACCCCCAGTCCCCCCGAGCGCCGCGCCGCAGCGACGTCGGTCGGTGTCCGGTGCCAGGTGAGCCAGATCATGGAGCACTCGCGAGCGCGGGCCGCGGCAGCGACGCCGAGTCGGGCCGGCGCAGGTACGCGAGCACCAACTCCTCCAGGCCGACCCCGCGCGTCGTCCACCGCGGGTCGAGCGCGGGCGACCCGTCCCGCACGAGCAGGGTCGCCAGCCGGTCGGTGCGGCTGTCGTCCACCGTGGTCAGCCGGCTCGCGACGCCGTCGGCGAGCTCGGCCGGGCCGGTCAGCAGCCGGTGGCCGGCGAGCAGCTCCTCGATGTCGCCGCTCATCTGCACCCGCCCGCCGTTGAGCACGACGAGCCAGTCGCAGGTGTTCTCCAGGTCCGACACCACGTGCGAGGAGAGCACCACGGTCAGCTCGGTCTCGGCGACCGCGGCCATCAGCCCGCGCATGACCTCGTGGCGCGCCAACGGATCCAGGTTCGACAGCGGCTCGTCGAGCAGCAGCAGCTCGGGCCGCTTGGCCAGCGCCACGGTCAGCGCGACCTGCGCCTGCTGGCCGCCGGAGAGCTTGCCGACCTTGCGGTCCAGCGGAATGTCGAGCTCGGTCAGCCGCCGCTCGGCGAGCCCCTGGTCCCACCCCGGGTTCAGGTGCCGGCCGAACCGCAGCATGTCGGCCACCGAGAACCCGTCGTACAAGGGCTTGGCCTGCGCGAGGAACGCGATCCTGGCGAGCGCCTCCGGGTCGCGGTCGACCGCCGCGCCGAGCACCTCGACGGTCCCCGCGGTCGGCGTCAGCAGCCCGACCGCCAGGTGCAGCAACGTCGTCTTTCCGGCACCGTTCGGCCCGACCAGCGCGACCACCCGCCCGGCCGGCACCGACAGCGAGCAGTCCCGCAGCGCCCAGGTGCGCCGGTACCTCTTCCCCAACCCGGTCGCGGTCAACACCGTCATGCCGTGTCCTCCCCTGAGCGATCCGTCAAGCGAAACGAGTCCAGCACCACCGAGGCGAACAGCGCCTCCACGTCCTCCGGGTCCAGGCCCGCCGACCGGGCGTCGCGCACCCAGCCGGCGAGCGCGGCACGCAGCCGCGCGTGCTCGGTCACCGACGCGCCGCCGAGCGAGCGCTGCACGAAGGTGCCGAGCCCTGGCCGGCCGGCCACCAGTCCCTCGCGTTCCAGCTCCCGGTACGCCTTCAGCACGGTGTTCGGGTTGATCGCCAACTGGTCGACGACCTCCTTCGCGGTCGGCAGCCGGTCCCCCGGCCGCAGCGCACCCAGCCGCAACGCGTGTTTGACCTGGTGCACGAGCTGCATGTAGGTCGCGACGCCGGAGCCTCGATCAAGCCTGAAGTCGATCAACTCCAACACCCTTTCACTAATGAAGTAGTGAAATACTGGATGGTGTTCGAAACGTTGTCAAGCAGGCGGGGCGCATTCCGGCCAAAGCCGCTCGGGGTCCGTGCGGCACGGACTAGGCTGACGATCACCGTCGGGGGAAGGTACGGCCCGGTCGTGGCCGTTCGGAAAGGTGCGCACTGTTGATCGCCACTCACCCACGGGCGGGCCGACCATGAGCGCTCCCGTCATCGCGCCACCGGCGGACCCGCCACGCAAGCCCGGCCGGGTCACCGAGCTGAACGAGCTCGCCAGGACGACGCCCGGCCTCCTGACAGTGCTCACCGTCGTGCTGGTCGCGGTCGGCGCGCTGGTCGGCGTGTTCACCGCGATCAGCGTGCAGGCCCGCGCCACCGCGCTCGACGACCTCACCACCCGCAGCGGCCCGCTCAGCGTCGCCGCGCAGGAGATCTACCGGTCGCTGTCCGACGCCGACGCCACCGCGACGAGCGCGTTCCTGGCCGGCGGTGAGGAGCCCGCCGACCAGCGCTCCCGGTACGAGACCGACATCGCCCAGGCCGAGAACGCGGTCGCGGTCGCGGTCGCCGCGCGCGAGCCCGCGGACATCACCGCCGAAGGCAGCCCGCTCGCCACCCTGTCCGCGCAGCTGTCCGTCTACACCGGACTCATCGAGACCGCGCGGGCCAACAACCACCAGGGCCTGCCGGTCGGCGCGGCCTACCAGCGCGAGGCGTCGAACCTGATGCGCACGCAGCTGCTGCCCGCCGCCGAGGAGCTCTACCGCGGCGAGACCGCGCAGCTCGCCGCCGACCAGGACGCGGCGGGCGGCTTCCCGTTCCTGGAGCTCCTGCTCGGCGTGATCGCGCTGGCCGTGCTGATCATCGCCCAGGTGTTCGTGCGGCGGGCCACCAACCGCGTGTTCAACGTCGGCCTCGTCGTCGCCACGGTCGCGGCGCTGATCTCGCTGCTCTGGACGATGGTCGCCACGTTCGGCGTGATGACCAACGTCGACCAGAGCCGCGAGTCCGGCTCGGCGAAGGTCGACCATCTCGCCCAGACCCGCATCGCCACGCTCACCGCGCGGGCCGACGAGACGCTCACCCTGGTCGCCCGGGGCAGCGGCGCCCAGTTCGAGGAGGACTACGTCGAGGTCGCCGGGGAGCTCGACGGCAAGGACGGCTCGACGGGCCGGCTCGACCTCGCCTCGGCGGACGCGATCAACGACGAGGCACGCGGGCACATCGAGGACGCGCGGCAGGCCTGGGACCAGTGGAGCGAGGTGCACCAGCAGATCCGCGCGGCCGACGACGGCGGCCAGTACACCGAGGCGGTGCAGCTCGCCATCGGCCCGGCGGAGGACGGCGCCACGGCCCGGTTCGACGAGGTCGACAAGGGCCTCTCCGAGGCGATCGCGCTGACCACGCAAAGCTTCGACGACGAGGTGTCGCAGGCGAGCAACGCGGTCACCGGCACGGTCATCGGGGTGGTCCTGCTCGCCGCGATCATGGCCGCCGGCTCCGTGGCCGGCATCTGGCAGCGGCTCAAGGAGTACCGATGAACCGCCGGAAACTGACCGCCGTCCTGGTCGGCGCGCTGCTCCTCGTCGCGGGCTGCGGCGCCGACGAGGCGGTCCCGCCCACCGAGGTCACCGCGAAGGTGCCGCTGCCGGCCGGCGCGACGGAGCTCACCGAGCCGCCGGAGGCACCGGCTGCCGAGGACTGCGGCGACCCGACCGCGAGCCTGCGCCCGGGTTCGCTGCCGGCGCCGAACGCGCTGCCGCCCGGCTCGACGATGGCCAAGATCCGGGCCAAGGGCAAGCTGGTCGTCGGCGTGGACCAGAACACCTACCGGTTCGGCTACCGCGACCCGTTCACCGGCAGCGTCGAGGGCTTCGACATCGACATGGCGAAGGCGATCGCGCGGGCGATCTTCGGCAACGACAAGGCCCTCCAGCTGCGCATCCTCACCTCCGCCCAGCGCATCCCGGCGCTGAAGGCGGGCGACGTGGACATCGTCATCCGGACCATGTCGATCAACTGCGACCGGCTCAAGGACGTCGACTTCTCGTCGGTCTACTACGAGGCGGGCCAGCGGGTGCTGGTGAAGGAGGCGTCCGGGTACACCGGCATCGACTCGCTCGGCGGCAAGCGGGTGTGCGCCACCGACGGGTCGACCTCGCTGCGCAACATCGCCGCCGCGGACAGCAAGCCCGTCCCGGTAAAGGTGTCGGACTGGACCGACTGCCTGGTGATGCTGCAGCAGAACCAGGTCGACGCGGTGTCCACCGACGACACGATCCTGGCCGGGCTCCGCGCGCAGGACCCGTTCACCCAGATGGTCGGCGACCCCTTCTACAACGAGCCGTACGGCATGGCGATGCCCAAGGGGCAGCCGGAGTTCGTGCGGTTCGTGAACGCCGTGATCGAGCGGATGCGCACCGACGGAAGCTGGCAGGCCACGTACGACAAGTGGCTCTCCGGGCTGCTCGACCCGGCTTCGCCGCCGGCGGCGAAGTACAAGGACTGAGCCGGCATGGGTATACCGGAGACATGGACAGGCTCGGGGACATGCGCGGTGCGGTGCTGAGCCGCGAGGAGGTCGACCGCGCCCTGGACCGGCTCGGCGCGGACAGCGACCGGATCGCCGCGTCGCTGGTCGAGATGGACGGCCACGCCGGGCACCAGCTGCTGCGCGGGGCCACGCTCACCGGCGACACGGAGCGGCGCTGGGCAGAGGTGAGCGCCGCGATGGCCACCCTGTGGGAGCAGTTCGCCACCTACCGCGGGCTCGTCGACCGGGCCCGCGAGGTGCGGGCCCAACGCGCCCGGCCCGGCGACGACGAGCTGGCCGAGCTGACCGCGCTCCTCACCGATCCGGTGGTGGAGCTGGACTCCCAGCAGATCCCGATCGAGCGGCGCGGGCTCACCGGCGCGGCCGAGGTGACCCAGCGGATCACCGTCGACGAGCTGCTCGACCGGATGAAGACCTCCTTCGCCATGGTCACCGACGTGCTCGCCACCGCGGAGACCGCGTGGTCGGCGGCGATCGGCCGGCTCGAACCGCTGGAGCAGGACCTGCACGCGGTGTCCGTGCAGGCGGAGTCGGTGGCCGCGGTCGACAAGGGCGTGGCCGCCGAGGTCAACCGGCTGCGGGCCGACCTCGACGCGGCCCGCGAGCTCGTGCTCACCGACGTGCTGACCGCGGCCCGCAAGCACCCGCTGTCCGGGCTCGCGACCCGGCTCACCACGCTGCGCACCCGGCTGGCCGAGCTGACCGCCGTGCGCGACTCCTTCGACGGCCGGCTCGCCGCGCTCGACGCGACGCTGTCCGACATCGAGGCCGCCGAGGCGACCGCCCGGCAGACCTACGCCGCGGTCGTCGAGAAGATCGCGAACCCGGGCCTGCCCGAACCGGCCGCGGGCGGCTCCGCCCGGCTGCGCCCGAGAATCCAGGCACTCACCGGCAAGCGTGACGCCGGCGACTGGGCCGGGCTCGCCGCCGAGGCCGACACGCTCGACCGGGACGCCGCCGACGCCCTCGGCGCGGCCCGGCGGTCGCTGCGCGCGGTCGGCGGGCTGCTCGACCGGCGCGCGGAGCTGCGCGGCCGGCTCGACGCCTACCGGGTGAAGGCCGCGCGCCTCGGCTACGGCGAGGACCTGGCGCTGGAGAAGCTGCACGGCGCGGCGCGGGAGCTGCTGCACACCGCGCCCTGCGACCTGCCGGCCGCCACCCGCGCACTCAACCGCTACCAGCAGGCTTTGCAGGACCGGGAGCGCCCGCCGCACCCGGCTTCCGAGGAGGGGTCCGAATGACCGCATGCCCCCGGCCCGGTTGTACCGGCAGCATCGACGAGGACGGCTTCTGCGACACGTGCGGCCTCGAGGCACCCGCGGGCGCGGCGAGCACTCCCACGCCGCCCGCGAACGGGGACGTCTCGACGCCCAGCGCCCGCACGGGCAGTGTCCGGACCGGCAGCGCGCGCACCGGCAGCGTCTCGTGGACGACGTCGTCCGGCGCGGTGACCACCAGCTCGCGGCGCGGCTCGGCCCGCTCGTCGAGCCGTGGCCTGCTCGGCGCCGGCCTGGTCGAGATCCCGCGGGTGCCCTACCGGGACCCGAAGGCCGCGGTGCTCTCGGACCCGAAGGTGCCCGAGGACAAGCGGTTCTGCAGCAACTGCGGCACCAAGGTCGGCCGCGGCCGGGACGGCGGCCCCGGCCGGCCGGAGGGCTTCTGCACCAAGTGCGGGCACCGGTTCTCGTTCACGCCCAAGCTCTCCCCCGGCGAGGTCTGCACGACCAGTACGAGGTGCTCGGCTGCCTCGCGCACGGTGGCCTCGGCTGGATCTACCTCGCGCTCGACCGCGCGGTCGCCGACCGGTGGGTGGTGCTCAAGGGCCTGCTGGACACCGGTGACGCGGACGCGATGGCCGCGGCGGTGGCCGAGAAGCGCTTCCTCGCCGAGGTCGAGCACCCGAACATCGTCAAGATCCACAACTTCGTGCAGCACCACGACGCCCAGACGAGCTCGCTGGTCGGCTACATCGTGATGGAGTACGTCGGCGGCCAGTCGATCAAGGACATGATCAAGGAGATCCGCCGGACCGAGGGCGCGGCCGCGTGCCTGCCGCTGCCCCGGGCGATCGCCTTCGTGCTGGAGATGCTGCCGCCGATCGGCTACCTGCACACCCTCGACCTGCTGTTCTGCGACTTCAAGCCGGACAACGTGATCCAGACCGAGGAGCAGCTCAAGCTCATCGACCTCGGCGCGGTGCGCCACGTCGACGACGAGGACAGCGCGGTCTACGGCACCGTCGGCTACCAGGCGCCGGAGATCGCGAGCGCGGGCCCGTCGATGTCCGCGGACCTCTACACGATCGGCCGCACGCTCGCGGTGATGACGTTCTCGTTCGACTTCCAGCGCGAGCACCAGGCCACGCTGCCCTCGCCCGCAGAGGAGCCGCTGCTCGCCGAGTTCGAGTCCTACGACCGGCTGCTGCGCCGGGCCACCGCGCACGAGCCGAGCGCCCGGTTCACCTCCGCCGAGGAGATGAAGGACCAGCTCACCGGCGTGCTGCGAGAGGTGATGGCGGCCGAGGACGGTGCGCCGCGGCCCGGCCCGTCGACCGAGTTCACCCCGGAGCGGCGCTCGTTCGGCATCCGGACCGAGGCGGAGCCGCTGGACCTCGCGGCCGTCGTCGGGATGCTGCCGGTGCCCCGGATGGACGGCTCCGACCCGGCCGCCGCGTTCCTCGCCACCCTCACCTCGACCGACCCGAAGTCACTGGTCGACGAGCTCGAACACGCCCCGCAGGCGACGGTGGAGGTCCGGCTGCGGGCCGCGCGGGCCCACATCGAGCTCGGCGACCTGGCGACCGCCCGGCGGGGGCTCGCCGACCTCACCCGCGACGCCACCGACCTCGACCGGACGTGGCTGATCGACTGGCATCAGGGCCTGGCCGCGCTCACCGAGGGCAAGCCGGCCGAGGCGCGGGTGCTGTTCGACCGGGTCTACTCGGCGGTGCCGGGTGAGGCCGCGGCCAAGCTCGCGATCGCGCTGTGCGCGGAGGCCACCGGCGACTGGCCGGCCGCGGACCACTACTACCGGACCGTGTGGCGCACCGACCGGGCCTACGTCAGCGCCGCGTTCGGGCTGGC
Source organism: Actinophytocola sp. (assembly GCF_009379765.1). Classification (GTDB taxonomy): domain Bacteria; phylum Actinomycetota; class Actinomycetes; order Mycobacteriales; family Pseudonocardiaceae; genus Actinophytocola. Next base: position 25,965 of record NZ_WHTD01000084.1, on the reverse strand, counting down.
CAGGGCCCTGCTCGCGCGCGGCGAGCGGCTTGAGGCGGTGGACGTGCTGAGCTCGGTGCCGGAGACGTCGAGCCATTACGTCGCCGCCCAGCTCGCCGCGATCCGGGCACGCACCCGGGTGGATGCCGCGGGCGACCTGACGGAGGAGGATCTGGTGGCCGCCGGCACGCAGCTGGCGGACCTGGAGATCGACGCGGAGCGCCGGGCGCACGCGTCCGGTGAGGTGTTGGACGCCGCCTACCGGTGGCTCCTCGCCGGCAACGGTGGACCGGCTGGCGGGCAGGCTGACGGGCAGGCTGGTGGGCGACCGATGGGCACGGTGCTCGGCTGCACGCTGACCGAGGAGGATCTGCGGACCGGCCTCGAGAAGTGCTACCGCACGCTGGCCCGGCACGCGGACAACACGAGGGAGCGCATCGCATTGGTGGACACGGCCAACCGGATCCGGCCCAGGACGTGGGTGTGATGACCTGCCCCAACTGCGGTGAGGCCGTCGGGGCCAAGGACCGGTTCTGCGAGGGCTGCGGCACGAGCCTGCTGGTCACCCGCACGCCGGCGGGCGGCCCGCTCGGCGCGGCGGGCGGTGGTGCCGGCGCCGGTGCGTGCGTGGCCTGCGGCGGGGCCGACGTCGGCGCGGACGGGTTCTGCGAGGACTGCGGGCGCGCCCAGCCGGCGGGGCGGGACCGGATGGAGTGCGACCTCGGGCTCGTTGCCGGGATCAGCGACAAGGGCGCCCGCCGGGCACGCAACGAGGACTCGATGGCGTTCGGCGTGGTGGCGGGCGAGACCCCGACGGTCGTCGCCGTGGTGTGCGACGGCGTGGCCACCTCCGACCGCGCGGACAACGCCTCCCAGGCCGCCGTCGACGAGGCCACCGACGTGTTGCTGGACGCCGTGCTCGACGGCAAGGACGCCGACGGCGCCACCCGGGCCGCGGTGGCGCGGGCCGTCGAGGTGGTCGCCACGCTCGCCGACCCGACGGTGCCGGGCACCGCGCCGTCGTGCACCTACGTCTCCGCGGTGGTCACGCCCACCGAGGTGACCGTCGGTTGGGTCGGCGACAGCCGCATCTACTGGCTCGCCTCCGCCGGCCCGTCGCGTGCGCTCACCATCGACGACACGGTCGCCACCGAGCTCGTGGCCGAGGGCATGAGCGAGGAGGAGGCCATGTCGGTGCACCAGGCGCACGCGCTGTCCAAGTGGATCGGCGCGGACGCGGGCGACGTCGAGCCGCGGACGCTCACCGTGGCGCCGGACGGCCCCGGGCTCGTACTGCTGTGCAGCGACGGGCTGTGGAACTACCTGCCGGAGGCACAGGCGCTGGTCGACGCCCTGCCCGGGGACGACGGCGCGGCCCTGACCGAGGTGGACCTGCTGGCCGCGGCGAGCGAGCTGACGCGGGTCGCGTTGGCGCTCGGCGGCCACGACAACATCACGACGGTGCTCGTGCCGTTCCCCCCGAACCCTGATTCCCCGAGGAGCGAGTCATGAGTGGAGCACCGGAGTTCGCGGTCGAGATCTACCAGAACGAGTACCTGTCGGTCGGGGCCACCGAGGTCAACTCGATCATCACGGTCACCGCCACCGGCGGTGCGGCGCAGGCCGGCACCGCGGCGCCGGCCGGGTCGACGGCCGAGGTGATCATCGTCGACTGTTCCGGGTCGATGCACGTGCCGAGCACGAAGCTGTCCTCGGCCAAGCAGGCCACCGCGGCGGCCATCGACACGCTGCGCGACGGCGTCCTGTTCGCGGTGATCGCCGGCACCGACGAGGCCAGGCTGGTCTACCCCTACCGGCACGACCTGGAGGTCGCGAACGCGCAGACCCGGGCCGAGGCCAAGCAGGCGGTGACGAAGCTGCAGGCCAACGGCGGCACGGCGATCGGCAAGTGGCTGCGCCTCGCGGACAGCGTGTTCGCCACCAGGACCAGCTCGATGCGGCACGCGATCCTGCTCACCGACGGCCAGAACATGCACGAGACGCCGCGCCAGCTCACCCGCACCATCGAGGCGGTGACCGGCCACTTCGTCTGCGACTGCCGCGGCGTCGGCACCGACTGGGAGGTCAAGGAGCTGCGCACGATCGCCGACACGTTGCTCGGCACGGTCGACATCGTGGCCGAGCCGGAGGGCTTGGAGGCCGACTTCCGCGCGATGGCGGCGCAGGCGATGGACAAGGCGGTCGCCGACGTGTCGCTGCGGCTGTGGACCCCGCAGGGCGCCACGATCAAGTTCGTCAAGCAGGTCGAGCCGACGCTGTCCGACCTCACGTCGCGGCGCACCGAGGTGCCCCCGCGCAGCGGCGACTACCCCACCGGCTCGTGGGGTTCGGAGACCCGCGACTACCACGTGTGCGTGCAGGTGCCGGCCGCGGCGACCGGCGAGAAGATGCTGGCCGGGCGGGTGAGCCTGGTGCTGCCGGGTGCGGACGGCTCGGAGACCGTGGTGGGCAAGGGCAACATCCTCGCGGTGTGGACCGACGACACGGCGCTGTCGACGCGGATCAACCGGGAGGTCGCGCACTACACCGGGCAGGCCGAGCTCGCCGACGCCATCCAGGAGGGCCTGGAGGCACGCAAGGCCGGTGACGTCGAGACCGCCACCGCCAAGCTGGGTCGCGCGGTGAAGCTCGCCACCGAGACCGGCCACTCCGACACCGCGAAGCTCCTGGCCAAGGTCGTCGACGTCGAGGACGCCAAGACCGGCACCGTCCGGCTCAAGCGCAAGGTCGCCGCGGTGGACGAGATGACCCTGGACACCCGGTCCAGCAAGACGATGCGGGTGCGCAAGAAGTCGGCCGACAGCGCTGACGGCACCGCCGACGCCGCCGGCTCGGCCGACGAGAGCTGAGAGGCGCCCATGCCGACGTGTCCCGCTGGCCACGACTCCGCCGACGACGAGTTCTGCGACGTCTGCGGCCGGGAGATGGACGGCCCCGCGCCCGCGGCCGCTGCCGGCAGTTCCGCGCCGGCCGCGGTGAGCGCACCGGACGCGCCGCCGGCGGGCGCGACCTGCCAGGCCTGCGGGGCGCCGCTCGCCGGCCGGTTCTGCGAGGCGTGCGGGCACGACTCGCTGACCGCGCCCCCGGCCGCTCCCCCCACCCCGCCCGAGCCCGTGCCCGTGCCCGCGCGGCCCGCCGACCGGCTGCCCGACGGCACCGCGTGGACCGCCACGGTCAGCGCGGACCGGACCTACTACGACACCGTGATGGCCGCCGAGGGTCCGGACGCCGGCCGCATCGGGTTCCCGCCGTTCTGCCCGGACCGGCACTTTCCGTTGCAGGGCAAGCAGATCAGCATCGGCCGGCAGAGCCGCAGCCGCGGCATCAGCCCGGACATCGACCTCACCGGCCCGCCGGAGGACCCGGGCGTGTCCCACCTGCACGCGCTGCTCGTGGCCCAGCCGGACGGTTCGTGGGCGGTCGTGGACCTCGACTCGGCCAACGGCGTGTCGGTCAACGACGAGCCGAACCCGTTGCGCCCCAACGCCCCGCGGCCGCTGGTCGACGGCGACCGGTGCTACCTGGGCGCGTGGACCCGGATCACGCTACGCCTGAGCCGGTGACGGCCGCTCGAGAGCGGGTGTCGGGAGGAGTCCCGACCGCGCGTTCCTAGAGTGAGGGCATGCCCGCCTGCGACATCTGCAACGCCTCGCCCGGACCGGACGCCAAGCGCTACCCCGCCAAGCAGCTCCGCGCCGCCGCCGACGGCGGCTACCGGCCGCGTGCGGTCGTCGACGGGTTCCAGGCGGTGGCCGCCCGGCTCGGCGTTGGCGACGCCGACCCCTGGGGCACCTGGCTCGACATCGTCCGGCGGGACCGGTCGGACTGGCTGCTGTGCCGCCCGTGCGCCGCCGACCTGGACAACCACCTCCGCAAGGTCGCGGCCGGGCCGCTGCCGCCGCGGCGGCGTGGCCTGTTCGGCCGTCGGCCCTAGACCGGGTCGCGGTGGTGTCGGGCCGATCAGGCACGATCGGTGGCACCATGACACTCATCGAGGCGCTGCCGGCCACCCCCGACCCGGACTCCCTGTTCGACGCGTTCAGCACGTGGGCGGAGGGTCAGGGACTGTCGCTGTACCCGGCGCAGCAGGAGGCGATGATCGAGATCGTCTCCGGGTCGAACGTGATCCTGTCGACGCCCACCGGGTCCGGGAAGAGCCTGGTCGCCACCGGCGCGCACTTCGTCGCGCTGGCCGACAAGCAGCGCACGTTCTACACGGCGCCGATCAAGGCATTGGTGTCGGAGAAGTTCTTCGCGCTGTGCGAGGTCTTCGGCGCGGTCAACGTCGGCATGCTCACCGGCGACTCCAGCGTCAACCCGGGCGCGCCGATCATCTGCTGCACGGCGGAGATCCTGGCCAACATCGCGCTGCGCGAGGGCCCGGGCGCCGATGTCGGCCAGGTCGTGATGGACGAGTTCCACTTCTACGCCGAGCCCGACCGCGGCTGGGCCTGGCAGGTGCCGCTGCTGGAGCTGCCGAGGGCACAGTTCCTGCTGATGTCGGCGACGCTGGGCGACGTGAGCTTCTTCGAGAAGGACCTCACCCGGCGCACCGGCCGGGCCACGGCGGTGGTCGCCTCTGCGCAGCGGCCGGTCCCGCTGTTCTACTCCTTCCGGCTCACCCCGCTGCACGAGACGATCGAGGAGCTCCTGTCGACCAACCAGGCGCCGATCTACGTCGTGCACTTCACCCAGGCATCGGCGCTGGAGCGGGCGCAGTCGCTGATGAGCGTCAACGTGTGCACCCGCGAGGACAAGGACCGGATCGCCGCGCTGATCGGCAACTTCCGGTTCACCGCCGGTTTCGGCAAGACGCTGTCCCGGCTGGTGCGGCACGGGATCGGCGTGCACCACGCCGGCATGCTGCCGAAGTACCGCAGGCTCGTCGAGCGGCTGGCGCAGGCCGGGCTGATGAAGATCGTGTGCGGCACCGACACGCTCGGCGTGGGCATCAACGTTCCGATCAGGACGGTGGTGTTCACCGCGCTGTCCAAGTACGACGGTCAGCGGGTGCGGCTGCTCAAGGCCCGCGAGTTCCACCAGATCGCCGGCCGCGCGGGCCGGGCGGGCTACGACACGGTCGGCAACGTCGTCGTGCAGGCGCCCGAGCACGTGATCGAGAACGAGAAGGCGCTGGCCAAGGCGGGCGACGACCCGAAGAAGCGGCGCAAGGTGGTGCGGAAGAAGCCGCCGGAGGGCTCGATCGGCTGGGGCGAGCCGACCTTCCAGCGCCTGGTCGAGGCCGAGCCGGAGCCGTTGACGTCGAGCTTCCAGGTGAGCCACGCCATGCTGCTCAACGTGATCGGGCGCCCGGGCGACGCCTTCACCGCGATGCGTCACCTGCTGGAGGACAACCACGAGGACCGGCCGGCGCAGCGCAAGCTCATCCGCCGGGCCATCGCGATCTACCGCGCGCTGCTGGCCGCGGGCGTGGTCGAGAAGCTCGACGAGCCGGACGAGCAGGGCCGCTCGGTGCGCCTGACCGTCGACCTGCAGCTGGACTTCGCGCTGAACCAGCCCCTGTCACCGCTGGCGCTGGCGACGATCGAGCTGCTGAACCGCGACGAGCCCTCCTACCCGCTGGACGTGCTGTCGGTCATCGAGTCCACTTTGGAGGATCCGCGGCAGGTGCTGTCGGCCCAGCAGTTCAAGGCGCGGGGCGAGGCCGTGCAGGCGATGAAGGCCGAGGGCATCGAGTACGACGACCGGATGGTGCTGCTGGAGGACGTGTCGCACCCGAAGCCCTTGGCGGAGCTGCTGCACGCGGCGTACGAGACGTATCGCGGCGGCCACCCGTGGGTCGCCGACTACCACCTGTCGCCGAAGTCGGTGGCCCGCGACATGTTCGAGCGGGCCATGACGTTCGTGGAGTACGTGGGCTTCTACCAGCTGGCTCGCAGCGAGGGCATGGTGCTGCGCTATCTCGCGGACACGTACAAGGCGCTGCGCCAGACCGTCCCCACCGAGGCGAAGACCGAGGAGCTGGGCGATCTCATCGAGTGGCTGGGCGAGCTGGTCCGCCAGGTCGACTCGAGCCTGCTGGACGAGTGGGAGAAGCTGACCAACCCGACCGACGACGTCGAGGCGGTCGACGACCGGGCCCCCGCGGTGACGGCGAACACCCGCGCGTTCCGCGTCCTGGTCAGGAACGCCCTGTTCCACCGCGTGCAGCTGGCCGCCCGGCGCGCCTACGGCGAGCTGGGCGCGCTGGACGCCGAGTCCGGCTGGGACGCCGACGCGTGGGCCGACGCGCTGGACCCGTACTTCGACACCCACCGCGAGATCGGCACCGGCCCGGACGCCCGCGGCCCGAAGTTCCTCATCATCGACCAGCAACCCGACCGCTGGCAGGTCCGCCAGATCTTCGACGACCCCGCGGGCGACCGGGACTGGGGCTTCACCGCCGACATCGACCTGGCCGAGTCGGACGAGGCAGGCGCCGCCGCCGTGCTGATCACGAACGCCGGCCAACTCTGACCCCTTCCCGCCCCCCGACACCCGCGAGTCCAACACCCAGGACCCGCGAGTCCGACGCTCGGGACCCGCGAGTCCCCCGTCTGGGTCAGCGGCGCGTCCCAAGGTGCTCCTCGAACCAGCCCACCGCCAGCCGCTCCACCTCGTCCAGCGCGCCCGGCTCCGCGAACAAATGGCCCGCCCCCGGCACCACCACCAGATCCGTCCGGCACCGCAGCCGCCTGCGGGCCGCCGCGTTCAGCGCGAGCACCTCCTGGTCCCGACCGCCGACGATCAGCAGCGTCGGCGCGTTCACCGCCGGCAGGCTCCCCGCCGCGAGGTCCGGACGCCCACCACGGGACACCACCGCCGACACCCTCACATCGGGCGACGGCGCCGCGGCCGCCCGCAACGCCGCCGCCGCACCGGTGCTCGCGCCGAACAACCCGATCGGCAGCCCGGCGAGCCGCCGGTCGTCCCGCACCACCGCCGCGACCGAGCGCAGCCGCGAGGCCAGCAACGCGATGTCGAACACCTTCGACCGGTCGCCGGCCTCCGCCTCGTCCAGCAGGTCGATCAGCACGGTGCCGAAACCCGCGCGGTGCAAGGAGTCCGCGACCGCGACGTTGCGCGGACTGTGCCGCCCGCTCCCGCTACCGTGCGCGAAGATCACCACACCCGCCGGCCGCGCCGGCACGAACAGGTGACCCGGCAGCCGCCCGCAGACCACGATCGGCTCGTCGGCCACCGTCGCGGACTCCTCCAGCAGCCGGCGCACCCGCTTGTCCGGCACCTGCGCGAAGTCCTCGTACCACTGCCCCACCGCCAGGAACCGGCTCGGCAGCAGGCCGCACACGACCTCGTCGGCGATCTCCCGCAGCCGGGCGACCGTGTCCGCCGGCGCCACCGGCACCGCGAGGACGATCCGGCGCGCGCCCAGCCGGCGCACCACCCGGATCGCCGCGATGACCGTGGCGCCGGTGGCGATCCCGTCGTCCACCAGGATCACCGTGCGACCGTCGAGGCTCGGCCGCGGCCCCGGCCGCAGCGACCCGGCCCTGCGGTCGATCTCCCTGCGCTCACGCGAGATCTGGCCGCCCAGACCGGCCCAGGTGAGGCCCAGCTCGGCCAGCACCTCGTCGTTGCGCACGGTCACGCCGTCCTCGCCGATGGCGCCGACCGCCAGCTCCATCCGGTGCGGCGCGCCGATCTTGCGCACCAGCACGATGTCGAGCGGCGCGTCGAGCGCGGCGGCGACCTCGGCCGCCACCGGCACACCGCCGCGGGGAAGGCCGACCACGACCGGGTTCTCGGCCCGCAGGTGACCAAGCCGCTCGGCCAGCCGGCGACCCGCGTCAGCCCGGTCCCGGAAGCGCATGGCGTCACCTCCAGCCCACAGTGTCCCCCGCGTCGGCGCAGGTCTAAACCCCCACGCGGGTTCCTTGCCGGCCACCACGCCAAGGCGTAGAATCGAACGCATGAGCGATACCTGCTCGTGCCCTGGCTGCGGCCGACCGATCATGGGAGACGACATCGACCACACCGAGTCCCCACCCGACCACTCGTACTCGCGCGACGCCAACCTCACGCCGGTGCTCCGCCGTCAGCTCACCACGTCCGGCTTACGTGCCTCGATCAGGAAGCGCGTGGTGTGAGCCAGGAACGGGCCGTCGGCCGCCATCCGGTCGGGTAGCGACCGGAGCGTGTCGCGGTACTCGGCGACGGTGAAGCCGGGCACCATCCAGATCACCTTGCGCAGGAAGTAGACCACCGCGCCGATGTCGCGGAACTCGGTGCGCAGTCGCTCCATGCGCAGGTCGACCACCTCGAGCCCCGCGGCTTCGGCGGCGGCTCGCGCGTGGTCCGGGTGCCGACCGTTCCGGTCCTCATCGGGCCGCGGTCCGAGGAAGTACTCGACGAGCTCGAACACGCTCGCCGGTCCGACCTCCTGGGACAGGTGGGTGCCGCCGGGCCGCAGCACCCGGGCGATCTCCTCCCACCACGCGCGCACCGGATGCCGGCTGACCACCAGGTCGAACGCGCCGTCCGCGAACGGCAGCGGCGGCTCGTCCCGGTCGGCCACCACCGTCACGCCGCGCGGCCCGAACAGGGCCGCGGCTCGCGCGAGGTTGGGCGGCCACCCCTCGGTCGCCACGGTCACCGGCGGGAGCCGCGGCGCGGTGGCGAGCACCTCGCCGCCACCGGTCTGGATGTCGAGCGCCACTCGCGCGCGAGCCAGCCGCTCGCCCATCAGCCGCGCGTACCCCACGACGGCCGCTCCTCGGTGGCCCGCCCGTCGAGCCAGGAGAAGTCCCAACCCTCGACCGGCGCGGCGTCGGCCCCGGCCACGAGCTCATCGAAGTCCATGCCCGATCCGACCACCGGAAAGCCATGTCCCGCAACCGAGTTGACCTCCACCGAGGTCCGAGCATCAGCCCTCGCCGAGCCAGGTCTCGATCAGGAACGCCTCGATCGAGTCCGGCCGGTCCCGTCCGTCCGCGCGGTGCGCGGCGACCAATGCCACCACCTCGTCCGGGGTGAACCAGTGGGCCTCGAGAAGCTCGTCGCGATCCACCACCACCTCGTCGGACGCGGCGACCGCGCGGAAGCCCACCATCAGCCCGGACGGGAACGGCCACGCCTGCGACGCCTGGTACCGCACCGACGCCACGCGCACCCCGGCCTCCTCGGCGAGCTCGCGGCGCACCGCCTCCTCCAGGCTCTCGCCGATCTCGACGAACCCGGCCAGCGTGGCGTACGCGTTCGCGGCCGCGCCGCGGTGGCGGGCGAGCAGGCAGCGGCGCGCTGGTCCGGGCGCGGTCACCAGCATGATCACCGCCGGCTCGATGCGCGGGAACCACAACTTGCCGCATCCACCGCAGACCCGCTGGTGGCCGGCGTGCCGCGGTTCGGTCGCGCTGCCGCACACGCCGCAGAACCGCTGGTGGCGGGCCCAGTGCAGCATGCCGCGCCCGTAGGCGAGGGTCGCCGCCTCCTGCGCGTCGAGCGTGCGGAACAGCCGGCGCACGTCCACCACCGCGTCGGCCTCGGCCCTGCCCAGCGCGTCGGGCTCGGCCAGGTCGGACAGGTCGACGGCGAACACCCCGGCCGCGCCGTCCATGCCGAGGAACACCGCGTCGGGCGTCCCCGGCACGGTCACCGGCCGGCCGCCCGCGGTGAGGCAGCCGTCCCGCCAGAACGCGTGCACGCGGGTGTCCAAATGCGACCGCGCCGCGTCGACCCAGTCCGGATCGGCCCGCCGCCCACCGGCGCGGTCGAGCGGCAACCCGTTGTACGGCAGTGTGACGTTCGGTGGCACGCGTGCCACCCTAGTGTCACGTGATCCTGATCTCCTAACGCCCGCCGCGGCCCACGCGGCCCCTGGCCGCGTTGGCGAAAAGCCCAAGTACAACCCGGTACGAGGACCTTCCGCCGCCTTGCGACACTAGGCCTATGGAGACCGACCCGACCTGCGCCGTCGCCCATGGCGACGCGCTCGCACCGACCGAGACACGCACGTTGGTGGCGGTGTTCGCCTCGCCGGTGGCGGACTACCTCATCCGCTACGGCCGCGACCTCGGTTACCGCACGACGCTGGTCGAGCCCGAGCCCGAGCGCGCCCGGGTGCCCGACGACGAGGGCGCCGAGACCACCGTGCTCGCCGGTCTGCCGCCGGACATCGACGGCGACACCGACGTCGTGGTCACCGACCATCACCGCCCCGAGCTGGGGACCTACCTGCGCGACGCCCTGGCCCTGGACGTCCGGTGGGTCGGCATCATGGGCAACCCGCGGCACCCCGGCCCGCACGTCACCGCGCTGAAGGACCTGGGCGTCCCCGACGACGACATCGCCAGGGTCCACCGGCCGATCGGGCTCAACATCGGCTCCCGCACGCCACCGGAGATCGCGATCGCGACGCTGGCCGGCCTGATCGCCGACCGCAACGCCAAACCCGGCGGCTTCGACTTCTGACCCGGCCCGCGGTCGTTGTGCCACGCTGTCTCCATGTCGAAGCCAGACCCCGGCGCCACCAGCACGCCCGAAGCGCCGGCCTGGCGCGGTCTCGGCGGCGACCTTCCACCGCTGCCCGACCCGTGCGATGCCGTGTCGTCCTCCCACGTCGCCGTGTCGCCCTCCCACGTCGCCGTGTCGACCTCCCACGTCGCCACGTCGACCTCCCACGTCGCCCCGGCCTCGGTACCCGCCCGGATCTTCTCGCCGACTACCTCCAGCGCGACCAACGCTCGCAATGGAACAGCTCGATGCGGCAAATCGCGGTCACTCCGGCCGGCCCCACCGGCTGAGCCCGCGCGGCAGGTTGCCGACCAGGCCACGCGCGAGGTAGCTTGCTAAGCGCTTGCTTAGCTCGATCGGACTCGGCGTGGAGGAACAGAACCGTGGCCCACTCCCGTGTAGCGATCGTCACCGGTGCCGCTCGGGGCATCGGGGCGGCGGTCGCCCAACGACTCGCGCAGGACGGATACTCGGTCGGGGTCGTCGACCTCACCGAGGAGTCGGGTGCCGGCACCGTCGCGGCGATAGCCGACGCCGGCGGCAAGGCCGTCGCGATCGGGGCGGACGTCACCGACGCCGGCGCGGTGAAGGCGGCCGTCGAGCGGGTGGCCGCGGAGCTCGGGGCACCCACCGTCCTCGTCAACAACGCCGGCATCACCCGGGACAACCTGCTCTTCAAGATGACCGAGGACGAGTGGGACGCGGTCCTCGGCGTGCACCTGCGCGGCGCCTTCCTCATGAGCCGCGAGGTGCAGAAGCACCAGACCGAGCAGGGCTGGGGCCGCATCGTCAACCTGTCGAGCACCTCCGCCCTCGGCAACCGCGGCCAGGCCAACTACTCCGCCGCCAAGGCCGGCATGCAGGGCTTCACCAAGACCCTGGCGATCGAGCTGGGCAAGTTCGGCGTCACGGTCAACGCGATCGCGCCGGGGTTCATCGAGACCGACATGACCGCGGCCACCGCGGCGCGGCTCGACATCGACTTCGAGGACTTCAAGAAGGGCGCCGCGGCGGCCATCCCGGTGCAGCGCGTCGGCCAGCCCGAGGACATCGCCGCCGTCGTCTCGTTCTTCGTGCGTGAGGAGTCGGGATTCGTGTCCGGCCAAGTGATCTACGTGGCCGGCGGACCGAAGGACTGAGGAGCAGCATGCGCGACTTCGCCGACCTCGACGAGCTGACCGCGGCAAAGGGGGAGCACCTCGGCCACGGCGACTGGCTCGAGGTCACCCAGGACCGCATCGACCAGTTCGCCGACGCCACCGGTGACCACCAGTGGATCCACGTCGACGCGGACAGGGCCAAGGACGGGCCGTTCGGCACCACGATCGCCCACGGCTACCTCACGCTCTCCCTGATCCCCATGCTGGGCAAGCAGATCTACCGGGTCGGCGGCATCAAGATGGGCATCAACTACGGCCTGGACAAGGTCCGCTTCCCCTCCGTCGTCCACGTCGGCGCGCGGGTCCGCACCGGCATCGAGCTCGTCGAGGTCACCGACCGCCAGGAGGGCAAGCTGGTGATGGTCCGCCACACCGTCGAGATCGAGGACAGCGAGAAGCCTGCCTGCGTCGCCGACTCGCTCGTGTTGTATGTCCGATGAGCCCCGACGAGCTGCGCGAGCAGGCCCGCGCGTTCCTGGCCGCCAACGACCCGTCCACTCTCTCCCTGCTGGACTTCCTGCGGGCCCGCTACGACGCCGGACTCGCGTGGGTGCACTTCCCCGTGGGGCTCGGCGGGCTCGGGCTCGCGCGTGAGCTGCAGGCCGTGGTCGACGCCGAGCTGACCGGCGCGCCGGACAACGACCCGCGCAAGATCGGCATCGGGCTGGGCATGGCCGCGCCGACGATCCTCGCCTTCGGCACCGACGAGCAGAAGCAGCGCCTCCTGCGTCCACTGTGGACCGGCGAGGAGGTCTGGTGCCAGCTGTTCTCCGAGCCGGGCGCGGGCTCCGACCTGGCCGCCGCCGGCACCCGGGCGGTCCGCTCGGAACGGGACGGGGTGGCGGGCTGGCAGGTCACCGGGCAGAAGGTCTGGACGTCGAGCGCGCACACCGCCCGCTGGGCGATCCTGCTCGCCCGCAGCGACCCCGACGTCCCCAAGCACGCCGGCCTGTCCTACTTCGTGCTCGACATGACCGACCCGGGCGTCGAGGTGCGGCCGCTGCGCCAGATCACCGGCGAGGCCGAGTTCAACGAGGTCTTCATGACCGACGCGTGGCTCCCGGACTCGGACCGGCTCGGCGAGGTCGGCGACGGTTGGCGGGTCGCGCAGACCACGCTGATGAACGAGCGGGTCGCGATCGGCGGGCGGCCGACACCGCGGGAGGGCGGCATGATCGGCGTGGTCGCCGAGACCTGGCGCTCGAACCCGGACATCCGCACGCCGGAGCTGCACGACCGGCTGCTGGACCTGTGGGTGCAGGCCGAGGCGTTGCGGCTGGCCGGCAGCCGGCTGCGCCAGCAGCTCGCGGTCGGCTCGCCGGGGCCGGAGGGCTCGGCGATGAAGCTCGCGTTCGCCCGGCTGTCCCAGCAGCTGTCCGGGCTCGAGGTGGAGCTCCTCGGCGAGGAGGGTCTGCGCTACGACGACTGGACGTTGCGCCGGCCGGACCTCGTCGACTTCACCGGGCGCGAGGCCGGGTACCGGTACCTGCGGGCCAAGGGCAACTCGATCGAGGGTGGCACCTCAGAGGTGCTGCGCAACATCATCGCCGAGCGTGTGCTCGGGCTGCCCGCCGAGGCGCGGGTCGACACCAAGGTCGCGTGGAAGGACCTGCCGCGGTGAACCTTCTCTACACCGACATCGAGGACCAGCTCCGGGCGAGCGTGCGCGACCTGCTCGCGGACCGCGCGCTGCCGGACGCCATCCTGGCCCGCTGCGAGACCGACAAGCCGCTCGACCTCGACCTGTGGCGCTCGCTCACCGAGCTGGGCGTCGGCTCGCTGCACGTGCCCGAGGAGCTCGGCGGGCAGGGCGCGTCCACCCGGGAGGTCGCGGTGGTGCTGGAGGAGCTCGGCCGGTCCGTCGCGCCGGTGCCGTTCCTGGGGAGCGCCGTGCTGGCCACGACGGCGCTGCTGGGCTGCGAACCGACCGACGCGGTGCGCGAGCTGCTGGACGCGCTCGGCGCGGGCCGGTCGATCGGCGCGCTCGCCGTCTCCCTCGCCGCCGCACCGGGTTCGGCCTTTCCGCCGACCGTGCGGGCCGACGGTTCCGCGCTGCACGGGCAGGTCCGCTCGGTGGCCGACGCGGGTGCCGCGGACGTGCTGATCGTGCCGGCCGTCGGGCAGGACGGCGCACGGCTGCACGCGGTGCCGGTTGGCCAGGCAGGGGTCACCGTGACGCCGGTGGTGTCGTTGGACCTGACCAGGCCGATCGCGGACGTGTCCTTCGACGGCGCGACGTCCACCGTGCTCACCGGCGACGCCGAGTCCGCTGTGGACGGTGCACTGTGGACGGCAGCGGGGCTGCTGGCGTCCGAGCAGGTGGGCGTCGCCGAGTGGTGCGTGACCACCACGGTGGCCTACCTCAAGGAGCGGCACCAGTTCGGCCGGCCGGTCGGCTCGTTCCAGGCGCTCAAGCACCGGCTCGCCGACCTGTGGCAGGAGCTCGCGCTGGCCAAGGCGGCCGCCCGGCACGCCGCCGACACCGGCGGTGTCGGGGACGAGGGCCGGCTCGCCGCGAGCATCGCGAACTCGCTGTGCTCGACGGTGGCGGTGCACGCGGCCGAGGAGTGCGTGCAGCTGCACGGCGGGATCGGCATGACCTGGGAGCACCCCGCGCACCTCTACCTCAAGCGGGCCAAGGCCGACCAGATCGCGCTCGGCACGCCGGGCCGGCACCGTGCGTTGCTCGCGCCGCTCGCGAACCTGCCCGGACCGGCGTGACCCGGGCACGTCCCGACGAGCTGTGGCCGGACGTCCGTCCGGAGGCGGCGCGCCGGCTGATGGCCGCGGCCGTCGAGTCGTTCGCCGAGCGCGGCTACCACGCCACGACGACGCGGGACATCGCGAGCGGTGCCGGGATGAGCCCGGCGGCGCTGTACGTGCACTTCCCGGCGAAGTCGGCGGTGCTGTTCGCGATCAGCCGAAACGGCCACGAGCGGACGCTGGCGATGGTCGAGTCGATCATCGCCGCCGACCCCGACCCGGTCGGCGCGATGGGCACGCTGGTCGAGAAGTTCGTCGCCTGGCACGCGAAGCGGCACGTGGTGGCGCGCGTGGTGCAGCACGAGCTGGCCGCGCTCCCGCCCGACGACTACGCGGTGGTGGCCGATCTGCGGCGGCGCACCGAGCAACTGGTCCGCGACCTGATCAACCGCGGCGTCGAGGCGGACGTGTTCGCGGTGCCGGACGTGCGCACCGCCGCCCGCGCGGTCCTGTCGCTTGGCGTCGACGTGGCCCGCTGGTACTCCCCGACCGCCAAGCCGTCGCCGACGGTGCTGGGCCGCCAGTACGCGGAGCTGGTGCTGCGCATGCTCGGCCACCAGCCCTGACCTGTCCACAGCCGGCATCGACATCGCCCAGAACTGTCGGTCTCGCCGAATAGACTGGAAAGCGGGGGCCCCCGCGACTCCGGGGTGTCCACAGGTACACGTCGGTGCGGCCGGAGCTGTCGGTGCCAACCCGTACGCTGGAAACCGGGGCCGGAGGCCAAGCCGGCCACCGCTCAGACGGTCTGCACCATCACGCCTTCCACCTCGAACGTCTTCACCAGGTCCTCGGAGGCCGCGTCGTCGGTGATCAGCATGTCGATCGACGATGTCGGGCAGATCTGGGCGAACGCGTGCCGGCCCAGCTTGGAGCTGTCCGCGGCCACCACGATCTGCCGCGCCCGGTCGGCCATCAGCCGGTTGATGCTCGCCTCGCCCTCGTGGTGCGCGTAAGCACCGTGCACCGGGTCGATCGCGTCCACGCCGAGGAACACCGTGTCCATCGTGATCTCACCCAGGATCCGGGTCGCGAGCGGGCCGGTCAGCTCGAAGGACTGCGGCCGCGCCACGCCCCCGGTCACCACGATCTTCACATGCGGCCGCACCGCCAGCTCGCCGGCGATGTTGAGCGCGTTCGTCACGATCGTCACCGCGGGCTCGTCCGCCGGGGTCGCCAGGTCGGGACGGATCGCCAAAGCGCGGGCGATCTCCGTGGTCGTCGTCCCGCCGTTGAGCCCGACCACGCCGCCGCGGGACACCAGCGCCGCCGCGCCGCGGCCGATCCGCTCCTTCTCCGACGCGTGCCGCGCGGCCTTGTAGCGCAGCGGCAGGTCGTAGGCCACGTTGCTGACCACCGCGCCACCGCGGGTCCTGGTCAACAGCTGCTGCTCGGCGAGGTGGTCGAGATCGCGCCGGATGGTCGCCGCGGACACGGCCAGCTCGGCGGCGAGGTCGTCGACGTCGACCTTGCCGCGCCGGCCGAGGAGGTCGAGCAGGGTGCTCAGCCGTTCGTAGCGATCCACATGGTGCAATGTAAACCCCCTCAACCTGCGGAGGACGTGACATGGACCGGCTCGTCGCGGCCATCGACGTCGGCGGTACCTCGATCAAGGCCGCGCTCGTGGCCGAGGACCTGCGCGTCGTGCACACCCACCGCACCGCCACCCGGCGCGTCGACGGCTCGGTCGACGTGGCGCAGATCGTCGAGCTGATCGCGGCGCTGCGGGCCGAGGCCGGCGCGGCGCGGGTGTGCGGGGTCGGCGTCGCGGCGCCCGGGATCATCGACGAGGAGCACGGCGTCGCGCGCGCCGCGGTCAACCTCGGCTGGCGTGAGCTGCCACTGCGCGCGCTGCTGTCCGAGGCGGCCGGCATGCCGGTGGCGCTCGGCCACGACGTGCGGACCGGCGGGCTGGCCGAGTTCACCGTCGGTGCGGCCACCGGCGTGCGGAACGCGATGTTCATGCCGATCGGCACCGGCATCGCGGCCGCCGTACTGGTCGACGGCCACCGGCTCGACGCCGACGGCTACGCGGGCGAGATCGGGCACGTCGTCGTCGATCCACAAGGGACGGTGTGCGGGTGCGGGATCCGCGGCTGCCTGGAGACCGTGGCGTCGGCGGCACACATCGCCCGCCGCTACGCCGAGGCGGGTGACCGGCCGGTCACCCGCGCGGCGGACGTGGCGCAGGCGGTCCGGGCGGGCGAACCGGCCGCCGTCGCCGTGTGGGAGCGCGCGGTGGACGGCCTCGCCACCGCGCTGACCACGGCGATGACGTTACTGGCGCCGGAGATCGTGGCGATCGGCGGCGGCCTCGCCGAGTCCGGCGACACGCTGCTGGTGCCACTGCGGGCGGCGCTGGTCGGCCGGACGACGTTCCAGCGGATGCCCAAGATCGTGCGTGCGTCGCTCGGCGACAACGCGGGCTGCATCGGGTCGGCGATCATGGCGTGGCGGGCGGTCGGGTGATCCTGACGGTCACACTGAACGCGGCGCTCGACGTCACGTACCGCGTGCCCGTCGTCCAGCCCGGCGCCGAGCACCGCGTCGAGCCCGGCGGCACGCGGGCCGGCGGCAAGGGGGTGAACGTGGCCCGGGTGCTGCACGCGCTCGGGCACGACACGCTGGTCACCGGGTTCGCCGGCGGCGTCACCGGGCTGGCGATCCGTACCGAGCTCGACACCGCCGGGATCCGGGAGGCGCTCGTCGACATCGACGCGCCGGCCCGCCGCACGGTCACCGTGGTGTCCACTGAGGACGGCACGGCGACGGCGTTCAACGAGCCGGGGCCGCCGGTGTCCGTCGGGGACTGGACGCGGTTCGTCGCCACCTACCACTCGCTGGCCTCGCGCGCGGACGTCGTCGTCCTGTCCGGGAGCCTGCCGCCCGGCCTGCCCGACCACGCGTACGCGCAGCTGATCGGCGCGACCAGCACCGCGACGATCCTGGACACCGCGGGCCGGCCGCTGCTCGCCGGCCTGGCCGCCCGTCCGCACGTGGTCAAGCCCAACGCCGAGGAGCTGGCCTCGGCCACCGGGCTCGACGACCGGCCGGCCGCCGCACGGTGGTTGCGCGAGCGGGGCGCGGGCGCGGTCGTCGCGTCGCTCGGCGCGGCGGGCCTGCTCGCGGTGACCGGCGACGGGACGTGGCGGGTGTCGTGCCCGGAACCCGTGCACGGCAACCCGACCGGTGCGGGCGACGCATGCGTGGCCGCGCTCGCGGTCGGGCTCGCCACCGGCGCCGACTGGCCGTCGCTGCTCGCGGACGCGGTGGCGCTGTCGGCCGCCGCGGTGGCCGGCCCGCTCGCCGGCGACGTGGACCTGGACACGTACCGGCGCCTGCTCTCGACCGTGGAGGTACAGGATGCTCACGCCGACCGCTGAGATCGTCGACGCCGCGGCGAGGGCCGGCCGTGGCGTGGGTGCGTTCAACGTGATCCAGCTCGAGCACGCGGAGGCGCTGGTCGCGGGTGCCGAGGCGGCGGGCGCGCCGGTGGTGCTGCAGATCAGCGAGAACGCCGTGCGCTACCACGGTTCCCTGGCCCCGCTCGGCTCGGCCGCGTTGGCGGTCGCGCGGGCGTCGGCCACCGCGGTGGCCGTGCATCTCGACCACGCCACGGATGTCTCGCTGGTGCACGAGGCGGTGCGGCTCGGGTTCGGCTCGGTGATGTACGACGCGTCCACGATGTCCTATGCGGACAACGTCGCGTCCACTTCGGACGTCGTGGCGCACTGCCACGCGCACGGCGTGTACGTCGAGGCGGAGCTCGGTGCGGTGGGCGGCAAGGACGGCGTGCACGCGCCCGGCGCGCGTACCGATCCGGACGAGGCGCGGGGGTACGTTGAGGCGACCGGGGTGGACGCGCTCGCGGTGGCGGTCGGCACGTCGCACGCGATGCTCACCCGGGACGCGGCGATCGACCTGGAGCTGATCGCCCGGCTGCACGCGGCGGTGCCGGTGCCGCTGGTGCTGCACGGGTCGTCGGGCGTGCCGGACGCGGACCTCACCCGCGCGGTCGCCGCGGGCATGACGAAGATCAACATCGCGACGCAGCTCAACAAGACCTTCACCGCCGCCGTACGCGCCTACCTGGCCTCGAACCCCGAGGTCGTGGACACCCGCAAGTACCTCGGCGCCGGCCGGGCCGCGGTGGCCGCCGAGGTGGCCCGGCTGCTCGGCGTCCTCGGGGCCCGGTAGCGCGTTCATGCCACTTGGGCTATATTGCCGTCATGGCATCTACATTCGAGGTGCTGGCCGAGCCGCGCAGGCGGGAGATCCTCGATCTTCTGCGCGACGGTGAGCGGCCGGTCGGTGACCTGGTCGAGCGGCTGGCGCTGACCCAGCCGACGGTGTCGAAGCACCTGAAGGTGCTGCGGAGCGCCGGGCTGGTCGAGGTGCGCCAGGACGCGCAGCGGCGGTGGTACCGGCTGCGCCTGGAGCCGCTGGTGGAGCTCGACGCGTGGCTGGAGCCGTACCGTCGCATGTGGACGGCCAGTTTGGACGCCTTGGAACGTCGCCTGGACGAGATGGAGGACTGATTCGCCGTGACCGAGCGTGCGACTTTGCGGACGATCGACGGGCAGCCGGTGCTGCGCTTCGAGCGGAGGCTGCGCCACTCGCCCGCCAAGGTGTGGCGGGCGGTGAGCGAGCCGGCCGAGATGGCCACTGGTTCCCCGCGACGGTGGAGGCCGAGCTGCGGCCGGGCGCCCCGATGCGGTTCACGTTCCCGGAAGAGGCCGTGGTGGACGGCTCGTGGGACGGCGAGGTGCTCGAGGTGGATCCGCCGAAGGTGTACATGTTCCGGTGGAACCTGGACGTGCTGCGGATCGAGCTGATGCCCGACGGTGACGGCTGCCGGCTGGTGTTCACCCAGACGATAGGCGGCGGCCGGGTCGGCCGGTTGGGTGCAGGCCGCACCGCGGCGGGCTGGGACCAGTGCCTGGACATGCTGTTGGCACAGCTGGACGGCGAGTCGGTGCCCACGCGCGAGGACTGGCTGCCGCCCATGGAGGGCTACATCGAGGAGTTCGGCCTCGGTGCCGGTTCGGTCCGCACCACGGACGACGGCTTCGAGCTGCACTTCGCCCGCGACCTGGGGTGGAAGCCCCCGGCCGACGTGTGGGCGCTGATCGTGGCGGACGGCGCGCCCGCGATCGGCGGCGAGCCCCCACTCCGCGCGACGAACGCCTATGTGCCGCCGGGCCGCCTCACGACGGTCGACAAGCCACGGGAGCTGGCGTACGAGTGGCTGCACGACGGGGCGCCGGCGGGCACCGTCCGCTGGACGGTCGAGTCGGACGAGAGGTTGGGGGTGCGGGTCGAGCTGACCCAGACCGTGCCCAGCCACCTGGCCGAGGTCCGCGCGACGGCGTTGGCCGCGTGGCACGTGCGGATGGAGCTGTTCTTCGCCGCGATCCACGGCGAGATCCGGTGCCCGTGGCCGAAGGACCGGACCGAGGAGCTGGCCAAGCACTACGCGGCGGAGCTCGACCGGCTCACCGGCTGACCCACCGGTGGCCTCCGGCCCCCGGCGTCAAGTCTACGGAGCGGCAACGACGGTTCCGGCCGCGCCGCCGCGCGCCTGTGGACAACCCCGGAGTCGCGGAGGCCCCCGATTTCCAGTCTAGTGTCGCGTGATCCTGCTCCTTTGCGTCCGCTGTGGATCAACGTGGTTCCTGGCAAGGCGGAGGAAAGTCGCTCGTACTGGGTGTACTTGGGCTTTTCTCCAACGCGGCCAGGGGCCGCGTTGGCCGCAGCGGCGTAAAGGTTTCAGGGTCACGCGACACTAGGAGCGGGCCCCGACGGTTTCGGGCGCGCGAAGCCGAGCCTGTGGACAACACCCGGCCCGGCACTGACTGTCCACAGGTGACGTCACGCGGGCCGAAACCGTCGGTGCCCGCCGGTAAAGTGGATACCGGGGGCCGGAGGCCAGCGGGGTCAGCCGTCACACGGCGGCCAGGGCCTCCCGCCACAGGGCCAAGCCGTCGTCGATCTGCTCAGCGGTCACCACCAGGGGCGGGATCATCCGCACCACGTTGCCGGCCGGGCCGCAGGTCAGCAGCAGCAGGCCCGCGGCGACGGCCGCCTGCTGCACCCGGGCCGCCGTGGCCGGGTCGGGGGTGCCGTCGCGGTCGACGAACTCGTTGCCCAACATCAGACCCAAGCCACGCACGTCGCCGATCGCCGGGACGTCCGCCGCCGCCTTCGACAGGCCCTCCCGCAGCCGAGCACCCATCGCGTCGGCGTTCTCGACCAGGCCCTCGGACCGCACGACGTCCAGCGTCGCGAGCGCGGCCGCGCACGCCACCGCGTTGCCGCCGTACGTCCCGCCCTGCGAGCCCGGCCACGCCTTCGCCATCAGCTCGCGCGGCGCGGCGATCGCCGACAGCGGGAACCCGCTGGCCAGCCCCTTCGCCGTGATCACGACATCCGGGCGCACGTCGAAGTGGTCATGGCCCCAGAACCGGCCGGTCCGCCCGAAGCCGGTCTGCACCTCGTCGGCCACCAGCAGGATCCCGTGCCGGTCCGCACGCTCCCGCAAGCCCTGCATGAACTCCGTGTTCGCCGGGACGTACCCACCCTCACCGAGCACCGGCTCGACGAAGAACGCCGCCGTCTCGGCCGGCGCGGTGAGCGTCGCCAGCACGTAGTCCAGCTCCCGCAGCGCGAACCGGGTCGCCTCCTGCTCGGACCAGCCGTAGCGGTATGCGGTCGGGAACGGCGCCACCACGACCCCGCCCATCAGCGGCGCGAACCCGGCCCGGAACTTCGTCGCCGACGTCGTCATGGACGCGGCGCCGATCGTGCGGCCGTGGAACGATCCGTGGAACACCACGACGTTCGCGCGGCCGGTGGCATGCCGGGACAGCCGCAGCGCCGCCTCGACCGCCTCGCTGCCGGAGTTCACGTAGAACAGCGTGTCCAGCCCGGAAGGCAGCACCTCACCCAGGCGCTCCGAGAGTGTCAGCAGCGGCCGGTGCAGCACGGTCGTGTACTGGCCGTGGATCAGCTTCGCCGCCTGCTCCTGCACGGCCGCGACGACCCGAGGATGGCAGTGCCCGGTGCTCGTCACCCCGATGCCGGCGGTGAAGTCCAGGTACCGGCGCCCGTCCTCGTCGAAGAGGTACACGCCCTCGCCCCGTTCGGCCAGCACCGGCGTCGCCTGCTTGAGTATCGGGGACAGCTCAGCCATCAGCACTCCTCCTATGGATTGTCGACAATCCTACGGACGAGGTTAGGCGGCGGCCAGGGCAGTGGCTAGTGACCTCGCGCGATCCACTCCTCCACGTGCGGTGCCTCGGCCCCGATCGTGGTGTCGTCGCCGTGGCCGGTGTGCGCCACGGTCTCCTCGGGCAGCGTCAGCAGCGTCGACCGGATCGAGTCGACGATCGTTCCGAAGTCCGAGTACGACCGGCCGGTGGCGCCCGGACCGCCGCTGAACAGCGTGTCCCCGGTGAACACCACGCCGAGCTCCGGCACGTGGAAACACACCGCACCAGGCGCGTGGCCCGGTGTGTGCAGCACCCGGACCTCGACGCCGGCCACGCGGAGCACGTCACCGTCGGCGAGCGCGGCCGACGGGCGGTCCGACGAGTGCGCGAGGCGCCACAGCACGTCGTCGGCGGGATGCAGCAGCACGGGCGCGTCCACCTGCGAGGACAGCGCGGGCGCGGCGTTCACATGATCGTCGTGGCCGTGCGTGCAGGCGATCGCGAGTACCTCGCGCTCCCCCACCGCGGCGGTGATGGCCGACGCGTCGTGCGCGGCGTCGATCACCAGAACCTGCTCGTCGTCGCCGAGGAGCCAGACGTTGTTGTCGACCTCCCAGCTGCCGCCGTCGAGGTTGAACGTCCCGGAGGTGACGACCTTCTCCACCCGGGCGGCCACTAGAAGACCACCACCGAGCGCAGCACGTCGCCGTGGTGCATCTTGGTGAACGCCTCCTCGACCTGGTCCAGTGCGATGGTCTCGGTGACGAACGCGTCGAGGTCCAGCTTGCCCTGCAGGTACAGGTCGATGAGGTACGGGAAGTCGCGCGAGGGCAGGCAGTCGCCGTACCAGCTGGACTTGAGCGAGCCGCCGCGGGAGAAGAAGTCGATCATCGGCATCTCGAGGCGCATGTCCGGGGTGGGCACGCCGACGAGCACGACCGTGCCCGCGAGGTCGCGGGCGTAGAACGCCTGCTTCCACGTCTCCGGCCGGCCGACCGCCTCGATCACGACGTCCGCGCCGAACCCACCGGTGAGCTCCCGCACGGCCTCGACGACGTCCCCCGCACCGGCGTTGACCGTGTGCGTGGCGCCCAACTTGCCGGCCCACTCGAGCTTCCGGTCGTCGAGGTCGACGGCGATGATCCTGGTGGCGCCCGCGAGCGCGGCGCCGGCGACCGCGGCGCTGCCCACGCCGCCGCAGCCGATCACCGCGACGCTGTCGCCGCGGCTGACCCCGCCGGTGTTCACGGCGGCACCGAGGCCCGCCATGATCCCGCAGCCGAGCAACCCCGCCGCGGCGGGCGACGCGGCCGGGTCGACCTTCGTGCACTGTCCACTGTGGACAAGCGTCTTCTCGGCGAACGCGCCGACGCCCAGCGCCGGGGAGAGCGGGGTGCCGTCGGTGAGCGTCATCGGCTGGGACGCGTTGAACGTGCTGAAGCAGTACCAGGGCCGGCCGCGCAGGCAGGCACGGCACGTGCCGCAGACCGCACGCCAGTTGAGGACCACGTAGTCGCCGGGCGCGAGGTCGGTGACGCCGGCACCGACGGACTCGACGACGCCCGCCACCTCGTGCCCGAGCAGGAACGGGAACTCGTCGTTGATGCCGCCCTCGCGGTAGTGCAGGTCGGTGTGGCAGACGCCGCAGGCCTGGACCGTGACCACCGCCTCGCCCGGGCCGGGATCGGGCACGACGATCGTCTCGATCTCGACCGGCGCGCCCTTCGACCTGGCGATGACGCCCCGAACCTGCTGAGCCATGGGCCACCTCGTCCTCTCATGCACTGGTGCGTACGTGTACTTGTACCAGCCGGGCGCGCGGACCTGGTGGACTGAGTTTCGCGTGCGGCCGGAATTCTCTTGCGGACAGGATCTGTCCGCAGCGGCTGCGAGGCTCGAGCCATGACGACCTCGCACAGCTACCTCAGCTACCGCGACGCGCCGGCCGCCCTCGACCGGCTCACCCGCGCGTTCGCCTTCGAGATCACCATGCGCTACGACCACGGGCCCGGCACCGTGACCCACGCCGAGGCCCGCCCGGGCGACGCGGCGATCATCGTCCTCGGCGACACCGGCGCCGGCTGCACCCGGCCCGAGCCGGTACCTGTGCGTGCCCACCGAGGCCGATGTGGACACCGTGTGGGCCCGCGCCGTCGAGGCGGGCGCGACGCGCGGGTGGAAGCCGGAGCGCACGGAGCGGAACGACCGCTGCCGGGTGCGCGACCCCGAGGGCTACGCGTTCGGCATCCACGAGCCGGGCGCGCCCCGGACCTGGTGACATGGCGGGCGGTCCGGCCTCGGGCCGCCCGGTCCTGTCGTCCCGTCAGGCGTTCTGCGCGCCGTTCCAGATGTCGTAGGCCAACGAGCCGTAGTAGCTGCCCGCCGCCGCGGCGCCGTAGCTGCCGAAGAACGTGCCGACCTGGTAGGCCCACCCTTCCGGCTGCCAGTTGATGTTCCACGAGCCGCCGCTCGCGCCGCCGGACATGCCGTCGCAGTTGTCCATCAGCTGCTGGCCCTGCGGACCCGCGTAGGCGTTGCCCTCGCAGCGGTGCTTGACGTCGGTGGCGGCCGGGATGCCGACGATGTACGCGTACTGGTTCACCGCCTGGTTGAAGGCGATCCCGTTGGTGCCGACCACGTCGCCGACCGGTCGCCCGTCCTTCTGGTTGAGCACGATGAACGCGAGGTCGTTGGTGATCCCGTCGCCGCCGGTGGCCCAGCCTGCGGACCGCCAGTCCCACCAGCCGTGCGGGGCGTTGCCACCGTTGTAGTCCGGCGCGTAGCGGAAGTTCGTGCCGCCGTCGTTGAAGCCGCAGTGCCGCGCCGTCGCGATGACCGACCGGTTGTTGCCGGCCACGACGGTGGCCGAGCAGATCCAGTCACCGCCGTTGGCCGAGAACAGGAGCCGGCCCGTCGTCTCGGGCACCCCGCGGGTCACCGGCGCGGAGCCGGGCACGGTGACCGGCTTGCCGTCGGGAGCCGCCGTGGTCGCCGCCGTTCCCGGCGCGGCCGGGACGGGCGCCGGCTTGGCGTTCGCCATCCGCCGCGGCGTCCAGTAGGCGTCCATCGCCGCGGCCGTCTTGTGGTTGACGGCGGTGCGGACCTGGACGGCCGAGAAGTCGGCCGGAGTGTCGGCCGAGGCGGCGGTCGGTGCCGCGATGATCGTGCACAGGGTGAGCCCAGCAGCAAGGAACCGTGGTCGCATGACGCCCCCGACTCGTCGATTGGTCTATACCAACCAAAGAGTAAGCGGTCGGCGACGCACCGTCTATGACACAACCGGACAATCAGCCGCTGACCAACGGCAGGAGGTTCGCCCGCCAGACACCGTCGTGCTCGCGGGCGGTCGCCAGGCGCTCGGGCGGCACGGAACCGTAGGTCGTGCCGCGCTGGCGGGCCGGGCGGCCGACGGCATGCGCCAGCGCCTCCAGGTCGGCGATGGTCTTGTAGCTTCCGTTGTCGGAGCCGGCCATTCGGCTGATCGTCTCCTCCATCAGCGTGCCGCCCAGGTCGTTCACGCCGCCGCGCAGCACGTCCAGCACGCCCCGCTCGCCCAGCTTCACCCAGCTCGTCTGGATGTTGTCGATCCGGCCGTGCAGCAGCAGGCGGGCGAGCGCGTGGACCGCGCGGTTCTCCAGGTGCGTCGGGCCGGGGCGGGCGATGCCGGCCAGGTACAGCGGCGCGTTCGTGTGCACGAACGGCAGCAGCACGAACTCGGTGAACCCGCCCGTGCGCGCCTGCAGGTCGCGGATCAGCTTGAGGTGCGCCACCCAGTGCGACGGGTTGTCGACGTGCCCGTACATCATCGTCGAGGTGGTGGGGATGCCCAGGTCGTGCGCGGTCGTCACGACGTCGACCCACGCGGCGGTGGGCAGCTTGCCCTTCGTGAGGATCCACCGCACGTCGTCGTCGAGGATCTCGGCCGCGGTGCCGGGCAGTGAGTCCACTCCGGACTCTCGGGCGGCGGTGAGCCAGTCGCGGATGGACAGGTTGGTCCGGGACGCGCCGTTCACGACCTCCATCGGGGAGAACGCGTGCACGTGCAGGCCCGGCGCGTGCTTCTTGACCTCCGCGGCGAGGTCGAAGTACGCCGTGCCCGGCAGGTCCGGGTGGATCCCGCCCTGCATGCACACCTCGGTCGCGCCGACCGCCCACGCCTGCGCGGCTCGCTCGCTGACCTGGTCCAGCGACAGCGTGTACGCGTCGCTGTCGGTGCGCCGCTGGGCGAACGCGCAGAAGCGGCACCCGGTGTAACAGACGTTGGTGAAGTTGATGTTGCGGGTCACGACGTAGGAGACCGCGTCGCCCACCGTGTCGCGCCGGACGTCGTCGGCCAGGGCACACACGGCCTCCAGCTCCGG
>NZ_WHTD01000229.1 GCF_009379765.1 Actinophytocola sp. | reverse complement strand
GTGGTGCCCGCGCCGGCCGCGGCCCAGCCGTCGTGCGGGGCCAGCACCTGGCGGCCCAGCGGCACGTGCCGGCCCGCGGTCGCGTCCGCCGGCACGCACAGCGCGGCCGTGAGCACGGCGACGGTCAGGACGATCAGCTTGCTTCTCATCTTGCCTCTCATCGCGTACACCTCTCAGCCGCCGTTGCGCTGCTTGTACTCGGCCTGTGCCTCGGTCAGCTTCCCGGCCAGCTCGTCGAGGAAGTCGGCCGCGGACAGCTCGCCGAGCAGGACCTTCTGGAACTGCGGCTCGGCGTCGGTCTTCGTGATGGCGTTGAACTCGGGCAGGTAGTACGGCAGCTGGACGAGCTTGGTGGTGGGGTCGTTCAGCACCTTGGTCGCCTCGGCGATGTGCGCGAGGCCGCCACCGGTCACGTCCGTGTTCGCCGGCAGCACACCGGTCTCCTCCGCCCAGTACGCGTTCATGTCCTTGCTCGCCGCGAACTCGGCGAACGTGAACGCCGCGTCCTTCTTCTCCCCGGTGGCGAACACGCCGAGCCCGCTCACCGGGTTGGACGTGACGGTCCGCGCGCCGTCGTCACCCGGCGGCACGAGCATCGCGGCGACGTTGTCCGCGCCGAGCGCCTCGACGTGGTCGGTGTAGGACCCGAGGTTGTGCTGCATGATCGCGATGTTGCCGCCGTCGAACTGGGCGACCATCTTCACGTAGTCGTTGGTGACGTCGGCTTGCGGCGTGTACTTGTCGTACAGCCCGGCGAGCCGCTCCAGCGCCTCGACGTTGCGCGGGTCGTTCACCGTCGCCTTGCCCGACCCGTCGAAGATCTCGCCGATCCCGGACTGTCCGTAGAGGACCTCCAGCATCTGCGCGATCGACCCGGCGCCGCCGCGGATGGTGAAGCCGTAGCGGTTGTTCCCGGTGTCGGTCAGCTTCTCGATCGCGGTGAAGAACTCGTCCCAGGACTTCGGCTGGGCGATCCCGGCCTCGGCGAACCAGTCGCTGCGGTACCAGAACACGCCGATGTTGGTGGACATCGGCACCATGTACAGCTTGCCGTCGGGCACGGTGTCCCGCACCGTCTTGACCACCTGCTCGCTCAGCTTGTCCGTCAGCGGGCTGCCCGCGATCCGGTCGTCCATGGCGTCGAGCGACTGGCGCGCCACCAGGTTGGCGAGCATCGCCGTGGACACGCCGCCGACGTCGGGCAGACCGCCGCCGGCGATCGCCGTGTCGTACTTCTGCTGAGTCTGCGCGATCGGGATGCCGACGTAGTCCACCTTGATGTCGGGGTGCGCGTCCTCGAACTCGGCGATGATGTGCTCCCACACCGGGGTGCGGGCCGGGCCGCCGTTGTCGTCCCAGAAGGTGATCGTCGTGGGACCGTCGGCGGCCGGGTCGTCGGCACCGCACCCGGCGAGGGCCAGGCCCGATCCCACCGCGAACACCGCGGCCGCTGTCAGTAACCGTCGGAAGGCCATGGCCGTCTTACCTTTCTGTCGTTGCGCCGACCAGACCGGCCGAGTCGTCCCGGCCGAGCCGCCCGTCGGCGATGATCGTGAGCACGCGCCTGGTCAGCGCGCCGGAGAAGACCAGTGGCCGCTCCCAGGCGAGGCCGGGGCCGGCCCCGAGGTACTCGCGCACCCGCACGAACCACGGGTCGGCGGAACCCCGCTGCGCGAGGACGAGAGTCCAGTCCTGTCCGTCCACAGTGGTGCCGCACAGCGCGACCCACGGCGCCCTGCTGCCGTTGACCCGCTCCTCCCCCTCGGCGTCCGCCGTGAACACCGCGCGGTCGGTGGTCGAGCCCGGCGCGCGCCAGAAGAAGCCGCCGTAGCCCGCGCCGGTGCGCCCCTTGGTGGCCGAGCTGCGGATCGTGACCGGGGCGTCGGTGGGGGTGGTGAGGGTGCAGGTGACGTCCAGGACCCAGGCCGAACCGTCGAGCGGCCGGGCCGCGATCACCCGCTCCTCGGTGACGACCGGGGTCCCGTCGGGGTCCTCCCACACCAGGTGTTCGACCAGCCGGCCGGCCTCCCGGCGGGCGAACCGCAGGTGCCGCTGGACACCGTGGTCGCGTCGCCAGCTCGGCCCCCGGCCGGGCACGTACGTCCGGCCGCCCCAGAAGTTGACGCCATCGACGTCCGCGATCGCGATCCCGACGCCGAGGTGGTGGCGGTGGTCGGCCGGCACGGCCTCGCTCACCTCGGCGCCGGCGAGGGTGCGCACCGGATGCAGGTACGGGCGCGGCGACGCCGACGACGGCAGGTCGGCGGCCCACCGGTAGCCGGCGACGTGCCGGCCGCCGACCCGCAGGCCCTGTTCCGGGGGCGCCCACGGCACCCCCAGCTCGGAGAACAGCGCGAGGCGTTCGGCGCTGCGCGCGGTCAGGTCCACGATGTCCGGCAGCACCCGCTGGGTGATCGCCCCGGCGTCGTCGTGGCGGATCTCCTGGTGAGCGGCCGCGATCGGGGTGGGGTCCGGCGCCCGCCGCACCGCCTCGAGGACCTCGGTGAACGCGCCGGTGCGGGTGAGCGGGACCAGCAGCCCCGCGCCGGTGCGCACGTGGTCGACCAGGTTCGCCAGCAGGTCGGTCCTGGCGTGCGAGGTGGTCACCGCGTCCGCGCCCACCTCGACCGTCACCCGGTCCAGGGTGTAGGTCAACGTGGCGCGGCCAAGCTCGCCGTGCACCACCAGGTACGGCTCGTGGCGCTCCGGCGCGCACAGCGACACCGCGACCGTGACCACGACGCCGCTCGGCAGCCGCACCCGAACGCACGAGGTGTCGTCGGCCTCGATCGCGTTGGCGCGGTAGAGCTCGACGTCGATCTCGGCCACCGCGCCGAGCTGTTCGGCCTCGGCGACCGCCAACGCGGTCGCGACCGCGTGCGCGAACGGGTTGGTGAGCGCGCCGTCGGTCACCGCGACGCCGTCGAGGCGGCGCCGGCCCGCCCACGGCACCCGGCTGAAGTAGGTGACCGGCCGCGGCCAGGCCCCCGCGACCCCGATGCCGTGCACCTTGCCGAGCTGACCGCCCGCGATCAGCTTGCGCAGGAAGGGAATCGCCTCGGCGGCGAGGGACTGGAAGCCGACCTGGCAGGCGCGGCCGGTGGCGTGCACGGCGTCGGCGATCCGGGTGTGGTCGGCGAGGCTCGCGGCCGGTGGCTTCTCCAGCAGCAGGTGCGAGCCGGCGCGCAGCGCGGCCACCGCGAGGTCGGCGTGGGTGTGGATCGGCGTGACGAGGATCGTGACCTCGGCGCCGGTGCGCGTGATCAGTCCACTGAGGTCACCCGACTGCGCGGGCCTGCCGAGCCCGGCCAGCGCCGCGGCCGGCACCGGGTCGAGGTCGCACACCCCCACGAGCTCGACGAGCCCGGCGCCGGTCAGCCGGCGCAGGTTGTCCAGGTGCCAGCGGCCGTGGCCACGCGCGCCGGCGAGCACGACGCGCACCGGGTCCCCGGCCTGCAACACCGAGTCGCTCGCACGCTCGCTCATCCCTTCACCGCCCCGGCCGACAGCCCCTGGACCAGGTAGCGCTGGATCACCGCGAACACGAGCACGACCGGCACCGCGGCGACCACCCCGCCCGCGGCCAGCGCACCGAAGTCGACGCTGAACTCGCCGAGGGTGAACGCGAGCCCGACCGGGATCGTGTACTTGTCCTGCTGGCTCACGAACATCAACGCGAACAGGAAGTTGTTCCAGCTGTGGATGAACGCGAACGAGCCGACCGCGACGAGCGCGGGCCGAAGCAGCGGCAGCACGACGACGAGGAACCCGCGCAACCGCGAGCAGCCATCCACCCAGGCCGCCTCCTCCAACTCGATGGGGACGTTGCGGATGAACCCGCTCAGCAGGATCAGCGACAGCGGGAGCTGGAACACCGTCTCGGCGACCACCAGGCTCCACAGGCTGTTGACCAGGTCGAGGGTCCGGAAGATCTCGAACAGCGGGATCAGCATCATCGCGCCGGGAATGAACTGCGTGCACAGCAACGCGACCAGGAACACCGTCCGGCCGCGGAACCGGAAGCGGGCGAGGGCGTAGCCGCCGGCCAGGGCGATCACCGTCGTGGTGACCAGGGCGGCCGCGCCGACCTTGAGGCTGTTGGCGAAGAAGATGCCGAAGCCCATCCCGTTCCAGACGGCGTCGAAGTTGTCCAGCGAGACGGGCCACGGCAGCAGGGAGGTCGACCCGCGCGGCCGGACGGCGAAGACGAGCATCCAGTAGAACGGCACCACGGTGAACAGCAGGTACAGCCCCAGCGGCAGGTAGATCTGCCACCTGCCGACCCGCTGGGCCCTGTTCTTGCGGGTGGGCCGGGGCGGTGTGGTGGCGGTGACGTCCGGCCGGGATGTGGTCGCCGTGCCCAGGTCCGCGCTCATGTCCTCGCCCCGAACTTGCCCAGCCGCAGGTAGAGGACCGAGAAGAAGGTCAGGATCAGGAAGCCCGCGGTGGTGAGCGCCGAGCCGTAGCCGAAGTCGTGCGACTGCACCGCGGTCGAGGCGACGTAGAGCGGCAGCGTGGTCGTCTGGTGGGCCGGCCCGCCGCCGGTGAGGGTGTACAGCAGGTCGACGTTGTTGAACTCCCACACCGCCCGCAGCAGCGTGGACAGGATGATCGCGTCCTTCAGGTGCGGCAGCGTGACGTGGTAGAAGCGGCGCGGCCGGCTGGCGCCGTCGACCGCGGCGGCCTCGTACAGGTCGCGCGGGATCGACTGCAGGTCGGCGAGCAGGAGGATCGCGAAGAACGGCACCCCGCGCCACAGCTCGGCGAGCACCGCCGCAGCGAACACGGTGTCCGGGTTGGCGAGCGGCGCGCCGCCGTAGTCGAGGAGGCCGAGGTCGGCGAGGTAGCGGGAGACGCCCGTGGTCGGGTTGTACAGCAGCACCCAGATGCCGGTGGTGAGCACGCCGGAGACGGCCCACGGGGAGAACACCATCGCCCGCGCGACGGCCCGGCCGACGAAGGTCTCGTTGACGATCAGCGCGAGGGCGAGCCCGAGCACCAGCTGCAACGAGACCTCGACGAGCACCCAGCGCGCGGTGAAACCGAGGCTCTGCCAGAACAACGGGTCGTCGGTGAACATCCGGCGGAAGTTGTCCAGCCCCGCGAAGGCGTCCTCCCACGGCTTGCTGAGGTTGTAGTGCTGGAGGCTGTAGTAGACGACGCTGGCCATCGGGTAGACCAGGAACGCCAGCATCGCGACGACCGCGGGCGCGATCAGCAGGTACGGGGTCCGGGACCCGCGCCGGCGACGCGGGCGCCGTGACCGCACACCTGCCTCGCCGACTGCCATGAACCACACGCTAGGTAGGAACCCGTGGACAATTGCGGAAACCGTGTGGACTATGCCGTTCGCGCCCGCGGCCGCCGCGGGCTATGTCGTGAGGCAGAACGTCACTGGTCGTGGTCCCCGGCCGGTGCCCAGCATCGACCTCCGCCTGCTTCACCCAACCCCGCAGAGCCTCGGGATGGATCCCCAGCCGGTCGGCGATCCGCTTGATCGCTCCGGTCGCGGTCTCCGGATCCCGGCGGGCGTCCACCGCCATCCGGATGCACGATCACGCAACTCGTCGGGGTACTTCCTCGATGCTGCCATTGCTCCTCGCCCATCCAGGCTTGATGGTCTCCATCAAACCCGGCGCGGGACAATGGGCCGTATCTGTCGGTTGGTGTGATCGAGAGGCTGGGTCATGGCGTGTGGCGAGCGGGTTGGGCGGTGTTCGTGGCGGGTGCTTTACCACGGTCGCGCCAGCCGCGGCCGTGCTCGCGCGGTATCGATGCCTGTGTGGCAACTGCCGGGCGGTCGCCAGCGCGCGGATGGTCGCCGGTCGACGACGCGGTGCGGGGTCGGCGTTGGGCGGCTTCGCGCTGCGGAAGGTCCGGCGGGCGCGGACGGCTGGTGCCGGCTGGTGTGCTCGCCTCGTGACGGCGATCGTCGTGAGCTGGAGCGGCTGGGTGCTTCTGACGGTGGGCGGCGGCCCGCGCTCGCCGCGCTCATCATGGCCGGCCACGACCGAGTGGCGCGGTAATGCCCGGCGTCCGGCCGGAGCCGCGAGCGGGCAAGCTCGGAGGCCTGCGACTGCGGGTCCTGGGATCAGTGGAGTTGGTCGGCCCGGATGGCCGCCTCCTCGATCCGGGTCCGCCGAAGCAGAGCTGTGTGTTGGCTGTGCTCGGCCTCTCCGCGGGGCGACCGGTCGCCCCGGGCGTGCTGATCGATCACGTCTGGGGTGAGCGCTCCCCCCTCGAGGCGCGGAACGTGCTGTACACCTACATCGCGCGCCTTCGTCGGGTCATCAGGACCGGTGCCCCCGGCGCGTCCGGCGTCCTGCGCAGGCAGACCAGCGGGTACGTTCTCGACCTCTCCAGGGACCACGTTGACGCACTGCGCTTCCTCGATGCGGTGGAGGCGGCCCGCGGCGCCCGTGACGAGCGGCGGCAGTGGGCGTTGCTGTCGGACGCGCTCGCGCTCTGGCAAGGGCCCGCACTCGCCGGTCTTTCCGGCGAGTGGGCGGAGACGACTCGCACCGCCTTGACGAGAGCTCGGCTGGCCGCGCTGGCCGATCGGGTTGACTTGGAGGTGCGCGGCGGGGGCGGCGAGCAGCTCGTGGCCGAGTTGACGGCATTGGTCGCCGAGTACCCGCTCGACGAGCGGTTCACCGGCCAGCTGATGCTCGTGCTGCACCGCGCGGACCGCACGGCCGAGGCGCTCGCCACCTACGAGCACTGCCGTCGTCGGCTTGCCGAGGAGCTCGGGCAGGACCCGGGCACGCGGCTGCGGGAGCTTCACCAGCGCATTCTCCGGCAGGACCCGGGGCTGCGCCGACGACCGGATGAGCGTGCCGTCCCGAGGCAACTGCCCGCGGGGCTGACCGGTTTCGTCGGCAGGGAAGAGGCACTGGCCGCACTCGTGCGCGGCCTGACGGCCGCCGGGGGGTCGAGCGCTCCGGTGTTCGCCATCCACGGTCCCGGCGGGGCCGGCAAGACCGCTCTCGCCCTTCGTGCCGCGCACGCGATTTCCGAGCACTTCCCCGACGGCCACCTCTACGTTGACATGCGAGGGAGCGGCCCCGAACGGCTCGAACCGTTGGCAGGACTGGAGCTGTTCCTGCGCGCCCTGGGCGTCGCCAACGACGCCATCGCGCGCGACACGGCAGAAGCCGCCGCCCAGCTGCGGTCGCTGGTGAGTGCACGACGCGTCCTCGTGGTCATCGACAACGCCGCCGACGCCGCCCAGGTCCGACCGCTCCTGCCGGCCGGGGCTGGGTGCGGGGTCGTGATCACCAGCAGGTCCGCTATGTCCACATTGGACAATACGGTGCGGGTGGGGCTCGGAGTGCTCTCGCCCGAGGAGTCGGTGGCGGTGTTGGAGCGGTTCGACCAGAGCGGGCGGATCGCGGCCGCCCGCTCGCAGGCACGCGTACTGGCTCGCCTGTGCGGCCACCTGCCGCTGGCACTGCGCATCGCGGCGGCGAGGGTCGAGACGGAGCCGGACCTGCCGCTCGATCGGTTCGTCGAGACGCTTGCCCGTGCCGAGGGCCGGCTGGACCAGCTCGGCGTCGACGATCTGTCGGTTCGGGCTTCGCTCGAGGTCAGCTACCGCGCCATGGACGACCGCCTCGCTCACGCCTTCCGTCACCTGGGTCTGCCCGCGGGCCCGGACATCTCGCTACCCCTCGCCGCGCGCCTGGTCGGCACCACCGAGGACGAGGCCGCCCGGACGCTGGCGGATCTGGTCGCGGTCGGATTGCTCAACCGTTCGGCCACCGGCCGGTACCAGATACACGACCTGGTTCGCCTGTACGCCGCGGAACTGACGCTCGACGAGGTGGAGCGCGGCCAAGCCCTCAGGCGTACCTGGCGGTGCTACATCGCCACGGCGGTGTCCGCCGGACAGCTGCTGCGACCGGGCTACCGCGAGGGCCTGGTTCGCTGTGACCCGGCGGATGCGCTGCCGTTGCGGGACGACATCGCGGCCGCGGCCTGGTTGGGCGAGGAGCGTGCCAACCTGCTGGCCGCCGCCGACCAGGCACGTGGGGTCGACGGCGATCCGACCACGATCGCGCTGGCGCACGCGCTGTTCGGCCCGCTGCACTCCGCCGCCCGCTGGGTCGACCTGGAGCGGCTGAACAAGTGGGCGCTCGACCTGGCACGCGAGCGCGGCGACCGGCGGGCCGAGGCGCAGGTCCAGAGCGACCTCGCCATCGTCGCCTGGCGTGCCGACGACATCATCGAGACGATCGAGCGCTACCGGCGCTCGGCGAGGCTGTACCGGGAGGTCGGCGACCAGCGCGGCGAGGCGGCGAGCTTGCACAACCTCGGGAACGTCCACGCGGTGAGTGGCCGGCACGACGAGGCCGAGCTCGTCCTGGGCAGGGCGCTCGACCTGCACCGCGCGGCCGGCTACCGCACGGGCGAGGCGGCCACGCTGACCGTGCTGTCCGAGGTGCACCAGCACCTGGGCCAGACCGACCGGGCAGTCAGGCGCCTTCGGCGCGCACTGGACATCTACCGCGAGCTCGGGGACCGCGTCGGTGAGGTCGAGGCGCTCGGTGACCTCGGCAGCTGCCTGTCCGCCCGGTGCGAGATGGCGGACGCGGCGGCCTGCCACGAGAGCGCCACGGCGGTCGCGCTCGAGCTCGACCTCGTCGCCCGCGCCGCATGGAACATGGCCGAGCACGGCGAGGCGGCCCGCGCCATGGGCGACCGCGAGGACGCGCTGTCGTTGTGCCGCCGCGCGTTGGAGCTCAGCCGCGACCACGGCGCGGAGCACGAAGCGGGATGGGCGCTGTGGCGCTTGGGGTCGGTGCTGGACGACCTCGGCCGGCGGGACGACGCGCGCCGCCACTGGCGCGAGGCGCTGGCGATCTTCGAGCGCCGCGGCGCGCACGAGGTCGAGGAGGTCCGCGCGCTCCTCGACATCGTCGACGCGAGCTGAACGCCCGCCGGAAGGCGTTCAAGATTTCTTCAAGGTGCGGCTGCGACCCTGCCTTGCGTTGCCAGCCGGTCGCCCGTACGCGTCCGTTTTTCGAGGGGGTTGTCATGAAGGTCCGTCGTGTGGTGAGCCACCGATGAGCTTCTCGGTCGATCTCAAGGCACTGGAGGAGTTCGGCGGGCTGCTCCACGAGCTCTCGCTCGACGCGCAAAACATCAAGACGCGGTCCGGAGAGCAGCTCTACACGTCGGTGGCCGGTGAGGAGGCGCCGGACAGCCTCGAGACCGGGCTGCTCTTCTCTGAGGTCACCCAGCTGTGCGCCGAGGCGAGGAAGCGTGCGGAGCCGCGCATGAAGACGGTGGAGGACGTCTATGTGGGCAGCGCCTGGGGCGTCGGAGGGGCGCAGACCGTCTACGAGAAGACCGACAAGGGGGTTCGGGCCCGCGTCGATGCCACGTACCCGGCGGTGAAGGGCGGCCGGAGCCAGGACGGCGAACGGCCGCCGCTCAATGGGCAGAAGGCCGATCCGGGCGCCCTATTCCACAAGATCTTCGCGGTTGACACCAATGTGGACGACGTCGACGTCACGATGCTGGAGGACTTCCAGCCGAAGGTCACCGCTGTCGAGAACTTCCTCGACGGGCTCGGTGATCGCCTGAGCATCCAGTACTGGGTCCGCGAAGGACTGCGCTGGGTGCTCGGCTTCGACCCGATCGAGGAGGTCCTCCAGTTGTTCGTCGGCGACTGGAGAAGCGTCGCGGCGGAAGCTCTCATGTGGAAGAACTGTGGCGGCGCGTACGGCGGGATCGCCCGCAACACCAACCTTTACCAGTACCTCGAGCATTTCTGGACTGGAAACGCGGCGGACGCGGCGCTGGAGTACTTCGGCAAGGTCACCGCCGGCGTCGACGCCGAGGTGGAGTTCTACGACTTCCTGTACCGCCTGTACCAGGAGGCGGTGCACATTGTCTACCAGGGGTACAAGACGGTCGACTTCCTCGTTGGCACCTTGCTGGACCTCGTCATCGATGCCGGTATCGGCAACATCGGGAAGATCCCGAAGGTGATCCTGCGCATCAAGGAGCTGTGGAACGCGATCGCGGATGTGGTGTCCCGGGTAGCCGCGGCCATCCGCGGCGTGCGAATGTCGCTCATGGACGGACCCGGCGGGAACGAGCCGCCGTGCCCACTCAAGGACCTCGTCACCTCGCACGGCCCAGGCGAGATGCCGTCGGCGTACCGGCACCCCGGCGACAAGGACTGAGGTTTGCCATGGAATTCCTGAGCGTCGCCGAACTGGAACACATCTCCCGCCTGCGCGCGGAGTCGCGGCAGACCGCGCTGGAGAGCGCGTTGCGGTCGACCGAACCGGTGCGTGCGGAACTGGCACAGGAGCTGGCCGGCGGCCGAGTCACCGCTCGGCGAGCCTTGGCACTTCCGGGATACCAGGAGCTACTGGAACGGCGCACGGCCGAGGCACTGGCCCCGGACCCGACCGCAGCGGACGATCCGCCACCACACGACGCCGAGCAGGACACGGCCGAACCAACCGGCCAGCCAGCCGATACCGACGACGACGAAGACTTCGCACAGCGAAACATCATGATGCGAGCGACACCGTCCGTCGCGCTTCCACCGCAGCCGGTACGACGACGGCGGGCACGAGGCTAGCGACCAGGTGCGCACATCTCCCACTCGGCCCTTGATGAACCGGTCGGTTGCGGGGCAAGGGCAAGGGTGCGCTGGTGCTGATGAAGGCGTTCCTCAAGGCCGGGTTCTGACCGAACTAGGCAACTGCGAGGACAGTCCGACCGGCACGCCGCAGGGTGGCAGTGGGACGTGAGGTCGCACGTTTGTGAGTGGATGCACCAAGGGAGGTTCGATGCTTGTTGATGGTGTATTCCCCGACCAGACCCAACTTCCGGTGTGAGTTCTG
>NZ_WHTD01000180.1 GCF_009379765.1 Actinophytocola sp. | reverse complement strand
TCACCTGATTCGCCGGCCCAGCTTCCCGCCGGCGGCGTTGCCGATCCGCCCGAGTACAACCCGGTACGAGGACGAACCGGCGCCTTGCCAGCAGAAACCTGGACTCGCCGACTCACGCAACAGACTCCCGGCGCGGGACCTAGTGTCCCCCGCCGGAAGTTCGTCACCTGATTCGCCGGCCCAGCTTCCCGCCGGCGGCGTTGCGAGCGGTGCCCGGAGCCCGGGCCCTGCTGCTGGTGCGAGGCGGCACCAGCGCTCCGGCCAGGCACTCCCGGCTATCCGAACTGGCCGGGCTGGTAGCCGCCGGCGGGCTGCTGGACGATGACGTTCATGCGGTTGAAGGTGTTGATGAGAGCGATCAGGGACACCAGGGCGGTGAGCTGCTCCTCGTCGTAGTGCTTGGCGGCGTTCGCCCAGGCCTCGTCCGTGACTCCACCGGCCGCATCCGCGATGCGGGTGCCCTGCTCCGTCAGGTCCAGCGCGGCGCGCTCGGCCTCGGTGAAGACCGTGGCCTCCCGCCACACCGCGATCAGGTTGAGGCGCACCGAGGTCTCACCCGCGGCGACGGCGTCCTTGGTGTGCATGTCGGTGCAGAAACCGCACCCGTTGATCTGACTCGCGCGGATCTTCACCAGCTCCTGCGTCGCGGCCGGCAGCGGCGAGTCCGAGACCACCTGGCCCGCCGAGACGATGTGCTTCAGGAAGCTGCCTGCGGTCGGGCTACCGAAGACGTTCAAACGGGCATCCATCGTGGGCTCCCCTGCCGTTGTCGGTGGTTACACACCTCTGACGGAACGGCTCGGCACCATGTGACAGGAACGAATGTGACGTGCTTCTCCCCTGCCCGCGCCGCGGAAGCGACCACCTACAACGAGGTTCAGGGCCGCTGCCAAGACGATGCCCCCGCGCACCCGGTCGTAGGCGCCTCTTGGCTCGACTCCCCATCGCGGGAATCTTCCTCTGGTCCGCCGGTGACCCAAAACGAAACGGCCTAGTCGAACCAGCGAGGTGACGTCGTGCGCGGCGGGATCATCGCCGCGTGCGCGACGACCAGTGCGGGGCCGTTGCGCGACAACGCGTTCCGCAACGCCGCGCCCAGCTCGTCGCCGACGCCGTCGACCTCGGCGCACGGGATGCCGAACGCCGCGGCGAGCGTCGTCCAGTGCGGGGCCAACAGATCCACGCCGCGGTGCGGGTCGCCCGCGTGGTCCTGGTCGTAGCGCAGCATTCCGTAGCCGCCGTCGGCCACGACCAGAACGGTCACCGGCAGGCGTTCCTGGGCGATGGTCGCGAGCTCACCGAGCGCGAACATGATGCCGCCGTCCCCACAGACCGCGAGGGTCGGTCCGCCGGCGACGGCCGCGCCGATCGCCGCGGGCAGCGCGAAGCCGAGCGTCCCCCAGCCGACCGGGTACTGCAGCTGCCGCGGCCGGTGCACGGTGCCGTACCCGCCGAACCAGTAGCCGGGGATGGCCATGTCGGCGACCACCGGTAGCTCGGCGGTGACCACCTCGTCGAGCGTGGCGAGGTAGCGCAGCGGCTCGGCGTGCCGCTCGTCGGCCGCGACGGCACGCCATGCCTTGGCGCGCAACGCCGTCAGGTCGCCCGCGGGTCGCTGCTCGACGAGCGGCGTCAACGCCTCCATGGCGAGCCGGGCGTCGGCCAGCACCGCGACGTCGGGCCGGTAGTTGCCGCCGGGCTCGCAGTTGACGGTCGCGAGGCGCGGCGGCATCGCCATGCGCCAGTTGCGGGTGTTCATCCCGTCGAGGTCGCTGCCGATGGCCAGCAACAGGTCCGCGCCGCCGATGAGCCCGGCGACCGCGGGCTCGTGCGGCGGTAGCCCCACGACACAGGGATGGCCGGGCGGCAGCACCCCGCGCGCGGCGTAGGTCGTCACCACGGGTGCGGCGAGCCGGCGGGCCAGGGCGTCCAGCGCCGCGCCGCCGTCGGCCTGCACCACACCGCCGCCCGCCCAGATCACCGTGCGCGGCGACGCGGCGATCAGGTCGGCGAGATCGGTGAGGTCGGCTACCCCGACCCGGGTCGGTGGCACGAGGCGGATCTCCGGCGCGTCCATGGTGAGCACGTCGACCGGCACGTCGAGGTAGACCGGACCGCGCGGGCTGGTCATGGCGGTCCGCATCGCCTCCGCCACCGCGGCCGCGACCTCTTCGGGAGTGCGTGGCCGGAACACCGCCTTGGCGAGCGGGGCGAAGATGGCCCCCTGGT
Source organism: Actinophytocola sp. (assembly GCF_009379765.1). GTDB lineage: Bacteria > Actinomycetota > Actinomycetes > Mycobacteriales > Pseudonocardiaceae > Actinophytocola. The sequence continues at coordinate 14,406 of NZ_WHTD01000180.1, read as the reverse complement.
CACGACTCTCGTGCAGCGCGCCGCGTGCGGTGCCGGCGGCGAGCGCGGTGGCGATCTCACTGGCGATCAGCAGCACCGGCGACCCGGACGCGGCGGCCTCACCGAACGCGCCGACCGCGTTCGCCGCGCCGGGGCCGGTGGTGGTGAGGGCGACGCCGAGCCGGCCGGACCGCCGCGCGTAGCCGTCCGCGGCATACACCGCGGTCTGCTCGTGCCGCACCCCGATGATCCTCGGCAGGCCCTCGCCGGCCTCCCGCCAGAACGCCAGGTTGTGCACGCCGGGCAGGCCGAAGATCGCGTCCACGCCGGCCAGCGCCTCGAGGATCCTGCGTGCGATGGGTACCCGCATCGGCGTGCTCAGCCGGCTCGAGGAGGACCCGGAAACAAGGGCCCCCGCGGTGCTGCCAGGTCGGGGGTCCGCCAGCACCGCGGGGGCACACGGGTCATCGTGGCCCACTCCGATCGTGTTACACACATTCGGGGAACCGGAGAATCCATTGTGGATTTCTCAGCGAAGATCGTCCGAGTTGACCGGTTGGCCACCCCGGATCAGCTCCTGGAAGGGCCCGACGCCGTCGTCCCACAGGTTCACGTGCATGCCGGCGACGACCCGGCCACCGGCGAGCCAGTAGGCGCGGAACGCCTGGCCGGCGACGTCGCCGCGGGTGACGACCTCGTCGTAGCCACCGGGCGCGAACCAGCCGGTGAACTCCATGCCGACGTCGTACTGGTCGGAGAAGAAGTACGGGAGGTCGTCGTAGCTGACGTCCTGGCCGAGCATCGCCTTGGCCGCGGCCGGCCCGCCGTTGAGCGCGGTGGCCCAGTGCTCGACCCGGATCCGCCTGCCGTACACCGCGCTCGGGATGCTCGCGATGTCCCCGGCCGCGTAGATGTCCGGGTCCTCGGTGCGCAGCGAGCCGTCGACCAGGACGCCGTCGTCCACCTTCAGCCCTGACTCCTCGGCCAGCTCGGTGTTGGGCCGCGCGCCGATGCCGACGACGACCACGTCCGCGGGAAGCTCGCCGCCGTCGGTCACGACCGCCTCGACCCGGCCGGCGCCGCGGAACCCGGTGACGCCCACGCCGAGCCGCAGGTCCACGCCGTGCTCGCGGTGGACGCCGGCGAAGAACTCACCCATCTCCGGGCCGAGCGGGACGTGCAGCGGGGTGGCGCTCGGTTCGACGACGGTGACCTCGCAGCCCTTCTGCCGTGCCGCGGCGGCGGTCTCGAGCCCGATCCAGCCCGCGCCGACGACGACGACCCGGCCACCGCCGGCGAACGCGCCGCGGAGTCCGTCGGAGTGCGAGAGGCGGCGCAGGTAGTGGACGCCGTCGAGGTTGTTGCCGTCCACCCGCAGCCGCCGCGGCGACGACCCGGTGGCGAGCAGCAGCTTCGTGTACCCGACCCGCTCCCCGCCCTCGAGCTCGACCTCGTGCGCGGCGCGGTCGATCCGGGTGGCCCGCGTCTTGCTGCGGAGCTCCACCGAGTTCTCGTCGTACCAGCCTTCCGGGTGCACGAAGACGGAGTCGCGCTCCTCGTCGCCGAGCAGGTACCCCTTGGACAGCGGCGGTCGCTCGTAGGGCCGGTCCGGCTCGGCGTTGACGAGCACCACGCGCCCGTCGAACCCTTCCGTACGCAGGGTCTCGGCCGCCTTGGCGCCGGCGAGGCCGCCCCCGACGATGACAAACGTGTCGGCCATGCTCTCTGTCCTTTGTGGTCAGGCGCCGATTCCGGTCAGCGCGAAGAACTCCTGGCGCGAGCCGCGGTCCTCACGGAGCAGCCCGTGCAGTGCCGAGGTGACCGTACGCGCGCCCGTGGCCTGGACGCCGCGCAGGGACATGCACAGGTGCTCGGCCTCGATCACGACACCGACGCCCTTGGGTGCGAGGTGGTCCCGCAGCCAGTCCGCGACCTGCTGGGTCAGCCGTTCCTGAACCTGGAGGTCACGCGCGAACAGCTCGACGACGCGAGCCAGCTTCGACAGGCCGAGGATGCGGTCGCCGGGCAGGTAGCCGACGTGCGCGACGCCGTGGAAGGGCAGCAGGTGGTGCTCGCACAGCGAGCGGACCGGGATGCCCTTGGCCACCACGAGCCCGTCGTAGGTCTCGTCGTTGGGGAAGGTCGTCAGCCGGAAGTCCCGCGGGCTCAGCAGCTCGGCGTAGGCGTCGGCCACCCGCCGCGGCGTGTCGAGCAGGTGCTCGGCCGCCGGGTCCTTGCCCAGGGCGACCAGCAGGTCGGCCACCGCGCGGCGGGCCGCGGGCAGGTCGACCGGACCGCGGTCGTGGACCACCCCGAGGTGGCGCACCGTCGCCGGCTCCGTCATCAGGTCTCGCTTTCTAAACTCAAGTTACGCCGACTTTAGAAGCCCACAGGGTTTTCGTCAACCAACGTTTGTTTTAGACTGGACGCATGGACGATCCCGCTGTGCGGGCGCTGTCCGCGGTGGCGGCCCTGGACGAGCCGACCCGCCGGCGCCTCTACGAGTACGTGGTGCGCCAGCCGGAGCCGGTCGGCCGGGACGAGGTGGCCGCGGCGACGGCCGTCGCTCGCGCGACGGTGGCGTTCCACCTCGACAAGCTGGTGGCCGAGCATCTGCTGGACGTGACCTACGAACGCCGGACCGGCCGCACGGGCCCCGGCGCCGGGCGGCCCGCGAAGCTGTACCACCGCTCGGACCGCCAGGTGACGGTGTCGCTGCCCGCGCGCCGGTACGACCTGGCCGGCCACCTGCTGGCCGCGGCCCTGGAGGAGGCCGGCCGGTCCGGGTGCCCGCCGGGGCCCATCCTGCGCGAGCACGCCCGCCGCCTCGGCGAGGAGCTCGGCGCGGCCGCCGGGTCGGTCCTGCGGACCTTGACCGACCACGGCTTCGAACCTCGCGCCGACGGCTCCGGCGTGGTGCTGGGCAACTGCCCCTTCCACCGGCTGGCCGAGTCGCACACCGAGCTCGTGTGCGGCATGAACCTCGGCCTCGTCAAGGGCCTGCTCCACGGCGCCGGCGACCCGAGCCTGCGCGCGGAGCTCGCCCCGACCCCCGGCCACTGCTGCGTCCGACTGACCCGGACGTCCGACTGACCGGGCGTCCAGGCCCGGTCTCGTGTCCGTACCCAGGTCGCCTCGCAGCTCGACCTCGCCCGGGAGGAGCCCGTTGATGGCGCCGCGGTGACCGTCCGCTGCACCCGTCGACCAGGTGGACGAGGCCCGTGCCCCAACCACCGTGCCGCCCCCACCCCATCACCGTGTCGCCCCGTGGCGTCACCGTGTCGACCCGTGGCGTCGCCGTCCCGACCCCCCGCGTCGCCGACCCGACCTCCCACGTCGCCGTGTCGACCCCCCGCGTCGCCGTGTCGACCCCCCGCGTCGCCGACCCGACCTCCCGCGTTGCTGATCCGACTGGGTGCGTGCGGCGTCGCGTCGGCGCGCGCATCGCGGAGACCCGGTCGCAGCGGCACCGCCACCGGTCGACTTGGCGACGTGACAGGCCGACACGGCGACGTGACAGGCCGACACGACACCACCACCGGCCGACACGGCGATGTGGGGGGTCGACACGGGGTGGGCGGGGGCGCCGCGCCGGGTATGACCCGCAGGTACGCGACGACCAGGCCGTCGTGCTCCATGTGCGGGACAAGAGCCTGCTGGTGCTCACTGGCTGTGGTCACTCCGGGATCGTGAACATCGTGCGGCACACCAAGAAGATCACGGGAATTCCTTCTGCATATGCGGTCCTCGGCGGGCCACATTTGCGGGCGGGCCAATGTTTCGCGCACACTGGGCGCGCTCGCGGAGGAGTTCACCCTCCGTGTTGGTGCCCGTTCATTGCGCCGGCTGGCAGGCCCAGCACGCGCTCGCCGACGGTTTACCGAATACCTTCACACCGAACGCCGTGGGGAGTCGGTTCGAGCTTTGACGCACGTGCCGATGCCGAAGTCATTAGCATTTCTCAAATGCACGTGCGGAACGAGGACGAACAGATCGCCATGGTACCAATTTCATGTGGGCCAATTCAAGACACAAATCGATAATCCCGAGGCCGGACGAGACGCGACCCGCGAAATCCGATCGTCGGACGCGCGGCGGCATCGAAGACCGCGCCCTGCCGACACCGCGTCACCGGCAACCGCCCGGCGGGGCCGATCTTCATGGGGTGCGCATGGCAGGGGGGCACGTGCCGTCACCCCGGCGGGGGCTCACCCCGCACGCACGGACCGGTACGGACCGTCACATCGGGTTGGCGGTCCGTGTCTACGTACATCCGTCACTTGACCGATGTCTCGGCCAGGTGATGGGTCAAGAGTTGCTGAGGTCCGACATTGATGAACGATTACGTTCGTGGGGTGAAGAAGCGGTGACCGCTCCGGACTGGCATGACGAGCTGGTACTCGTCGCCGAGCTGGCCAGCGTCAACAACCAGATTGCCCGGTTCGTACTTCGGCTCCTGGACGCGGATGCCGGACGAAAGGAGCAAGTCGCGGCGACCGACGAGTGCCACCTGGGTGGCCGGCTGGTCGACCTCGGCTACGCACTGCAGGATCGTGCAGTGCACCGGACCGCAGGTCCGAACGACGATGCCGCCAGCATCGTAGGATCAGACCTGCGGCCTCGGCCGCTCCCACTGGAGGGACTCTTGAACCGCAGTCGGTGCGTCAACCACTAGGCGGCTCATTTGTCCGGTCAGTTATGGGTCATTCCCGGGGTGTCGCCGTTGTGCGTCATCCCGGGGGTGTCTGCTGCCGCGGCCGCACCTATGGCCGCAAAGGTCGCCAGCACCGAGAGAACGAGCGCTACCACCATTCGCGAGATTCGCATCCCTGCCTCCCAAATTTTCCCGCAACAGAGAAAAGACGAACTTGCGTTCAGGCATGCCTTGACTAGCTTTTTTGAGTAGGGTGAGCGCCCAACTTTATGCTTACGAAGAAAACTATCGCATGCGATCCGAATTGCATTGTCACTGACAGCTAACGAGCGGCTAACGACCTGAACATGTGCGTCAGATGAGACGGAGTGCCCGAAGACGACCTGGTAGGCACTACCGCCCGGATGGCCGATGTTCGGAGCCGCGTCACGCCATAGTGTCGAAGCATGCCGGGTGATGCTTGTGCGCTCGTGGGACGGGACGCCGAACTCGCCCAACTCGTAACGTGGACCGAAGACCTCGCTTCGGGAACCGGGCAGGCGGTACTGATCGAGGGCGAGCCCGGCATCGGCAAGTCCTCCCTCGCGCGAGCCGCGACCCTCGCTGCCGAGCAACGCGGCTACCAGGTTTACTGGGCCGAGGGCGACGAGTTGGGCCAGGAGCTGCCCCTACAGCCGCTGCTGGACGCGTTGCTGGCGAAGGAGTCCGCAGGCGAGAAGCGGTTGGAAACCATCCTTCGACTGCTGCGCGGCGAGCTCACCAGTACAGCCGATCCGACGGTCGCGGCATCGGAGCAGATGCTCACGTTGATGGCGGAGCTGTGCAGCGACGCGCCAATCGTCCTCGTCGTCGACGATCTCCAGTGGGCGGACCAGGCGACCATCGGCGTTTGGGATTGGTTGGCACGTTCCGTCGACCGCTCATCCCTGCTGCTCATCGGCATCGTGCGACCTGTACCCCAACGCGACGAGCTGATCGCTTTGCGACGAGTGGTCGGCGAGGGCGCGACCATCCGGCTCGGCGGGCTGCCAGCTGGGGCGATCGCCGACCTGGTTACGGAGATATCCGACGGCAAGCCGGGTGACGACCTGCTTCGACTTGCCGACGACGCTGCCGGCAACCCGCTGTACCTGACTGAGCTCATGGCCGCCCTCGTTCGCTCGCAACGCCTGCAGGTCAACGATGCCGGGGTCGTAGAGGTCACCAGCGGTCCGGTACCCAACTCGCTCGTAGCCGCGATCGCGCACCGACTCGACTTCCTGCCCAAGGAGGTGCGCACGGTGCTGCAGGCCGCGGCGCTGCTCGGGGTGGACTTCCTGGTATCGGACCTTGCGATCGTCCTGGACAGCCGGATCCCGGAACTCGTCCCGGCTCTCGACGAAGCCCGTGCCGCCGGCGTTCTCAAGGACGCGCGGGAGAAGCTCGCGTTCCGGCACCCGCTGATTCGCGCGGCACTGTATGACGACATCGCCACAGCGGTTCGCCCTGCCTGGCACCGGGACGCGGCCAAGGCACTCGCCGAAGCAGGTGCGCCGATCCAACGAGTCGCGCGACAGCTGCTGCAGGCTGTCAGCGCACCCGACCCGATCCCGCTCGACGAGTCGCTGCTGAACTGGTTGACCGATGCCGCGCCAGCGCTCATCGCGCAAGCGCCCAAGACCGCGGTCGCCCTGCTGCGGCAGGCGTCTCGCCGATCCCCCGCCAGCACCGCGCGCGGAGCCGTGCTAGCCAACCGGCTGGCGGACGCGTTGTACCGGTCCGGTGATCGCGCCGACGCCGAGCGGGTCGCCACCCGGGCCATGGCTGTGGTCACCAACTCCGACATACTTGTCGATCTACATTGGACAGTGACACAATGCCGCGCCCTGGAGGGGAAGGCGGACGAGTCGCTCGAGTCGTTGGCCCAGACGCTCGCGTTGCCGGAGATCTCGGCACGGCAGCGGGCGCGGTTGCTTGTGTTGCAAGCTCGGGCACACAGGGATCTGGGCGAGGTCACCATTGCCGGAGACGTCGCCGCCGAGGCATTGTTGACGGCCGAGCAGGCCAATGACCGGTGGGCGCTCGGGTGGTCGTTACACGTATTGATCATCGTGTCGATCATGCGTGGTGACGTCGCCGCCGCGCTGCCACTGTTCGACCGCGCACTCAACGTCGTCGCCGACGACTCCACGCTCATCGATCTCGGTCTGCTGCTGCAGGTCAACAAAGCAGTGGCGCTGGGTGACCTGGACCGTTTCGAGGAGGCGTTGCGTGCCGCGGAGCGCGTGCGTGATCTCGCGGACAACACTGGCAACCTGGTGCGGTTGGCACAGGCGCAGAGCGCGCTCGGTGAGGTGCTGTTCGAGATGGGCCGATGGGACGACGCGCAAGCCGAGGTCGAGAACCTCTCCGACGAGTTCAAGGATCCCGGTGTCACGTGTTGCGACCGCGGGATCGCCGCGGCCATCGCGTTCCATCGGGGCGATTCGGACACCGCGCGGCGGCATCTGAGCCTTGCGGCGCCGAGTGCGGAGCGGATCGGGAACCGGGTCGTCGCGTCTCTGGCGCTCGCGCAGAGCCTGGACCGCGAGATATCCGACGAGCCGGCCGAGGCGCTCGCGGTGCTCACAGCTGGTGTCACGAGCAACGCCGAGGAGCTCGACGAGATGGAGGACCTCCTGCCGGAGGCCGCGCGGCTGGCGGCGCAGACCGGCGCCACCGACGCGGCAACCGACATCGCCGCTCAGGCCGCGACCCTCGCGCGACGCTCGCAGGTGCCACACCGGCTCGCCGCGGCCGCGTACTGCCGAGGACTGCTGGACGATGACCCCGCCTTGCTGCAGGACGCGGCCGAACGCTACGACGACGCCGGCATCCCGCTGCTGCGGGCCAAGGCGTTGGAGGCGGCCGCCATCGGCTATGCCACCAGGGGCGACAGTGGCTCCGCGCGCAAGGCGTTCACCCGCGCGGACGACCTCTACGACGGCCTCGGTGCGAACTGGGACCTGGCGCACCTGCGCGCGCAGCTGCGTCGGCACGGCATCCGGCGGGGGCCGCGTGCCAAGCATCGGCGGGCCCGGACCGGCTGGAACAGCCTGACGCCGACCGAGACGAAGATCGCCGGCATGGTCGCCGCCGGGCTGCCGAACCGGCAGATCGCCGAGCACTTGGTGCTGTCGCCGCGAACCGTGGGCACGCACGTCTCCCACATCCTGGCCAAGCTGGGCGTCCGCTCGAGGATCGACATCGCACGCGAAGCCGCCGAGCACGACAAGGTCCTGACCTGACCGAGGTGTCAGGTTCGGTCGATGAGGGTGTCGCCCACCTTCGTGATCAGGTCCTCTATCGCCGTGCCGTCCATCGTGTCGGGCTGGAGCACCAAGCGGTGGACGCCCACCTCCGCGTAGCGGCGCACCGTGTCCGGGTCCGGGGTGCCCGGCGGCGTGATCGTGATCTCCAGGTCGCCGAGCTCGGCCGGGCGCTCGTGCCGGGTCGCGGTCTCGCGCAGGGCGGCCAGCGTGGCGGCGGTCCGGTCCACGTCCAGATCCCAGCCGTACCAACCGTTGCCCGAGGTGACCGCGCGACGGTATGCGCGGGGCGCGTGCCCACCGACCACGATCGGTGGGTGCGGGCGCTGCACCGGGCGCGGGCGCTGCAGCACACCGGCGAACGAGACGAACTCCCCATCGAACGCCGGGGTCGGTTCGTCCCACAGCACGCGCATCGCGGCCAGGTACTCGTCCGTCCGCGCGGCGCGGTCGGCCAGCGACGCACCCAGTGCGGTCAGCTCCGGCTCGACGTAGCCCACGCCGACGCCGACGGTGAGGCGGCCCTTGGACAGCACGTCGATCGACGTGAGCTGCTTCGCCAGCAGCACCGGCTGGCGCTGCGGCAGCACGATCACCCCGAACCCGAGCCCGATCCGGGTCGTCGCCGCGGCCAGGTGGGCCAGGGTGACCACGGCCTCGAGCCGCGGCTGGTCGGCCGGATCGCCGTCCTCGCCGACCGGTAGCGCGATGTGGTCACCCACCCAGAGCGCGTCGAACCCGACCTTCTCGGCCAGCCGCGCGCGGCGGACCAACGTGTCCGGATCCGCGCTGCTCCCCCGGTGCAGTCCGTACAGTGCCAACTTCATGATGTGCAGTAAACACGTCACTCGAGGTACTTGGGGTCCGGCCCGGGTACGGGCTGGTCCGGCCGGCCGGCCAGAATCGTTGCCATCGCGGCGAAGTACGGCGGCGCGGCCACGGTCCCGCCGAACGCGCCGTTGCCGCAGTCACCCAGGTGCACGGGCGGCCCGGGACACAGCTCCCGCGGGTTCGGACCGTCGGCGAACACCAGCGACGACACCGCGTAACCGTTGGCACCGCCCACGAACGCCACCGACTCGCTGTCCTGGGTGGTGCCCGTCTTGCCGATGCCGGGCCTGGTCCAGCCGGCCGCGGCCGCCGAGGCGGCCGTCGTCCCGCTGACCGTGTCCTTGCTCAGCCCGGCCACCAGCGTGTTCGCGAGACCCACCGGCACCACCTGCTCGCACGGCTCGGTGGGCACGTCCACGGGGTGGCCGAACCGGTCGACCACCGACTGGATCGGGTTCGGCGGGCACCACATGCCACCGCTCATCAGCGTGGCCGACACGTTGGCGAGCTCCAGCGGGCTCACCGGGCTGTTGCCGAGCGTGAACGACGGCTTGTCCCGGAAGTACGTCGACTGCGGCCGGCTGCGCTGCGGGTCGTCGGACCTCGAGTCCGGGGTCTGGCCGGCGTCGTTGGTACGCAACGTGTTCCGCAGGCCGAGCCGGTCGGCCATGTCGAGGACGGCGGACATGCCGACCTTGGTCTCCAGCCCGACGAACGCGGTGTTCGGCGAGGTGGCGAGGCCGTCGGCGAGCGTGATCGGGTCCGGGTAGCTGCCGTCGTTGTGCACCGGGTAGCAGGGCCGGTCGGGCAGGTCGAAGCAGCCGATGGACGGGTTGGGCAGCGGCGTGTCGAGCCGCGCGGCGCCGGACTCGAGCGCGGCGGCCGCGGTGAAGATCTTGAACACCGACCCGGCGCCGAACGGGTCACTCACGTCGGCGACGAGGTTGCCCGTGGTCTCGCCGCGCTCGATGTCCGTACCGAGGTTCCGGTTGGCGACCATGGCGAGCACCTCGTGCGAGGTGGTGCCCGGGGCGATCACGGCCATCGTGTTGGCGACCCCGTCCTGGGTCGTCGGCACGTTGGCCTCGACCGCCTTCTTGGCGGCCGCGCTCGCCGCCGGGTCCATCGTGGTGCGGATCGTGAAGCCGCCGGTGGCGAGCCGGTCGGCGGTGAGCCCGGCGGAGCGCAGGTAGCTCAGCGCGTACTGGCAGAGGAAGCCGGCGTCCGGGGCGGCACCCGCACAGGTGCTGGGCGGCACCGACGGTCCGTCCGGCAGCACGCCCAGGTCGGCGGCCTTGGCCGTCGTGGCGGTGCGGGCATCGATGGCGTGGGTGTCGACCATCGCGTCGAGCACCATGTCGCGGCGGATGAGCGCGGCCTTCGGGTGCGCGTAGGGGTCGTAGATCGTCGGGTTGTTGACCATGCCGGCGAGCAGCGCCGCCTGGGGCAGGTCGAGCTTGTCGGCGGTGGTACCGAAGTACGCGTGCGCGGCGGCCTGGACGCCGTAGACGCGGCCGGTGAACTCGACCACGTTGAGGTAGCCGGCGAGGATGTCGTCCTTGCTCATGTCGTGGTCGAGCTGGATGGCCGAGCGGGCCTCACGGACCTTGCGGGTGAGCGTGTCGGCGCGGTCGGCGGCCTGCGCGGCGGGGTCGTCCCGGTCGACGACGGCGATGAGGTAGTTCTTGACGAACTGCTGGGCGATGGTCGAGCCGCCCTCGGTGGCCCCGCCCGCGACGTCGTTGACCAGCGCGCGGAGCACCGCGGTGGGGTCGACGCCGTGCTCGGAGTAGAACCGGCGGTCCTCGATGGACACGACGGCCGCCTTCATGACCGGCGCGATCTCCTCGGCCGTGACCGGCAGCCGGTACTGGTCGAACACCGTCGCGATCGGGTTGCCGTCGCGGTCGGTGACCGTGGTGACCAAGGGCACCTCGCCGGCCACCGACGCCGGCGTGATCTGCGCCGCGGACGCGGCCACCTTCGCCGCGGCGGCACCACCACCGAGCACGAACGGCGACAGCAGGGCCGCGAGGAGCACGCCGGCGAGCAGGAAGGCGCCACCGAACCGAACCAGGTTGCGCATGTGTCCCCTCCCGCGCCCACGATCCGCCGCGAACCTGAGGAGAACATGTGAGCCGGCTGAGGAATCCTGCTCAGTACAGTGGCGCGATGGGCGTGGCGCTGGTGACCGGGGCGGGCCGCGGGCTCGGGGCGACGATCGCGCGCCGGCTGGCCGCGCGGGGCTGGACCGTGGCGGTGAACGACCTCCCCGGCCGCGTTTCCTCCGTACTGTCCGCGATCACCGAGGACGGCGGGACCGCGCTCGCCGCCCCGGCCGACGTCACCTCCGAGGACGAGGTGCGTGCCCTGGTCGACCTGGTGGGCCCGGTCGAGGTGCTCGTCGCCAACGCGACCGGCCCGCAGCCCGTGGTCGGGCTCGAGGACCTGACCTGGCGGGCTCACCTCGACCAGCTGGAGTTCTTCGTGAAGAGCCCCACCCTGCTGGCCCGGGCAGCGCTCCCCGGCATGAAGGCGCTCGGCCGCGGCCGGATCGTCCACATCGGATCGGACATGCCGGACCGCGCGCTGCCTGGCTGGTCCGCCTACGCCGCGGCGAAGTCGGCGCTGCTGGCGCTGACCCGGGTGTGGGCCCGCGAGCTGGGCCCGTTCGGCATCACGGTCAACCTGGTGGCACCCGGCTGGATCCCGGTCGAGCGGCATGTGGACGCCACTGTGGACGAACACGCCGCGTACGTCGCCGACGTCCCGTTGGGACGGATGGGCACCCCGGACGACATCGCGTCGGCCGTGGCCTACCTCGCATCGGCCGAGGCCGGCTTCGTCACCGGCCAGTGCCTGACGGTCAACGGCGGCCACACCGTTCCGCACTAGGCGTACGATCGGTTTTGAACGGGTTCAAAACCGAAGGCGGGCATGAAGGTGTGATACCCGGCGGGACCCGGGCACATCGGCACGTTCCTCGGCCGGGCGCTCGCGGGGCACGACGTGGTGGTGCTGAGCCGCCGAGGCCACCGGCGTCATCGGCGGCACGGAGCCCGACGTGTCCGGCCACTGGGCCTACAGCGTGGAGATCGCCAAAGCGTGGGAGGCCGCGCAGCGCGACGCCCGCACGCCGCACACCCACAAGGTCGCGCTGCGCACGGCGATGGTGATGAGCCCGGGCCGCGGCGGCGTCTTCCACGCCCTGCGCCGCATGACCCGGCTGGGTCTCGGCGGGCCGGTGGCGGGCGGCGCGCAGTACGTCTCCTGGATCCACGACGAGGACTTCGTCCGCGCCGGCACCTTCCTGCTCGACCGCGACGACCTCACCGGTCCGGTCAACCTCGCCGCGCCGAACCCCGTGCCGCACCGCGAGCTCATGCGCACGCTGCGCCGCACGTGCCACGTCCCCGTGGGGCTGCCGGCGACGCGGCGGATGGCCGAGCTCGGTGCCTGGGCCGTCCGCTCCGACGCCGAGCTCCCGCTGAAGAGCCGGCGGTGTGCCGGCACGTCCAGCTCGTTCGCCGCGGTGACCTCCATGAACGCGCACAGATCCGTGTCGGGAGGCACGGCCGAGCGGCCGGTGAAGCGGTCCCGGAAGACCACCGGCCGCCCGCCCAGCTGCGGGTATACGTACGACCGGTCGCAGCTCCCGTAGGGGTAGACCGCAGGAGCTCGACCGCGGACCTGTCAGCCGGTCGCGGCGAACTGCGCCGAGTAGAGCCGGTGGTAGGCGCCGCGTGCCTCGAGCAGCGAGTCGTGCGTGCCCTGCTCCACGATCTGCCCCGACTCCATCACCAGGATGAGGTCGGCATCGCGGATCGTGGACAGCCGGTGGGCGATCACGAAGCTCGTCCTGGACGAGCGCAGCGCCGCCATCGCGTGCTGCACCAACGACTCCGTGCGGGTGTCGACCGAGCTCGTCGCCTCGTCGAGGATCAGCAGCGACGGGCTCGCCAGGAACGCCCGCGCTATCGTCAGCAGCTGCTTCTCACCCGCGCTGACGTTCGTCCCCTCCTCGTCGATCACGGTGTCGTAGCCGTCCGGCAGGGTCCGGACGAACCGGTCCACGAAGGTGGCCTTGGCCGACTCGATGATCTCGTCCTCGGTGGCCGACGGCCTGCCGTAGGCGATGTTCTCCCGGATCGTGCCACCGAACAGCCAGGTGTCCTGCAGCACCATGCCCACCTGCGACCGCAGGTCCTCGCGCCGCAGCCGGGTGACGTCCACGCCGTCGAGCGTGATCCGGCCCGCGTCCAGCTCGTAGAACCGCATGATCAGGTTGACCAGGGTGGTCTTCCCGGCCCCGGTCGGCCCGACGATCGCCACCGTCTGACCCGGCTCGGCCACCAGCGACAGGTTCTCGATCAGCGGCTGCTCCGGCCGGTAGGAGAACGACACGTTCTCGAACTCCACCCGCCCCCGGCGCTCCGCGGGCAGCGACGCGTCCGCCGGGTCCGCCGACTGCTCCTCGGCGTCGAGCAGCTCGAACACCCGCTCCGCCGACGCGACCCCGGACTGCATCAGGTTCGCCATCGACGCCACCTGGGTCAGCGGCTGGGTGAACTGCCGCGAGTACTGGATGAACGCCTGCACCTCGCCCAGGGTCATCGTGCCGGAGGTGATCCGCAGCCCGCCGACGACCGCGACCACGACGTAGCTGATGTTGGACAGGAACATCATCGCCGGCATGATCAGCCCGGAGATGAACTGCGCGCCCCGCGCCGAGCCGTACAGCTCCTCGTTGCGGCGCCGGAACTCCTCCTCGTTCTCCTTCTGCCGCCCGAACACCTTGACCAGCTGGTGCCCGGTGAACGCCTCCTCGATGTGCGCGTTGAGTGCGCCGGTCTGCTTCCACTGCGCGATGAACTTCTTCTGCGCGCGCTTGCCGACCTGGCCCGTGATGAGCACCGAGAGCGGGATGACCGCCAGCGCGATCAGCGCCAGCAGCGGCGAGATCGTCAGCATCATCACCAGCACGCCGACCACCGTCAGCAGCGACGTCAGCAGCTGGCTCAGGGTCTGCTGCAGTGTCGTGGAGATGTTGTCGATGTCGTTGGTGACCCGGGAAAGCAGCTCTCCGCGGGGCTGGCCGTCGAAGTAGCGCAACGGAAGCCTGTGCAGCTTCGCCTCGACGTCCTCGCGCAGCTTGTACACGACCCGCTGCACGACGCCGTTGAGCATCCAGCCCTGGATCCAGCCGAACACCGAGGACGCCAGGTACAGCGCGAGGACCCACATGAGCGTGCTGCCCAGGGCGGCGAAGTCGATGCCCGCGCCGGGAATGTTCCGCATGCGTCCGATGACGCCGTTGAAGATGATGTCGGTGGCATGCCCGAGGATCTTCGGTCCCGCCACGGCGAACGCCACGCTGGTGACGCCCAGCGCGACGACGACGCCGAACGCGGCCCGCTCCGGGTGCATGCGGCGGGCCAGCCGCTTGGCCGACGGCCCGAAGCTCTTCGCCTTCTCGACGTGCATCCCCATGCCGGGCATGCCCCGCCCGCCCATCGGGGATCGCGGACGGGCCTGGGTGGCGGTGCTCATGCTGTGGCACCTGCCTCGCTCCGCTCGGCGTGGACCGCATTCGCACGAAGCAAAGTGGTTGCGTTGATCAGTCTGCTCATGCTGTGGCACCTGCCTCGCTCCGCT
>NZ_WHTD01000126.1 GCF_009379765.1 Actinophytocola sp. | reverse complement strand
GGGGGGCCAAGGCGGAGCGCCCGCAGGGCGGAGCCCGAGAACGAACGGTCTTGACGTCGACGAGGTCGCTGCCGTCACGCCGGGATGGGCGGGGCCGCGGCCGGGATGGGGTGTGACGCGCCGGAGCGGCGTGGACCGCTGGACCGCGACTGTGAGGTACGCGGATCGAGCCCAGCAAGTCGGTCCTTCGCGGGAGGCGCCCCTTGACCAACCCCGGACCAGCTGACACTGGCGCCACAGAACGGACGGGGATCGTCCCCTGCGACGGTGGGCGACAGCGGGCGACAGCGGGGCTCCGGCGCGTCACGGATACGAAACCGAGCCGGCCGTTCCATGCTGACTGACCCATGCGCCGTCCAGGTCGCAACGGCAGCCTCGGCGGTGTGCAAGCCGACTCGACCTCGGCCGACACGTAGCACGCACCCAGCGCCCCCTGGCCATGGCCGCGGGCGTCCGGCACAAGTGGACCACCGACCGGACCGCGAACGATCACTGATCACCTTTGACCGACAACACCGACATCACGGATCACTCCAGGAGACCGCCTCGGCCCGAAGGGCGCGGAACTCCTCGGCGAGGGCCGGGAGTTGGTAGTGCGCGTTCAGGCCGCTCGGGTTCGGGAGCACCCACAGGCGCGCGCCGCCGATCCGCTCGTCCTGGGGGCCGATCGTCGCCTTGGGGCGGGTGAACGCGGTGCGGTACGCGGAGATGCCGACGATCGCGACGAACCTCGGTGCGTACCGCTCCGCCAGCGCGGCGAGGAGCTCAGCGCCCCGGCGGAGCTCGTCCGGGGTCAGCTCGTCGGCCCGTGCCGTGGCACGGGCGACGATGTTCGTCGCGCCCAGGCCCAGGGCGGTGAGCTCGTCCTGTTCCGAGGGGTGGAGCTGGCGCGGGGTGAAGCCGGACCGGTGCAGGGCCGGCCAGAACCGGTTACCCGGCCTCGCGAAGTGGTGGCCGGTCGCGGCTGAGTAGAGGCCCGGGTTGATGCCGCTGAACAGCACCGCCAGGCCCGGCGCGATCACGTCGGGCAACGTCCTGGATCGGGCCGCGGCGAGGTCGGCCGGGGTCGGTCGGGGCATTAGTGTCCCCCGCCGGGAGTTCGTTGCTCAATTCGCCGGCCCAGCTTCCTGCTGGCGGCGTTGCCGGTCCGCCCGAGTACAACCCGGTACGAGGACGAACCGGCGCCTTGCCAACAGAAACCTGGATTCACCGACTCACGCAACAGACTCCCGGCGGGGACATTAGGCGGGGCGGGCCAGCAGCAGTGGCACCAGCTGCTCGGCCGTCGACAGGGAGCCGTGCTGGCCCACCATTCGGGAGATGAACGGCTCGGCCGCCGAGCGGATCACGCCCGCGTCGTCCCGGGCCGCCACGACCACGTCGCCGATGCGGGTGGCGAACTCCGGCGCCAGCGGGCCGAACCAGCCCTCCGCGATCGCCTGCTCGCCCGGCACCACCCAGGCCGCGTCGCCGAGCACCCCGAGCCACGTCGCGAGCACGTCGGCCGCGGCGCCCGCGGCGGCGTGGACGTGCCGGGCCCGCGGGTCGCCGCCGAGCAGGAGCACGCCCTCCCGCAGGTCGGCATCGGTGTCGGCGTCGAACACCCGGTCCATCGTGATCATGCCGTGGTCGCCGGTCACGGCCAGCACCGAGTCGGCCGGCAGGCGGGAGGCGATCGCCTCGACGAGCCGGTCCACCTGCCCCAGCTGCACCCGCCACGGCAGTGACCCCGGCCCGTACACGTGCCCCATCGCGTCGAGGTCGGCGTGGTATCCGTACACCAGCCGCCGCCCCGGCGCGGCCGTAGCGGTGACGACCTCCGCCGCGAGGTCGCCCAGCGCGTGCGTGCCGCGGAAGGCACCCCCGCGCAGCGTCGCGCGCGTGAGCCCCGACCCGCGGAACTCCCGCTTGGACACGACCGTCACGTCGATGCCCATGGCCTCGGCCCGCTCGAACACCGTCCGCGCCGGCTGGACCTCCTCCGGTGGCTGCCGATCACGCATGTCGTCGGACCCGGCGGTCCAGCGCAACGCGTCGAGCACCTCGGAGCCGACCCGGAACGACGTCCCCAGCATCCCGTGCGCGCCGGGCGGCAGGCCCGTGCCCAGCGACGCGAGGCTGATCACCGTGCTCGACGGGAACCCCACGGTCAGCGGCCCGGCGTCGGCCAGCCCGGCGAGGAACGGCGCGTCCGCCGCGTGGGCCCGCAGCAGCTCCGTGCCCAGGCCGTCGATCAGCAGCAGGGCCGCGGCCCGCGCCGGCCCGATCGTCAGCGCCGGTGCCGGCTCTGGCGCGCCGAGGGCGGCCAGCAGGGCGGGGAGGACCTCGGCCAGCGAACGGTGGCCGTAGTCGGGAAGTTCGGGCACGCCCGCAATGTTAGGACTCACATGTCCAGCACGACCTCCGTCGCCGGCCGGGCGCAGCAGACCAGCACCTCGCCGGCCGCGGGCGGGACGAGCGGCGCGGGGGAGTAGGCGACCTCGCCGGACAGCATCGGGGTCACGCACGTGTGGCAGACGCCGGTCCGGCACTGCCAGCGCACCGGGATGTCGCACGCCTCCGCCAGCGCGAGCACGGAGCGCCGGCTCGCGTCGAACGGCACCGAGATGCCACTGCGCGCGAACGTCACCATCGGCCCGTCGCCGGCCGGGCCCTCGGGCGGGTGCGGCGGCCGCCCCGCCTGCACGGTCGTCAGGCCGGGGGTGATCGCGCCCAGCGCGCCGAAGGTCTCGGTCCGCACCCGGGCGACCCCGGCGGCGTGCAGCGCCTCGGTCATGTCCGTCATGAACCCGGCCGGGCCGCAGACGTACGCGGTGGCGTTCGGAGGAAGCGGCAACGCGGCCAGCCGGTTCGCGGTGAGCCGGTCCGTCGACGAGTGGAAGACGTGTGCCCGCGCGTTCGGCAGCGTGTCGAGCAGCGCCCGCACCTCGTCGGCGAACGTCTGGTCGCGTGCGGAACGCGCGGTGTGCAGCCACCACACCTCCCGCTCGCCGCGCCGGGCGGCGAGGTCGTGCAGCATCGACAGCACCGGCGTGATCCCGATCCCCGCCGACACGAGCACGACCGGCCCGGTGCCCTCGTCGAGCACGAACTCACCACGCGGCGCCGCCGCATCGAGGGTGGCCCCGGCCCGCAGGGAGTGCAGGTAACCGCTGCCCGTGCCGTCGCGCTTGACGCTGATCCGGTAGCTGCCGGTGTCCGGCGTCGAGGAGAGCGAGTAGCTGCGCACCGCCCCGGGCAGCCGGAACGTGAGGTACTGCCCCGCCCGCGCGGCCGGCAGACCGTTGCCGTCGGTGGCGTCGAGGTGCAACGACGAGACGGTCTCGGTCTCCCGGACGACCTGGCTGACCCGCAACGGCCGGAACCCGGTCCACGCCGGTCCGGGGTCGGCGGTGCCGTCGAGCAGCTCCCGCAGCGAGGTTCGCCACCCCTCGCTCAGCGCCGGGATGTCGACCGCCCGGCGCAGCAGCTCCGGGTCGGGATCGGGCAGGTAGAGCAGCGCGTCGACGTCGGCGACGCTCACCGGCCCGGTCGCGGTCCGCACGATCTCGTCACCCGCCCGGACGCGACCCTCGCGGATCACCCGCAGGTAGAAGCCCGGCCGGTGGTGGGACACCAGCAGCGCGGACAGCTCCGGCTCGCCGAGCCGCAGGCCCGCGCGGTAGCAGGTGACCCGCGGCTGGGAGACCTCGAGCTCCGCCTCGCCGATCCGGTACCGGTCGCCGACGTGGACCGACTCGTCGGCGAGCCCCTCGTCGGTCAGGTTCTCGGCGAACATCCCGAACGGCAGCGGGTCGCAGCCGAAGTGGTCCTCCCAGTGCCGGTAGGAGTCGACCTGGTAGACGAGCACGGCGCGGTTCTCGCCGCCGTGGCCCGCCGTGTCGCCCTGCCCGTCGCCCTCGACCCCGAGCCTGCGGACCATCCGCGGCCCGTCGACCGGGTCCTTCCACGCTCCCGTGTGGACGGTCAGGTCGTGCCAGGGCACGTCCCGCGGCATGCCGGCGTTGAGGGAGACCAGGGTCGCCACGGCTCAGGCCACCTCGTCGACGGTCAGCCCGCGGTCGATGCCGTGCGGGGTGACGCGCTGACCGGGCGGCGGCGCCAGGACGGCGCCGTCGAGCAGCACGGTGACCTTGTCCGGCTCGAACGACACGAGGCCGCGCACCCGCCCGACCTCCGGCCACGCCTCGGGGTAGGACCAGGCCGCCCGCCGCGCGCCGCCGACGTCGTAATAGTCGGCCAACCCCTTGTAGGGGCAGAAGGTCCGGCCGTCGACCGGGGTCAGCGCCGACTCGTCGACGTCGGCGCGCGGCACGTACCAGCGCGGCGCGAAGCCGGACTCGTAGAGCACGAGCGGCGCCGTGGTGTCGGCGACGACCCGGTCCCCCTCGCGCACCACCAGGTGCCGGGACGTGCGGCGGATGTCGTTGCGGTGGTAGGCGTCCGCCGCGTGGCCCACGATCCGCTCGTCCTCCTCGTAGAAGGCGTCCATCGCCCGCCAGGCGAACGCGACCCGCTCGGCCAACTCGCCGGCATACCCGGGCAGGCCGGTGTGCTGCCAGGCCGCCCGCTGCGTGTGCCGCTCACCCACCCGGACGGCGAACCACGAGGTCGGGCCGAGGTCGCGGTGCCGGGTGACGGTGTCCAGCGGCTCCAACACGCCCGGCGCGACGTCGCCGAGCGGGAAGTAGGCGACGGGGTAGCGGCCGGGTTCGTGCAGCAGCACGACGTCCTCGCTGTCCGCGATCCACTCCTCGCCGAAGCGGACCCGCATCCGCCTGCGCAGCGGCTCGGCGAACAGCATCCGGTCGGGCAGCGGGTCGGGGACGAGGAAGCGACCCACCGCGCCCGCGGCGAGCGGGCCTTGCTGCCAGGACAGCCCCATCACGACACCGCCCCGGCGAGGAACGGGCGGATGTACCCGACGGCCGTGTCGAGCGCGCTCTCGAGCAGGAAGTGGCCGCCCTCGACCAGGTGGATCTCCGCGTCGGGCAGGTCCCTGGCGAAGGCCTTCGCGCCGTCCGGGCCGAAGATCTCGTCGCCCGCGCCCCAGATCGCGAGCAGCGGCACCTGGCTCGCGCGGAAGTACTCGTGGACGGCGGGGTAGAGCGGCGGGTTGGTCGCGTAGTCGCGGAACAGGGCCAGCTGGATCTCCTCGTTGCCGGGTCGTCGCATGTCGAGATGGTCGAGGACCCATGTGTCCGGGTCGACCAGGTCGGGCTCGGGCACCCCGGTGAGGTACTGCCAGCGGATCGCGTCGACCTCGAGTGCGCCGCGCGCGGCAGGCTCGGTGTCCGGGCCGGGGTTCTTCGCGTAGGCCCACACGGGCGCCCAGAACTCCGGGACGAAGCCGTCCTCGTAGGCGTTGCCGTTCTGGCTGATCACCGCCCGCACCGCCGAGGGCCGGCGCAGCGCGAGCCGCCAGCCGATCGGGGCGCCGTAGTCCTGGACGTACATCGAGAAGCGGTCGACGCCGAGCGCGTCGAGCAGGCCCTCGGTGACGTCGGTCAGCATGTCGAAGGTGTACTCGACGTCCGCCGGGGCCGCCGAGTAGCCGAAGCCGAGGTGGTCCGGCGCGATGACGTGGTAGCGGTCGGCCAGCGCCGGGATGAGGTGGCGGAACATCCGCGAGCTGGTCGGGAAGCCGTGCAGGAGCAGCACGACCGGGGCGTCGCCGGGCCCGGCCTCCCGGTAGAAGATCGGCTGACCCGCCACGGTCGCCGTCCGGTGGTGAACCATCTCTAACTCCCTTGTTGTCTTGAGTCGGTTAGGTAGATGAGACACCGAGTCGCCTAACTTGTCAAGACGGCTAAGAGGGTTAGAATCGACGGGTGACCGACACCGCCGAGGAGCAGACCCTCCTCGACCTGCTCAACAGCACGCCTGTCGTCGACGGCACGCCGCGGGACGAGCTCGCCGACGATGTCGCGCGGGAGTGGACCCGGACCCGGGGCGGCACCGGCTCGCCCGTCGAGGTCGCGCGGGTCCTCGCCGCCAGGGACCGGCTTCAGGCGGTCGTCCGCGGCGACGAGCCGGCGAGCGTGCTCGAGCTGCACGGCGCCCGGCTCGTGCCCGAGCTCGCGAGCACCGGGGTCAGCTGGCACCTCGACGTCGACGACGACCACCGGCTCGCCGCCCGGCTCGTGCTCACCTGGGCCCGGTTGCGGGAGGACATGCCCGGCCGGCTGCGTCCGTGCGCCAACGACGAGTGCCGGCTGTTCCTGCTCGACCGCAGTCGCGCGAACACCGCGCGCTGGTGCTCGATGAAGGTGTGTGGCAACCGGCTCAAGGCGCGCCGCCACTACCAGCGCATCCAGACTTCGTAAGATCGTTGCGGCACGGCGGAGACTCGGGCCAATCCACCGGGTGCGGGGCGTCGAATATCGATCGCCCAGACCACTCAGAGGAGTTGATCCCATGGCTCACAAGGAGCAGCCCGACCAGCGTTCGGGTGGCGTTTCCCGCCGCAAGGTGATCCTGACCGGTGCCGGTCTCGCCGCGGCCGGGGTCGTCGTCGGCGCGGCCGTTCCGCTGGTCACGCAGTCGGTGGCGGACGGGTCCGCCGAGGTCGAGACCCCGAAGGGCATCCCGACCGAACCGGTGATGGTGCACCTGCGCGACGCCGCCACCGGCCACTTCGACGTGTTCGTCGGCACCCGCCGCGTCCAGGTCACCGACCGCGCCTTCGCCGCCCGACTGGCCAAGGCCGCCACCGCCTGATCCTCGGCGTTTCCTTCCTTTCCGGACTTCTCGTCCGGCTCCCTTTCCATCTCCCGTGAGGTAGACCCATGTCTTCACACCGCGAAGCGCCCGAGATCTCCAAGGACCCGGTCGCCGACTCCACCGACGTCTACGCCTTCGTCAGCCCGGACAAGCCGGATACCGTGACCCTGATCGCGAACTATGTGCCGTTACAGGCGCCGGCCGGTGGTCCGAACTTCTACGAGTTCGGTGACGACGTTCGCTACGAGATCCACATCGACAACAACGGTGACAGCCGGGCGGACGTCAGCTACGAGTTCCGGTTCACCACCGAGGTGCGCAACGAGAACAACCTTCCTCTACAACACCGGCCCGATCCTCACCCTGGACTCGCCGAACTGGAACCGCCGGCAGTTCTACTCGGTCACCCGCAAGGACGGCCGCGGCCGTGCCCAGCAGCTCGGTCGCAGGCTGCCCTGCCCGCCGTGCAACATCGGCCCACTGTCCACACCGGACTACAACGCGCTCGCCGACGCCGCCGTGCAGAACCTCGGCAGCAAGCGCCGGGTGTTCGCCGGTCAGCGTGCCGAGGGCTTCTACGTCGACCTCGGCGCGATCTTCGACCTGCTCGACCCGCGCCCGTTCGCCGACGCGCACACGACGTTCGGCCTGAACAAGTTCCCCCAGTCCGGCCCCGGCGTCAACGCCACGAAGAACCTCAACGTGCACACGATCGCGCTGCAGGTCCCGGTCACCGACCTCACCCGCAGCGGCTGGCGGGGCGGCGACGTCAACGACCCGCGCGCCACGATCGGCGTGTGGACCACGGCGAGCCGCCAGCGGGTGCGGATGCTCGACACCGAGCTGAACAACACCTGGAGCACCGGCCCGTACCGGCAGGTCTCGCGGCTGGCGAACCCGCTGTTCAACGAGGTCATCGTGCCGATGGGGCGCAAGGACTTCTGGAACACCCAGTCGCCGGAGGGCGATGCCCGGTTCGCGAAGTTCGTGGCGAAGCCCGAGGTCGCCGGCCTGCTGCCGGGGCTGTTCCCGGGCGTGTTCCCCAACCTCGACGTGCTGAACAAGTCCGGCACGCCGCGCGCGGACCTGCTGGCCATCCTGCTCACCGGCATCCCTGCCGGCCTGATCCCGGGCTTCCAGAACTTCACCGGCAAGACCCAGGCGGACCTGATGCGGCTCAACACGGCCATCCCGCCGTCGGGTCAACCCAGCATCTTCGGCCTGCTCGACGGCGACCTCGCCGGCTTCCCGAACGGCCGCCGGGTGTTCGACGACGTGGTCGCGATCGAGCTGCGGGCCATCGCGGGCGCCACCTACGCCCTGGTGGACAAGAACTACACGCCCGACCAGGCAGCCGCCCAGGTCGACGACGGGGTGACCCCGGACGACCTGGACATCCCCTACCTCGACCGGTTCCCCTATCTCGGCGTGCCGCACGACGGCTTCACCAACCCGTGGACATGAGCGTGGACATGAGCGGAGGATCCACAATGGACACTAGACCGGACACCCTGGTTCTGGACATCGGCGGCGACGTCGGCGCGCTGGTCATCGCCGCCGGCCCGGAGCTCGCCGAGCGGGAGATCGAGATCAGCCCGGGGGTGGACCCGACCACGAGGCGCAGCCACAACGTGGTGCACGCCCGGCACGGCCGGAGCCACGTCGCGTACACGGCCGTCTTCCCCGGTGTGCCTGCCGGCGAGTACACCGTCTGGCACCACGACGGCTCCCCGCACGCCGTGGTCACCATCCACGGCGGTCAGGTCACCCAGCACTCGATGATGTGAGCACCACCACGAGAACGGCCCTCCGGCGCACGCCAGGAGGGCCGTTCTCTTACGTCCGCCTTTCCCCGCACGTGGTAGTAGTGGACGTGTACCCGTTCCCCCCGCGCCGGAAAGGACACAGTGGACGGTCTGCGCAGCTCCGCTCTCGGCCTCAGGTCGGCGTTCTCGCCGTTCGCCGCCGCACGCGAGGGAATGATCGCCCGGCTCATGTCCGGCCGGGCGGTCAGCCCGGACGTCCTGGAGGCGTTCCGCGCGGTGCCGCGACATCTGTTCGCGCCGGGCACGCCGCCCGAGCACGTCTACGGCGGGCAAGCGGTGGTGACCGAGCGGGACGAGCACGGCGTGCCGGTCAGCTCGATCTCCGAGCCGCGGGTCCAGGCCGTCATGCTGGAGCAGGCGGCGCTGCGGCCCGGCATGCGGGTGCTCGAGATCGGGTCCGGTGGGGTCAACGCCGCGCTGATCGCCGAGCTGGTCGGCCCGGAGGGTGCGGTGACGACCGTCGACATCGACCGCGAGGTCGTGCACCGAACCCGAACATGCCTCGCGTACACCGGATACGCGCAGGTCGACGTCGTGCACGCGGACGCGGAGCTGGGGGTCGCGGCGCACGCGCCCTACGACCGCGTGATCGTCACCGCCGAGGCCGTGGACATCCCGCCGGCGTGGCTCGACCAGCTCGCCGACGGCGGTCGGCTGGTCGTGCCGCTGCGAATGCGCGGGCTCACCCGCGCCGTGGCATTCGACCGTGCCGGGGACCGCCTGGTCAGCGCGGGTTACCACCGGGCGGTATTCGTGCCGATGCGGGGCATCGGGGCGGCCGGGGAGGACTGGGTGCCGCTCGACGGGTCCGTCCGGCTGCGGGTCGACGGCCGGCAGCCCTCCGGCGTCGAGAAGCTCCGCGTCTCCTTGGGCGAGCCGGTGCTCACCCGGTGGTCCGGCATCGAGGTCGCCACGGGTGAGCCGTCCGACGACCTGGACCTGTGGCTCGCCTCCACCGCCTCCGGCTTCTGCCACCTGGTCGCCACCGACACCCGCCGGGGCTTCCCGGAGGCCGCGCGCTGGGGCGTCCCGACCGCGGTCACCGGCGCCACCCTGGCCTACCGCGACATCCGCCCCGCGGGCGCCGGCCGCTTCGAGCTGGGCGTTCGCGCGCGCGGCCCGGACGCCGAGTACCAGGCCGACCGCTACGTCGACCTGGTCCGGACCTGGCACCGCGACCACCGGCCGGGACCGAGCGCGCGCATCGAGGTGTGGCCGGCCGCCACCCCGACCGCGGACCTCCCCGACGGCCATGTCGTCGAGAAGGTCCACTCGCGGGTCGTGATCTCCTGGCCGGGCCGGCCGGTCACCGCATCAGCTCAGCCGAAGGTGAACGAGTAGGCCCGCACGCCCGCCCCTACCGTCACCGTGACGCTGCCCGCCTTGATGTCCTTTGTGGACAGCAGCTGGTAGGAGTCGGGGGTGCCGGTGACCCGGACCGTCCGGCGGCCTCAGGTGATCGCGTCGAGGAAACCGTCGAGGTGCTCGGGAAACTCCGGCCGAACCGGCTCGGGGCACCCGGGCACCTCGACGGCGTCGGGGATCAGCTCCAGCAACGCGTCGACCGTCGCCCGCTGGTGTACCGCGCCGGGAGGACCCGCACCGGCATCCCGAGGGTCGCCAGCTCCGTGTCGGTGGTGCCGCGGAGGGTCTCGCCGGCCAGGAGCGCGTCGACCACGGCGGGGCCGGCGCCGAGCTCCGCGAACAGGGCCCGGGTCGGCGGGTCGTCGACCGCGGTGGCCGGCCAGGCCAGGACCAGCCGGGTCACCGAGGCCGGCATCGTGAGCGCGAGCCGCACCGCCACCGAGCAGCCGTTCGACGCGCCCACCACGGCCACCGGGCGGGTCGGTGTGAGCCGGAGGGCGTCGGCCGTCCAGTCCGCCGGCCGCGCCAGCCGGTCCGGCGCGTCGACCTCGATACCGCGCCGCCGCAGGCCGGCCACCACCCCGGGCGCGTGCCAGAAACGGGCGGCGTCCAGGCCGTCCCAGAGCCCGCCGTGGATGAGCAGCACGCGCGCCGGCCGGTCGAGGGGCTGTCGATCTTCCCGGCGAGGAACCACCGCGCCTACCTCTCCCGCATCGCGCGGCGGATCTCCTCCAGCTTGTCGCGTCCGGCCTGCTCGCGTTTGGCCATCTGCTCGTCGAGAGAGTTGGTGGTCGCCGCCTCCTCGGGCAGCTCGCCGGCGCCGAGCGAGGTGGCGTACCGGCCCTCGATCCGGTCGCGGACGTAGTCGAAGCTCGGTACTCCCGCGTCGGTGTAGTCGCCGGCCGGGACGACCGGCGGTGGCTGTGCCGAGAGCTCCACCGCGGTGGGTTCGACGACCTCGGCGTCGAGCACCTCGTCCTGCTCCGGCCGGTCGGGTCCTGTGGTCATGGCACTCATTGTGCCCCCGTCCCACCCGCGATCCGCGCTTCGAGGCCGTCGAGGATCCGGTCGAGGCCGTAGGAGATGTCGGGTTCGGGGGAGCTGTCCGCGTACTGCCGGGCGGCCGGCATCGCGGCCAGGACCGGGAAGTCGCGCTCGCTCAGCAGCGGGTGGAGGAACCCGGTCACCTCGGCGGACTGGACCGGGGTCGCGGGGCTCTCGTCGAGGTCGCGGGCGAGTGCGGCGGTGGTGCGGGCGTAGCCGTCGAGCAGGATCGCCGAGGACAGCCAGTCCTCCTCGGCGAGGCCGGCGCCGGACAGCACGGTCAGCAGGCTCTGGTCGGTGCGCGGCGGCGCCGTCGTGGTGGCCGGCCTCGCGCGAGGCGTCGACCGGACCTACCGGTACCTGCTGGCCGAGGACCGGCAGAGTCCCTTCGGAGGTGGTCTCCGTGTCCACGCATAGGACGGCGAGGCCGCGATGACCGCGCAGGTCCGGCCCGTCAGAGCACGATCCGGCGGAGCTGGGTGATCTCCCGCGCGGTCGCCGTCGCCTCCTGCGGGCCGGTGCCGAGCGGGTCGGCGGCGGTGAGGTCACCGAACGACAGCCGGGTCAGCACCTCGATGCGGCGGACCGGCACCTGGTAGGTCCGGTACGCGCCGTAGGAGAACTCGGCCGCCGCTTCGAGCCCGTCGATCAGGCCGGCCTGGCTGAGCAGGTACCCGGTGGCCGACAGCTCCCCGGAGCTCGTGACCATCGCGACGACCTTCCAGTACTGGCGCGGCAGCCGCACCCCGCGGTACGGGTCGTCGTCCTCGGCGAGCACCGGACCGGTGACCACGCTGACCCGCAGGTCCCGGGTGTCGGCGTTGTTGAGGATGTAGTCCTCGAGCCCCGCCCACGTGGTCTCGTTCTGGTTGAGGTCGGCGTGCTGCGGCGCGCAGTTCGTGAAGTGGAACGTGTCGTCGTTGGCCGCCCTCGCGATCGCCTTCGTCGTGCCCCACGCGGGGTCGAGCCGGCGGACGAGGTGCCCGCGGTCGAGCGGGTTGTCGCGGTAGACGGCCTCGCCGGTCTGCTCGCCGTCGGGCACCCGCGGGTCCAGCGACCAGTGGTCGGACGCTCGAGGGAGCCGCTCGCTGACGGCCCCGTCGATGTTGACCGCGGTGAAGAACGCCAGCCCGCGCTCCTTGTTGAGCACCACGCTGAAGTGGTGGTACGGCAGGACGTACGCCGGCTCGCCGGCCGCCAGCCGGTTGACCGCCGCCTTCGCCACGAGGTCCTCGGGCAGCGTCGGCAGCGGCACCTGGTGGCCGGTGAGGAAGTCGGCGTCGTAGCCGGCCCGGTTGGTGTAGTCCGGGTCGATGCGCACGGCCTCCCGCGCGTCGCGGCCGAGGAGCGCGTCGATGAGCGGCCGCTGCGCGGTCGGGTACTCCTGGCCCCGCAGGTGGGCGATCAGCCGGCTGACCCGCACGCCCTCGTTCAGCCAGCCACCGAGCTCGCCCCGCTCGGGCGCGGGGACGGCGGCGTGGTGCAGCGCGACGACCTCCCACTGGTCGTTGAACACCGGCGAACCCGACGAGCCCGGCTCGGTGTCGGTCTCGTAGTGGAGGAACTGCTCGAGCACGTCGACGATCCGGTTCTCCCGCAACGCGATCTGCTTCTTCTCGCCACCCGGGTGCTGGATGATCGTGACGAAGTCGCCGACGATGGCCTTGCCCTGCGCATCGTGCAGCCGGTTGAAGCCGAACCGGGCCAGCTCGGCCGGGGTCGCCCGAACCGCGACGAGCGCGAAGTCCAGCGTCCGGTCGGCCTGGAAGAACCGGTCCGGGTCGAGGGAGAGCTCGACCGTCGGCAGCGGCCGGCCGTCGAGCCCGTCCTGGTAGTCGAACTCGATCTGGCTGTTCCTGGCGGTGGCGGCGTCGGGGAGCACGTGGTGGTTGGTGAGCAGCAGCTCCGGCGAGACCATCGAGCCCGTCCCGTGGCCGGCGACCCGGCCGTCCTCCTCGCGGATGACGACCCGCCCGACGGCCCGCGCTGCGGCGACCCCGCCCTCCAGGTAGCGGACGCCGAGGAGGTCGTCGGTCCCGATGATCCGCTCCAGGACGTCCTCCGCCGCGGCCACCGCCGCCGGCTCGTTCGCGGCGAGGGCGTCGGGGTCGACCGGCCGCACGTCGGGGTGGTGCCGGCCGAGCCGGTCGATCCGGGTGGCGACCCGGCGCGGGTCGTCCGCCCTGGCGAGACCGCCCGGCCGGCCGAGCAGGCCGATCCGCGCTCGGCGCTCGGTCGTGCGGTCGGCGACCCTGGCCGCGACGGCTGCCTCGGGGCCCTCGCCGAACAGCGTGAGGATCGCGTCGCGGACGGGCCGCGTCCGCAGGTACTCCCCGATCGCGTGGTGGCCCTCGCCGGTGTTGGTGGCGACGACGTCCTGGCACCGGTCGGCCGGGTCGAGCTCGGAGCGGACCGCGTGGTCCGGCGCGACCGGGTCCCGCGGGTCCGACACGTTGAGCCACCTCGTGACCTCGACCGGAACCTCGAGCGGGGTCCGCACCAGGTCCCGCACCTCGGTCACCCCGAGCGGCGACCCGACCGTCACGAACAGCGGCACGGTCGGCCCGCGGCCGTCCAGCTCGCGCAGGACGTCGTAGGCGATGACCGAGCCGAGGCCGTGCCCGAGCACGACCGCCGGTCCGTCGAGGCCGTCGAGCGCCTCGCGGACCGCGTGGCGCATGGGTTCCTTCGCACCGCCGAAGAAGTACGCGTGCACGTCCTGGAAGTTGCGCCGCACCAGCTCCCGGAACACGGCGATGCGTGCCGCGCGAGGCAGGGGCATGGCCTCGCCGGTGCCACAGTCCCCGGCGAGCGCCTCGGCCGCGTAGGTCATGCGGCGAAGCCACGGCGCGAGCCGGTCGTCGCTCGGGACCGCGGACTCGGTCTCCTTCGCCGCCCCGAGGAGCGTGTCGGTGATGTACCGCTCCGGCGCCTCGACGAGCTGGGTCGCCGGCGCCTCCGCCGCCGGCAGCTCGTCCAGCGGCCGGGAGTGCCGCACCGAGGCCCAGTAGGCCATGCGCGAGGAGGCGCCGAGGTCCCGACCGAACAGTGCGCGGTCCCACTCCATCCGCAGCCGCCCCGTACGGGGCTTGTTCCCGGCTCCGTGTACGTAGACGATCGTGTGCCGCATGTCGTTCTCCCGATGCCGGGCCACCCGGCGCCGCCGAGGAGGTCCGCTCGACTCCAGCCGGTGTGTGACATCTCAATGTCGATGAGGTGGGGCGGGGCGTGACCCCTAATGCCTGGATCTGGCTCATCTCGTCGACGCCGACTACGACCGGGAGCCCTCCTCGATGCCGAGTGCCTCGGCGACTGGGCGTCTGGCCAAGTCCGGCGGACCTTGTGTCTCTTACTCTGGAGGCACCACCTGTGCCGGGGCGGGCGCCGCGTCCGTTCGGCAACTTCCGCCGTTCGTCCCTTAGTACGCGCCTGTCCGGGACATCGGCCGGCGCCCGGCCGATCCGGCTCCATGCTCGTCCCGCTGTTGGTCGTAAGCGCCAGGACGCGTTCCTCCGGGTGGCATCTCCGGCCGACGCCGCCGTTCGGCTGTCAGGCGTCTCGGACGATCTCGTAGGTGAGGTGGACGAGGCTGTCCCCGACGGTCCGGGTGTTGAGGGGGCGAATGGACTTCTTGTCGCTGGTCTCGCCGAAGAGACGCTCGCCAGCCCCGAGCACGAACGGGTAGACCATCAGCCGCAGCTCGTCGACCAGGTCATGCTCCATCAGGGTGTGCACGAGCTGACGGCTGGCGTAGACGACGATCTGCCCGTCTACCGCCTGCTTCAGCTTCGAGACCTCGTTGACCACGTCGCCACCGAGGACCGTCGAGTTGCTCCACTCGGGATCTATGAGGGTCGAGGACACGACGTACTTGGGCAGGCTGTTCAGCCTGTCCGCCCACTCGCCACCGCGGCCTGTCCACCGCGTTCCGAAGTACTCGTCGCTCCGCCGACCCAACAGCAGGGCCTCGGCGCCAAGCGCCTCCTCGAACTCGACCGCGGCCCATTCCTCGCGGTCCTTGTCCCCAACCTGGCTGAACCAGCCGCCGTGCCGGAAGCCCTCCTCGCCGGTGGGGTCTTGGACGACTCCGTCAAGCGAGACGTTCTCGCTGATCACGATCTTTCCCATCTCGGGTCTCCTTCGCTGGCGTTGTCGACTACCACTGATGAAGACACCGCGGTATCGGGAAACTGGGCGCCACCCGACCGCCCAGTTCGCCCCTCGGTCGGTGTCCATACGTCAAGAACGGCGGCGAGATACGGGGAGAAGGTGACGCGACGTGGTAACAGGTGACCTGATGTCCCAGGCGCGGGACGGGGACGGCGAGGCGTTCCGAGCGCTGACCGAGCCGTACCGCCGCGAGTTGCAGGTGCACTGCTACCGGATGCTCGGATCCTTCCAGGACGCCGAGGACGCCCTCCAGGAGACGCTGCTGGCCGCCTGGCAAGGCTTCGGAGGGTTCGAGGGGCGGGCCTCGCTCCGTAGCTGGCTGTACCGGATCGCCACCAACCGGTGCCTCAACGCGCGGCGTTCGGCCGGCCGACGCCCGGCCAAGGAGTGGGACGTGCCCAATGTCGAACCGCCCGAACCGTCCCGGCTCGGCGAAGTCGTGTGGCTCGAGCCGTTTCCCGACGCCCCCCTCGACGGTGCGGTCGATGTGCCGCTCGGCCCAGAGGCCCGCTACGAGCAGACCGAAGCCGTGTCCCTGGCCTTCGTGACCGCCCTTCAGCTCCTGCCGTCTCGCCAGCTCGCCGTCCTGATCTTGCGCGACGTTCTCGGATTCCGTGCGAGCGAGGTGGCCGACATGCTGGACTCGACGGTCGACTCGGTCACCAGCGCCCTCAAACGGGCGCGCACCGGCCTGCGGAGTCGGCTGCCGCAGACCGCCGACCGCGAACCACCTCCCGCTCGTGGCTCGCGCTCCGAGGATGCGATCGTGACGAAGTTCGTCCGCGCCTGGGAGTCCGCCGATCTCGGCGCGCTGGTGGCTCTTCTGACGGACGACGTCTTCATCTCCATGCCACCGATGCCTTTCGAGTACGAAGGCCACGACGCCGCGGCCCGCTTCTGCGGCAGCATCCTTCGCTCGGGCCGGAGGTTCGACCTCGTGCCGACGCGAGCCAACGGTCAGCCGGCGTTCGGGGCCTACCTGCGCGGTCCTACGGGCATCCGCCACGGGACCGGTCTGTTCGTCCTCACCCTCGCAGGCGTCCGGATCTGCGCCATGACCCGCTTCGACAGCAGCGTGCTCCCCTGGTTCGGGCTGCCGCGATCGCTCCCGAGCCGATAGGGACCATCCCGAGCGGTGGATGCGACGGCGTGGATGGCCATTCCGTTCGCGGACGGCCACGAGCTCGGGTTCGGTGGCGCCCGCTCGCGACCGATGAGTTTCGCCCTGCGGGTTGGTCGGTACTGGTGAGAAGTCGTTCGCCAAGGCCAGGCCAGGAGGAGTGATGATGGTGACCGAGCCGAGCGGCCAGTACATCTCGGAGTTCAGCGAGCCGGGCAGCACGGCCGTACCGTGGGCCGACGTCGAGCAGGTGTTGCGTGAGTCGGAGATGTTCTGGCTGTCCACCGTGCGCCGGGATGGGCGCCCGCACGTGGCGCCGCTGCCCGCGATGTGGTTGGACGGCAAGCTGCACTTCTGCACCGGGGCACACGAGCAGAAGGCCCGCAACATCGAGTCAAACCCGCGCTGCGTGCTCACCACCGGCTCGAGCTCCTACCGCTCAGGCATTGACGTGGTCGTCGAGGGCACCGTGGCGCAGGTCAGTGACGAGCCGACGCTGACCCGGCTGGCGCAGATGTGGCGGGATGAGCTCGACTGGCCGTTCGAGGTGGTCGACGGCCAGTTCCGCGACCCCGGCGCCGATGACCACCGGGCACCCGTCTTCGCCGTGACACCGGCCAAGGTGCTGGTCTTCGGCAAGGCGCCGTACAGCCAGACCCGCTACACGTTCCAGGCATCCTGATCTCGCTGGCACCCGCGCTACGTCACGTGGTGTCGCCCCGTCCACGCGCCCCGAGCTCGATGGTGCTGCTGGGTCTGGGAGTGTCAGGTTGGTTGTTGCGGCTTGCCCTCGATGTGGTGGCGAGCTTGGTCGCGGCCCGCGCTGACATCGAGCAGGCTCCGGTCTCGTGCGGTGATCGGGTTCGGCGATCCGCAGCTCCCGCGGTCGCGCGGCGTCGGCGCTGCCGTCGAGAATGCCCCTGGAACGGGCTGAGCGTTTGGGGTTTCATGGCCTGATGGGGGTCGACAGGGCGAGGCTGCGGGGAGTCGGGGGTCCGCCCACTCCGCACGGGGCGACGACCGTGGAGCAGCTGACCGAGAGGTTGCGGCTCCTGCAGGTGTGGTCGGGGATGTCCTACCGCGCCGTGCATCGGGAACTGGTGCGCGACAGGGCAGCCCGCCGGGTGCCGGAGCGGCCCGTGCTGAACACGGTCTACCGGTGCTTTCGGCCCGGCCGGGCGCGGTTGGACATCGATCTGGTCGTCGACATCGCGCGGCTGCTGCTCGCGGTCGGCGGGGTGCCGGAGGAGGCGGCCGACGAGGTGGCTGAGCAGTGGCGGCAGACGTGCTGGCTGGTCGCGGGCCTGGCCAGCGCCGCGGCCATCGTCAGCGTCGCTGACACCTGGCCGGCTGACCTGCCGTCGTTCACCGGTCGGCACGCCGACCTGCGCCGCATTCTCGAGCTCGAGGGCACCAAGGGCTGGGCGATCGCGGGCATGCCCGGCGTCGGCAAGACCCGGCTGGCGATCCGCGCGGGCCACCTGCTCACGGCCGCCGGCCGGTTCACCGACGTGCGGCTGGCGGTCGACCTGCGCGGCTACGACCCGGACCAGCCGCCGGCCGACCCGAACGCCGTGCTGGAGGGTTTCCTGCGCCGGCTCGGCGTCGGGAGCGGCCAGATCCAGCACGTCGGCCAGGCCGAGCGCACCGCGAAGTACCGGCAGCTGCTGAGCGGCAGCAACGCGTTGGTGCTGCTGGACAACGCCGCCTCGGCCGAGCAGGTCCGGCCGCTGCTGCCAGCCGGCCCGGGATCCCTCGTGCTGATCACCAGCCGGCGCCGGCTGCCCGACCTGCCGTCCATCCGCCCGCTGGTGCTGGACGTGCTGACCAGCGACGAAGCCGTCGGCATGCTGCGCGAAGCGATCGGCGCGGTCGACGCCGAGCCGGGGATCGCGGCCGAAGTCGCCGAGTTGCTGGGTCACCTGCCGCTGGCGCTCGCGGTGGTCGCCAGCCGGATCCGGGCCGATCCGGAGTGGACGCTCGCCGACCACCTCGAGCGGCTGCGGCACCACCGGCACAGCCTGCGGCTCGACAGCGGCGTCGAGGTGGCGATCAGCCTGTCCTACCGCGACCTGCCGGCCGACCAGCAGCGCGCGTTCCGGCTGCTCGCCCTGCACCCGGGCGCTGGTGTCACCCCGCATGCCGCCGCAGCGCTCACCGGCACCGACCTCGACGAGGCGCATCGCCTGCTCGACCAGCTCACCGCCGCCAGCCTGATGCAGTGCCCGACATCCGGCCGCTACCGCTTCCACGACCTCATCCGCACCTACGCCGGCGGCCGCGCGCACGACGAGGACCCCGCCGCGGTCCGCCGCGCCTGCCTGGCCCGCCTCGGCGAGCACTACCTCCACACCGCGGCGCGGGCGACGGATCTGGTGTACCCGCACGACCGGCACCGGCGGCCGCGGGTGCCCGAGCCGGCCACGCCCGCGGTCGAGCTGCCCGATCCGGCCGCGGCCCGGGCGTGGCTGGACGCCGAGCGCATCAACCTGCTCGCCGTCGCCACCCACCTGGCGCAGGACGACACCGCCTTCGCGGGATTCGCCGCGATCCTGCATAACCACCTCGCCGTCACTGGTCGCTACGCGGACGGCCGGCTGCTGCACGAGCAGGTCATCGAGGCCGCGCGCCGCAACGGCGACGTCGCGGCCGAGGTGGGGGCGCTGGTCAACCTCGGCGAGCTGGACGTGCGGACCGGGCGGTACGAGCAGGTGATCGACGGCATGCAGCGAGTTCTGGACCTGGGCGACGGTCCGGCCGGGCGGGACGGCGTGGCGCGGGCGCTGCGTTACCTCGGCCTCGCCAGCCAGCTCACCGGGCGGTACGAGCGCGCGGCCGACTACTACCAGCAGGCACTGGCGCTCTCCCGGGAGGCCGGTGACCGGATCGGCGAGGCCAGTGGACTCGGCAACCTCGGGGTGATCTACCAGCTGGCCGGGCGCTACGAGTTGGCGGCCGAGCACCACTGGCAGGCCATGGTCGTTTTCGAGGCCATCGGCGCGGTGGAGAACAAGGCGCGGGCGCTCGACCACCTCGGCGTCATCGAGCAGCTGACCGGCCACCACGAGCGGGCGGCCGAGCACCACCGGGAGGCGTTGGCCCTGTTCGTGGACACCGGCTCGCTCGAGGGGCAGGCGACCGCGCTCGACCACCTCGGTGTGATCGAGCAGCTGACCGGCCACTACGAGCAGGCCGGCGAGCACCACCGGCAGGCGCTGGCCCTGTCCCGGCAGATCGGCGACCCGGACGATGAGGCACGCGCGCTGAACAACCTTGGTGACCTGGCCCGGCGGACGGGCCGGTACGGTGAGTCGGTCGGCCACTACGAACGGTCCCTGAGCCTGTATCGCGACCTCGGCGACCCGGCCGGCCAGGCGACGGCGGTCAACGGGATCGGCGAGGTCGCCCTTGCCACCGGCGACCATGCGCGTGCCCTGGCCGCGCACGCCGAGGCGCACATGTACGCCAGCAAGATCGGGCAGCAGCCGGAGCAGGCCCGGGCCTGTGCCGGCCTCGGCGAGGTC
Source organism: Actinophytocola sp. (assembly GCF_009379765.1). Lineage (GTDB taxonomy): Bacteria > Actinomycetota > Actinomycetes > Mycobacteriales > Pseudonocardiaceae > Actinophytocola. The sequence continues at coordinate 4,899 of NZ_WHTD01000126.1, read as the reverse complement.
CACCACCACCTGGGCGAGGCGGCCGAGGCCCGCGAGCAGTGGCAGCAGGCACTCGCCCTCTACGAGGAGCTCGGCGTTCCCGAGGCCGGCGAGATGCGCGCCCGGCTCACCGCCCGCTGACCGTTCGAAATCGTTCGAGATCACCAACCCGCCACGCGCGGTCGGCAAGGCTCGCGACTTAGCCACGTACGGCGCACGCGGAGAGGAGGGTGACATGACGATCGAGGTTCGCAAGGTCGAGTCCGTCAAGGCGACAGGCAACGACGGGTGACGTTCACTCCGACTCGGGGGCGGAGCGCCATCCTCCGCCCCCACCGTTTCGCCTGCCAGCCGACCGGGAGACCCGCGATGCGAGTGGTATTGAAGGAATGCGCGTGGGAGTCGCTCGGCGACGACCTGATCCTGGTCCGCGATCCCCGCGAGGCCCTCACGCTGGCCGACCCGGACGGGCAGGTCCGGGCGTTGCTCGAGGCGCTGCGGGAGGGGCCGGCGACCGCGGCCGATCTGGCCCGCGCGCTGTCCCAGCGGGGTGTCGAGCTCACCGAGGACGAGGTGTCCGATGGGCTGGCGGGGCTCGACTCGCTCGGGCTGCTCGAGCGGCCCGGCGAGCGGGCGCTCGGCGATCCCGCCGTCGACGCCCGCCAGTTCTCGAACCTGACGTTCTTCGCCTCGTTCGCCACCCGGGGCCGGTCCCGGGCGGAGTTCGTGCGCCGGTTGCGCGAGTCCCGCGTCCTCGTGCTCGGTGCAGGCGGCGTCGGCTCGAGCATCGTGCAGTGCCTCGCCGGGCTCGGGGTCGGCGCGATGACGCTGGTCGACCGGGACGACGTGGAGCCGCGCAACTTCGCCCGCCAGTTCCTGTACCGGCACCGCGACCTCGGCCGGTCGAAGGTCGAGCGGGCCGCGGAGTGGGTCCGCGAGTACGACCCGGCGATCGAGGTGCGCCCGGTTGACCGCTGGATCTCCGGCCCTGCGGACTTGGCGGACCTGACCGAAGGCGTCGACATCGTCGTTGGCGGGCTGGACAGCGAGCAGGGCGCGCACCTGTGGGTGAACGAGGCGGCGTTACGCGCGTGCGTCCCGTTCGTCGGTGGCGGCATGCAGCGCACCCAGTTCATGTACTTCTCGGTCGACCCCGGCCGCAGCCCGTGCCTGCTGTGCGACGAGTCCGACCGGCCCGACCCCGACGAGCCGACCTCGGCTGGGGTGGCGCAGCGGCTGTCGCGGTCCCTGCGGTTCAACAACGCGCTCATCGGCCCGATCGCGATGCAGCTCGGTTCGCTGATCGCCTACGAGGCGCTGCGCTACCTGACCGGTTTCGAACCGCCGCGCGCCGCCGGCACCCAGGTGGTGCTCGACATGCGAACCGGGCTGATGCCGACCTGGCAGCCGTTCGCGCGCGACCCGGGCTGCCCGGCGTGCGCGCTCGTCGGCGGGCTGGTCGCGCAGCCATGAGCACGGCCGGGGAGATGACCGCGACCGTGCGGCTGCGCCCACTCAGCGTGGTGGCCGAGGGCGACGAGGTGCTCGTCGGCGACCCGGAGACCGGCACCTTCGTGACGATCCCCGCGATCGGCGGCGTCGTGATCGCCGCGCTGCAGCGCGGCGACACGCTCGACGAGGTCGCGGCCGAGGCGGAGGCAGCCGCGGGCGAGCCGGTGGACGTGGCCGCGTTCGTGGCGGTGCTGACCGAGCTGGGCTTCGTCGACGACGGGACCGGCGAGCTGCGGGAGGCGCCGCGGACCGCGCCCATCCAGGGCCGGCGCTGGCTGGTGGGGGTCAGTCAGGGGCTCGCCCGCAGGCTCTTCGGACCGGTCGCGTGGGCGTGCTACGCGGCGCTCGCGTTGTTCTGCGTGGCGGTGTTCGTCACGACGCCGGCGCTGTTCCCGGCCCCGGCCAGGGATGCGTTCCTGTTCGGCGACATCGGGGTGAGCGCGGTGCTGCTGGTGCCGCTGTCCATGCTGACGATGGCGCTGCACGAGTGCGGGCACTGGCTCGCTGCCCGGGCGATCGGCCTGCGGGCGCGGTTCGGCGTCGACCGGCGGCTGATGCTGCTGGTCTTCGAGACCGACCTGACGCAGGTGTGGAGCGTGCCCCGCCGCCGGCGGTACGGCCCGCTGCTGGGCGGGATTGCGGTCGACATCGCGTTGTTGGGTGTGCTGCTGGCCCTGCGGCTGCTGATCCACACCGGTACGTGGTCGGCCCCGACGGCGGTGGACGCGGTCTTGGCGATCGGCGTGTACCTGAAGCTGGCCGGCCTGCTGTGGCAGTGCATGGTGTTCCTGCGCACGGACCTGTACGCGGTGCTGGTCAACCTGCTTGGCTGCCACAACCTGTGGCGGGTCAAGACGTTGCGGCTGCTCGAGGCGTTCGGCCGGTTGACCCCCGAGCAGGCAGCGGAGCTGGCGGCGGCCTCGCCCGCCGACCGTCGTGCCGCCGGGTGGTTCCGGTGGCTCTGGCTCGCCGGGTTCGCCGGCGTGCTCGGCTGGTTCGCCCTGTTCGTCCTGCCGGTGATCGCCGTGGTCCTGCGCTGGACTGCGGCGAACATGTCGGCCGGTGCGCTGAGCGGCGAGTTCTGGTACGGCCTGCTCTGCGCGGCCCTGATGGTCGGACCGTACCTGCTCGCCGCCGGATTGGCGATCACGGAATACGCGCGCCGAATCCTTGCCCGCATGGGAGATACCAACACATGAAGGGAGGCAACTGTTCGGTTCGATCTGTTCCCACGAGTCGCTCCACCCGTGCTCGGGCGCGATCTCGGTGAAGTAAACGAGACGTGCCTAAGACACCACGAGGTCCGACTGCTGGGCGGCGTCTCGGTCGACTTCGCTGGTTGACACGTTGACGTCATGATCTTCGAAGTCAGCGACTAGCTTCAGGCGACCGCCCAGCGCCAGGATGTAGCGACTCAACGTGTCAACTTCCATCTGCCCGACGTCACCGCTCTCAAGCTGACTAACTCGGGGTTGGCTGATGCCCATACGCTTGGCGATCTCGGCTTGCGAAAGATCGAGTTCCTGGCGGAGCTGAGCAAGCCGAAACCCGAGCACATACGCCTGAGTCCGAGTGCGGGCGTCAGCCCGAGCGGCGTTAAGGTCTCGACCACTGGCCTTGTCATGCTGGACCTTGTCAGCCTTGACGTCCTTCCACGAACGGGCCATCACGCCGTCCTCTTCAGGGGTTTTCGATGTCTGCCAGATGCTCGGCATGATCAGCCAATGGGATGTTCCGCTCGTACCAGCCCCTCCAGTCGCCGGCCTTGTCACCTGCAGCTAGCAAGATCGCCGGTCGTTGCGGGTCGAACACGAACAAGATCCTTACTTTGGTGCTGCCTGCTGACGCGGGCCGAAGCTCCTTCATGTTGTGGTAAGCCGAACCCCTGATCCGGTCTACGAGTGGCCGACCCAACGTAGGTCCAGTTCTCGCGAGCACGTCGATCGCCTCTTCGACTAAGTCAGCGGTCTCCGGGTCCTCCTTCACCAGCTGCTCGAACCAAGCATCGACACTGTCGTGTAGCTCGACAACCCAATCGCCACGTCGCAATAATAACGTTAACCTTATAACAGTCAGCACGCCAGGGTCATCTACATCAGTTCAGTCACTGTTGGCTTGCTGCGGCTCTCGTACGAAGCTAACGCGCCCTCCGCTGCCAGAGCCGGCGGATGAGGAATAGTCAAGACCTGTGGATCGGCGTGCCACGCTCTTCTTCCCCCGCCGTGTCGCTGACCACGCTGACCTTCGCCACCGTCTTGGCCGTGGTCAAGCCCTGGGGCCGCATCCGGGGCGTTTGCGATGCCCGGCCTGGTCAGCAGGCTCGGGGATCACGGCGGTGATGCCGCGCGTTCGCAGCTGCCGACAGATCGCTCGTGACGAGTAGGCCTTGTCGCCTCGGACGCGGCCGGAGTGAGTACGTCTTCTGAATTTTCCGCGGTGGTGTCGAGTGGCGTCGAGCGCGTTCGTAGCCAAGGTGAGAGGCCGGCAACGGGCCGGTCGCCACTCACCGGAGGCTCACGATGCCCGTCACCACCACCGCTCCCGCGAAGCCCATGACCAACCAGCCCACGGTGGACCAGGAGAACGTGAGCGCCACCCTGACTGTCGCCGCGCCCGCCACGAGGGTGTTCGCCGTGCTGGCGGACCCGACGACCCATGCTGCGATCGACGGGACCGGCTGGGTTCAGGAATCTGCCGACCGGGCGCCGCTGACCGAGGCGGGGCAGATTTTCCGGATGGACATGCATCACCCCGACCATCCAAACGGTGACTACCAGGTGGTCAACAAGGTCGAGGTGCTCGACCCGCCGTGCGCCATCGGCTGGCTGACGGGGCAGGAGAAGGACGACGGTCACCTGGAGTTCGGCGGCTGGATCTGGCGTTACGACTTGGCACCGCTCGGTCCGTCCGAGACCGAGGTCACGCTCACCTACGACTGGTCGGCCGTGCCGCAATTCATCCGCGAGCGCGGCATCCAGTTCCCGCCGTTCGGCCCTGAACATCTCACCAACTCGCTGCACCACCTGGCCGAGCTCGCCGCACCGACGACCGGCGGCCAGACACCTGGCGGGCGGCCGTAGGAGGAATAGTCAAGACCTGTGAATCGGCGTGCCACGCTCTACTTCTCCCGCCGTGTCGCTGACCACGCTGACCTTCGCCACCATCTTGGCCGTGGTCAAGCCCTGGGGCCGCATCCGGGGCGGCCAGGCTCCAAAAGTCAAACGGCGATTGGTCTCGTTGTCGTTCCCAGTCTGTCTCTTCACACCCGATCAACCGCACTCGAGGAGAGCATCATGACCGCTACCTACACTTTCGACGTCTTTACCAGCCTCGACGGTTTCGGCGCCCACAGCGGCAACTGGGGCGGCTACTGGGGCAAGCAAGGCCCCGAGCTGCTCGAGCACCGCC
>NZ_WHTD01000089.1 GCF_009379765.1 Actinophytocola sp. | reverse complement strand
GGCCCGACCGGAGACGCCAAGTGAACAAGCTGGACGCGAGGCCAGCAGATATCACGCGCCCACGACCGAGCACATCCGATTGAAGATCAACTACACCGCTAGAAATGATCACTCAAATTCGTGCGGTGGATCCAGGCTGAGGCCACCAGCCGCCGCGCGTCGGGTGCTCGAACACCGGTTCGTCCGGCCGCTTCCCGTCCACGAGCCGGGCGAACAAGGCGGCCGTGTCCCGGTCGAGCACCACCCGGCGTATTCCCGCGTCGGTCTTGGGCCGTATCCGCCTAAACTCCGGGTCCTTCTTGGTCGGCCGGTTGAGCTGAAACTCTGCTGTTCCTCAACGACCCCGATCAGTATGAGGGCGGCGAACTTTACTTCGTACGTCCAGTAGACCTCGAATTACGCCCACCATCGGGCACGTTGGTTTCCTTCCCCGCAACCAGGGACTATCTCCACGGCGTTCGCCCGATTGGTGATGAGGAGAGATACACCCTGCTCGTACGTCACATAACCGACGGACACCGGTTGTGCCGTGGCGGAAGGAGCGTCCGCGCTCAGGGAGATTTCGGTGGTTGAGCAGCGGCATCAGGCTGTTCGGGGCCGCAAGTGAGCGCTGCGCCAGTCTCGCTCATGATGTAGATCAGCTTCTCCGCAGCGTAGTCGGCCTCGGCTGTTGCGCCCTCGAACGCTCGCACGTGCGCGTCCACCGCGGTGGCCTTGGCGGTCGCCTCAGCGGCGGCCACCCGCAGGGACGCGGCCACCTCATAGGCCCCGGCCTTCTCGGCGGCCACCGCCAGGTCCAACGCTCGTGCCGCTACGTCCACGGCCTGTTGCTTGGCCGTTTCGGCTTTCCCGCACCCGGCATCCTCGGCCGCCCACCGGTCCAGACCGGCCAGCACGCTTGGGAGTTGATCGCGCAACGACTCCACATGAACACGAACCATCCGGATCTCGCAGTTCGTCCCTTCGGCATCGATCACCAGGCACACCAACTCCGCCGACCGGCTGGCCCACAGGCGCACCGCATCACGCTCGTCCAGCGTGACACCCAGGGAAGCCGTGTTCATCGGGCCGTCCTCGCCAACTCGGCGGACTGGTCCACGGCCTTGCTGTCGTCGGCGGGCTCGGCTGGGGTGTCCGTTTCGGACGCCGCCCGCAGCCGACGGGCTCCTTCGTCGGCGAGGTCACGCAGCCGTTCCAGACTCTCCACGTCGTAGAACTCCAGCGTGAACCGCTCGCTGCCGAACAGGAGCGAGACGTACAGGTCATCAGGTGTGCGCATGTGCAGGGTGATCGCCACGTCGGCGTGCACGCCCGCGCTGGCGACCATGATCATGTCCTCTCGTCCCGGCCCGCCGGGTACGACGATCGGGTGGGGAATCGGCGTGGTGGGTGGACTCATGGTGCATCTCTCCTTCTCTACGAGGGATTGGCGACGGCGCTCGGTGCCGGTCGGTTGGTGGTACCGGCGAAGCCGGGCCAGGTCGGGGGTCCGGCCCGGCCCCGCCGGGGCTGGGGGCCTGGCGATCGGTGATCATCAGGCGGGCTACCGTGTGCCATTGGCACGGCAACCATGTTAGGCATAATGTCATGCATTATGTCCCAGATGGAAGTGGCCCAATCGGGTGATGATGCAGGTCACCAGGTGTGATGGCAGCGATCATGGAGATCGAGGAAGCGGAGGACACACGATGCGACCGACCGTGCGCAGTCGCCGTCTCGGTACCCGTCTGGGCACCTACCGGCAGCAGAGCGGCCTGTCCGGCACCGAACTCGCCACCCGGATCGGTATCCACCAGGGCAGCTGGTCGAAGATCGAGTCAGGCAAGGCCAAGATCTCTCCGAATGTGCTGACCCGCACCGTGGACGTGCTGGACATTCCCGCTGAGGTGGCTGCCCACTTGGAGGCACTGCGCCGCAAGGCCGACGAGCCGGGCTGGTGGCAGGACTACGGCGACATCCTGTCCGAGGCCGTGCAGATGCTCATCGAGCTGGAAGCCGACGCCTCCTGGATACGCACCTTCGAAGGCCAGGTCATCCCCGGCGTGCTCCAGACCCGCGACTACGCCGAACGGATCATCACCGCAGGCTCACCCCACATGCGTGCCGCTGACATCGATCGCTACCTCGAACTGCGGATGCGCCGTCAGAAGCGGCTCAACGAGGGCCTCCGGCTTACCGCGATCGTGGGAGAATCCGCGATCCGCCAGCAGATCGGCGGTCCCGCGATTCTGTGTGAGCAACTTCGGCACATCGCCCGTGTGGTCCGCGAACGGGACGTCACCGTGCAGGTCGTCCCGTTCACCGCCGACGCCCATGCCGCGCTCTGCGACTCGTTCGTGATCATCCAGTGGCCGGACGAGACCGATCCCGAAGCCGTCTACGTGGATGGTGTGACATCCTGGACAGTGCACGAGCGCGGCGGCGTGGTCCGCAGCTACCTGCACGCCTTGGCCTCCGTGCAAAGTCAGGCGCTGGCCCCGCGAGACTCACTGGACCTCATCCACGATGTGATCAAGGATCTGCGATGAACACCGACTCCCCGGTCCCCGCCCGCACCGGGTGGCGCAAGAGCAGCTACAGCTCCGCCACCGGTAACTGTGTCGAGGTCGCCCCGGCGGCCGACGTCGTGCTTGTCCGGCACAGCAAGCACCCGGCCGCGGGCACGATCGACTTCTCCCATGTGGCCTGGACGGCGTTCGTGCGCGACGCCCGCGACGGTCGCACCTCGACCAACGGGGTCGCCGCGATCACCAGGACCGGCACCGACACGCTCGTTACGTCGCTCACCACCGAGGTCGAGCTTCACTTTGACGATGGCGAGTGGTCGGCCTTCCTCGCCGGAGTCACCGACGGCGAGTTCGACTTCACGGACTTACTTACCGCCGCGAACTGACCTGCCGTGCTGGTCCGTCATCGAGGACGAACAAGACCATCACGGGCGGCCTGGGCGGCCTCATTCACCTCCAGCCGGTGCTCGACAGGTTCAGCACCGACCTCGACGCGAAGGTGAGTGCGGGAACCGCCGAACTGCTGACAAAGGCCGCCAAGCAGTTCGACCCGTCCGACCCGACCTCGCCGATGGCCAAGCACGCCGCGGAACTCACCGCCCACCAGGAACAGCTCACCCAGCAGCTGACCAGGCAGCACGCCGAGCTGACGAGCAAGATCGAGAAGGTGTCGACGGCACTGCGCGTCCAGGAGGCCACGACCGCCCTCGCCAGGGTGACGCCGATCAAGGGCGAGTCCTACGCCGGCTCGGTACACGCTGTGCTGATGGGCATCACCACGGGCCTCGGCGACGACTACACCGACACCAGCATGACCACGGGTCGCCTGCCTCGCTGCAAGAAGGGCGACGGTGTGCTGAGCCTGAACGACGGCGCCGCTCGGGTGGTCATCGAGATGACCGACTCGGCCCGCACCGGCTGGACCGACTACTTCGACGAAGCCGAGCGCAACCGAGACGCCGTCGCATCGCTCGGGCTCGTCCGCACCATCGACCAGAACGGCGGCCAGACCCTCCGGGTCATCGGTGCCCAACGGCTCGTGCTGGCGTTCGACCCCGACAACGACGTACCCGACCTACTGCGCACCGTGGTCATGCTCCTGCGAACGACCGCCATCGCGACGGCAAGTCGCAAGGGCGTCCACCAGGTCGCCACGGCCGAGGAGAAGATCTCCGAGGCACTCAAGCAACTGATGAAGATCGACTCGGTCAAGAAGCTGTCCGCCACGATCCAGAAGTCCGCGACGAAGATCGACAGCGAGTGCACCGCCCTGCACTCGGCGGTGCGGCGTCTGCTCGATGAGGCGCTGGTCGCACTGGCAGGCTCCCGGGCGACTGGCCCGGAACCCGTCAGCGCGGCCGAGGCCCACGGTGCCGCGTGACTCGGAACGAGGGCGGGTTGCCGTGCCGCGGAGCACAGCCGGTTCGAGGCTGGCCTGGCTTCCGGCATGGCCGAGGCCGTGCGGTACGCCGACACCGCCGCCAGGTTGACCGGGCGTGGCTATCCGGTGTGCACCATCGCCACCATGCGCACCTCGACCAGGACGGCCGTCGAAAGGTCGACCGGGCGAATCGCCATACTCGCCGCTGCACCACTGCCGCCGTGGGTCGGGATGGACGTCGTGGGTCAGCGTTTGGCGGGTTGGGTGCCTTTGGCGCGTTGTGGTGGGACGGCGCGTTTCGGCTGCGTGGCGGGGGTCGGGTCGGCGTCCTCGGCTGCCGGGGCGGCGCCCTTCCGCACCGGTGGGTCGGCGGCTGCCGGCGGTTCGGGTTCGGGGCCGGGTGGTGGCGGTATCGGGAACGGGTTCTCCCGCGTCAGCTCGGCCTCGGACTCCATCGGTTCCAGCAGGACGGCGCTGCGCTCGATCAGGTCCTGGGTGTCGCGTAGCCGGTCGGAGAGCTGGGTCCGTACCTCCGTGAGCTTCTTGACCTGCGCCGTCACCGTGTCGATGCGGCGTTGGGCCTCCTCGTCGGCCGCGCGTAGTCTCGCGTCGATGTCGGCCACGCACGCGGCGCGGCGGTCGGTCAGCTCGCGCTCCAGGGACGCCCTGAGGTGCGCCGTCCGTTCCGAGAACTCGCGGTCGATGCGGATCCGGTCGCGTTCGGCCGCCGCGTCGATGTCCCGGCGGCGTTGGTGCGCGCCGGTCGTCATCTCCTCGGCCTGGGTCCGTGCCGTCGTGAGGATCGTCTTGTGGGTCCGGTGGATCTCGGCGTGTTGCTCGTCCAGCTCGGTCAGCATGCGGCGGTACTTGTCGCGCAGCTCCGTCGACGCCCGCTCCGCCGCCGCCCACGTGCCGTCGGCCGCCGCGCGCGCTCGCGTCGTGATCTCGCTGGCCTGCGACTTCGCCACGTCGACCAGCCGCGCCGCGCTCTGCTCGTCGGCCGGCCTGCCGATTTCGTCCAGCCGGCTCGACAACGCCTCGACCTCCCGGCGCGCGATCTCCAGCTCGCCCTGCAGCTCGGCCACCTGCGTCAGCGCCTCGGCCCGGCCGGCGTCCGCCCGGTGCGCGTACTCGGCCAGCTCGCGCACATACTGTCTGACCTGCGCGCGATCGAAACCGTGGCGTGCCACGGCGAAGCTGACATCCGGCGCGGAGAGGTCATCAGCCATGACGTGACCGTACCGGTGCCTGCCGGTACCGCAACAGGATCAACCTGGCTGGTCCACAGTGGACCACGTGGTCACGGCAGGTCGTAGGCGGTCGGGTGGCGCGGTTCGTAGAGCCCGAGCGAGCCGGCGCCCGGCACGGCGAGCGAGGTCAGCCGGCCCCAGCCCTGGTCGGACACCTCGCTGGTGAACGCCACGCCCTTCGCCGCCAGCTCGGCCATCGTCGCCTCGAGGTCGTCGCACATCAGGTACAGCTCATGCCGGCCGACCGCGTCGCCGGTGGGATGCACGGCGACCTCGGCCGGCGGCGACCGGAAGATCAGCCAGCCGCCGCCAGCGTCCACATTGGACAGACCGAGGACGTCGCGGAGGAACGTCCGCGCGGCCTCGGCGTCCGAGGCATAGATGATCGAGTGCGCGCCGGTGATCACCAGTGGAAACCTCTCGTCAGCCGGGCCAGTGCCATCGCCGCGGCACCGAGGTGCCGGTCGCCCTTGCCGATCTTGACCCGACCGCCGCCGCCTGCCGCGGTGGAGTCGGGGAAGATCCGGTAGCCCTGGTAGGCGATCGCGTCGACCAGGCCTGGGGCGACCGTGTACGCGGCCGAGATCGCCCGGCCGGTGGGCGTGCCGATGTGCTTGGGCCGCTTGAGCAGCGCCTCGAGCACCATGTCCGCGGCCTGCTCCGGCGACTTCGTCGGGAACGCGTCGTAGATCTTGGTCGGCCGGATCATCGGCGTGCGGACCAGCGGCATGTGCACCGTGGTGAACGTGATGCCCGCGCCGTGCGTCTCGGTGGCGACGATCTTGGCGAAGTAGTCCAGCGCCGCCTTGGACGCGACGTAGGCCGAGAACCGCGGCGCGATGCCCTGCACGCCGATCGACGACACGTTCACGACGTGGCCGAACCGCCGCTCGATCATGTGCGGCAGCAACGCCAGGATCAGCCGGACCGCGCCGAAGTAGTTGATCGCCATCGCGCGCTCGTAGTCGTGCATCCGGTCGTAGGACAGCTGCACCGACCGCCGGATCGACCGGCCGGCGTTGTTGACCAGCATGTCGATGCCCGGCTGCTCGGTCAGCATCGCCTCGACGGTCTTGGCCACCGACTCGTCGTCGGTGAGGTCGCACGGGTACACGTACGCCTGCCCGCCCGCCGCGGCGATCTCCGCCTGTACCTCCTCCAGCTCGGTCTGCCGGCGCGCGACCAGCAGCGGCACCGCGCCCGCGGCGGCGACCTTGAGCGCGGTGGCCCGGCCGATGCCCGAGGACGCGCCGGTGATCACCACGCGCCGCCCGTCGAGCTCGCCGCGCTGCCCGTGCCGGCGCGCGCGGAACGGGTCGAGGTGCTCGCGCCAGTACCGCCACAGGACGTCCGCGTAGTCCTCGAGCGGCGGCACGTCGACGCCGGACCCGGCGAGCGCCTTGCGCGTCTCGGTCGAGTCGAAGCGCGGCTCGAAGGTGAGCGTGGACAGCAGGATCGGCGGGATGCCGAGCCGGTCGAGCACGGCGTCGCGGGCGATCGTCACGCCCGGCACGTGCTCGGCGAGCTTGACCAGGCTGATCAGCGGGTTCGACAGCCGGTGGTCGAGCTCGGCGGTGGCGACCGGCGCGCCGGCGGCGCTCGCGAACGCGTTGTAGACGCCGCGTGCGGTCTGTGGCTCGGGGTTGACCAGGTGGAACGCGTGGCCGTCCAGGCCCGGCTCGGTGACCAGGTGCGCCATCGCGGCGGCCACGTAGTCGACCGGGACGATGTTGGTGTCGCCGATGTCCGGGAACAGCAGCGGCACGCTCGGCACCGCGCTCAGCCGGGCGAGCGCGGAGAAGAAGTAGTACGGGCCGTCGATCTTGTCCATCTCGCCGGTGACCGAGCTGCCGACGACGATCGCCGGCCGGTACACCCGCCACGGCACCTCGGTCTGCGAGCGGACCAGGCGCTCGGACTCGAACTTGGTCCGGTGGTAGGCGGTGACCAGCCGCTGGCCGGCATCGAACATCTCCTCGGTGAACCGCCCGCGGTAGTCCCCGGCGACCGCGACCGAGGACACGTGGTGCAGGCAGCCCGCCCCGACCGCCGACGCCAGCTCGATGACGTGCCGGGTGCCGTCGACGTTGGCGGCGATGCTCGCGTCGTCGTCGGCCGCGATGTCGTACAGCGCGGCGAGGTGCACGAGGTGGTCGACGTGCCCGGTGAGCTCCGTCAGCTGCGCCTCGTCGACGCCGAGGCCGGGCTCCCGCACGTCGCCGAGCACCGGCCGGGTCTTCTCCGCGTTCGGCCAGGCCCGCGCGGCCGCGGCGAACCTGTCCTGGGACCGCTCGCGGACGAGCAGCCACACCCGCTCGGTGTCCGGCCGAGCCAGCAGCTCGGCGACGAAGTGCCTGCCGATCAGGCCGGTCGCCCCGGTAACCAGATAGGTCGCCATCGCCTCGTCCTTTCCGTCGGGTCCCCGCCGCCGCTCAGCATCCCACGGTAAAACCGGATGAGTTCGGACGCCGCGACCGGGACCATCGGATCATGGTGTGGGACGGGGTCGGCGGCAACCGGCTGGACTGGGCCGGGGTGCCCCGCGCGGTGCGCGCGGCGATCGAGGCCGCGATGGGGTCGGCCGTCGTCGAGGCGGTGAGCCAGCGCGGCGGGTTCTCCCCGGGCCTCGCCGCGCGGCTGCGCCTCGCCGACGGCCGCCGGGTGTTCGCCAAGGCGGTCGGCGCCGAGCGGAACCCGCAGTCGGTCCGCATGCACCGCCGCGAGGCCGAGATCGCCGGCGGGCTCCCCGCCGGTGTGGCCGTGCCCCGGCTGCTGTGGAGCGGCGCCGCGGACTGGGCCGTCCTGGTCTTCGAGGACGTCGCGGGCCACACCCCGCCGCTGCCGTGGCGGCCCAAGGACTGGCACCGGGTGCACGACGCGCTCGTCGCGCTGGCTCGCGACCTCACCTCGAGCCCGGTGGACGCGGGGCCGATCGGCCAGGACCCGGACGCCTTCCGTGGCTGGCGCTCGCTGGCCGCGGACCCCGCGCTCGCCGCGGCACTCGACCCGTGGAGCCGCCGCAACGTCGATCGGCTGGCCGCGCTGGAGGCCGGCTGGGCGGCCGCGGCCGCCGGTGACACGCTGCTGCACGGCGACCTGCGGGCGGACAACATCCTGCTCACCGACGACCGGGTGCTGTTCGTGGACTGGCCGCAGGCCGCGGTCGGCGCCGCATGGGTGGACCTGGTGTGCATGCTGCCGAGCGTCGCGCTGCAGGGTGGGCCCGACCCCGACGACGTCTGGCGCACCTCGCCGGTCGCGGCCGGCGCGGACCCGGCCGCGGTCGACGCGGTGCTGGCCGCGGTCACCGGCTTCTTCGTCCACTCCGCGCTGCTGCCCTCGCCGCCGGGACTGCCGACGCTGCGGCGCTTCCAGCACCTGCAGGCGGGGCCCGCGCTGGCCTGGCTGCGGTCGCGGCTCAGGTGACCTGCGCGGGCGGCATCGTGCGGAAGGTGTCCAGCACCTCCGGGTCCTGCAGCTTCATCCACCTGATGACCTGCGAGTACGTCGTGCACACGGTGTGCTCGCGCACGCAGACCTCGGTCATGAACTGCTCGGTCGCGTTGCTGAACGCGCCGCCGGACCAGTCGTTGAAGTGGTTGCCCACGGTGAGCGGCGCGCGGTTGGTGTTCAGCGCCGCCTGGTACGCGGCCCGGTAGGTGTCCAACGTCACCGCGGTGAACTCCTTGTCCCGGGACGGGTCCTCCCGCGCGCCGTTGAGGGAGTACCAGAGGTTGTAGTCCATCATGATCACCTTCTTGCCGGCGAGGGCCGGCACGCGGACCACGGGGACGCGGAACTCCCAGATGCCCCAGATGCCGTTGTGCAGCTGCGGCCACGCGATGCCTTCCGAGGTGAGGCTCGTGTCGTAAGTGAGGCCGTGCGCGGCCATGGCCGGCGCCAGCGCCTCGAAGTCGCCCTCCAGGCACGGGACGCGGCCGCCCTTGATCCGGTCCTCCGCCACCAGCAGGCCGCGGGTGGCGGCGTCGCGGACGAAGCCGAAGAACTGGTCGAGCTCGGCGGTCCACTGTGTGGTGCTCCACCTCCCGCCGCTCGGCTCGTTGCCGGCGCAGAAGTGTCCGTTGTAGTGCGTGCCGATCTCGTGCCCGCGCGCCACGGCGTCGTTGAGGTCGGCGATGCGCGTGGCCACCTCCTCCTCGCTGCCGCCGAAGCTGATCGCCGCGTGGCCGGGGTCGTGACCGGGGCCCGCGTACTCGCCGCGGCGGGCGTCCGGCAGCAGGTAGATGCCCGACAGGAAGCCGGTGACGTGCGCGTTCACCTTCTCGGCGAGCGGGAGGATCCGCCGCCAGTGGTCGTGCGAGCCGGCGCCGTCGAAGGAGAAGAGGACGAACTGGGGCGGCTTCTCGCCGGCATCGAGCTTGCGCATCCACGACGGCGGGGCGGGTGCGCCCTGCGCGGCGGGGGAGGTGTCGTCCCCGTCCGCGCCCGGCCCGACGGTGCCGAGCCCGATGAGGACCGCGAACGTCAGCGCCAGTGCGACACCGGTGACGATCGGCCCCCAGCGACGCCTCATCACACCTCCCGACCTTGCCGCCAGTAAAGGCTAAGGAGAGTAGTAGCCGGGTCGGGGGACGCCAGGCCGGGTGGGGCGGTCACGATTTGGTGGGTGACCAGTGATCGCGCCGGTTCGCGGTCCCGCTGCCGAGTGGTCAGCCCGTACGGTTGTGTCACGGGCTACTGTGATCGCGCGATCGCGGTTGACGGGTTCCCGCGTAACGATCACGCATTGACGGGTAAAGTCACCTTTACCCATCGGGAACTGGCCGGCATGGTTGGTCGTTGAATCCGGTGCAGGAGCCATCAGGCCCAGGAGGAACAGGTGCGTTCTACCAGTAATCCCGCGTTCCGGAACCTGCCGAGCGGCGGGTTCGGCGGCGGCTACGCGGGCTTCCAGACCCAGCCCCAGGCCCAGCCCCAGGGCGGCATGCCGGGATACGGCGGCGCCTACCAGGCTCCGCCGACCACCGGTGAGCGACCCATGACGGTCGACGACGTGGTCACCAAGTCCGCGGCGACCATCGGCCTCGCCCTGGTCACCGGCATCATCACCGCGATCGCGGTGCAGGCCCAGGTGATCAGCCCGTGGCCGCCGATGATCGGCGGGCTTGTCGTCGGGCTCGTCCTGTCGCTGGTCATCATCTTCAAGCAGCTGCCGAACCCGGCGCTGGTGCTGACCTACTCGGCCGCCGAGGGCGTGTTCCTCGGCGCGATCACCGGGGTGTTCAACTACCTCTACCCGGGCATCGCGCTCCAGGCGATCATGGGCACCGCGCTGGTGTTCATCACGATGCTCGTGGTCTACAAGACCGGCGCCGTCCGGGTCACGCCGAAGCTCACCAAGTGGATCATCGGCGCCACCGTGGCGGCCGCGGGCCTGATGGTGATCAACCTGCTGATGTCGCTGGTCGGCGTGAACATGGGCATCCGTGGCGGCGGCACCATGGCGATCATCTTCAGCATCATCGTGATCGGTATCGCGGCCTTCAACTTCCTGCTCGACTTCGACATGGCGGACCAGATGATCCGCACCGGGATGCCGTCGAAGTGGGCCTGGTACGCCGCGTTCGGTCTGATGACCACCCTCGTGTGGCTGTACTTGGAGATCCTGCGTCTGCTGTACTACTTGCAGAGCGAGTAACGGACTCTTCCCGGGGGAGGGGGCGCTCGGCCGTACGGTCGGGCGCCCCTTCTGTCTTCGCTGGTCAGCCTGCCGCGGTCAGCAGGGCCTCACCGGTGGCGGCGCGGGGGTAGAGCACGAACCGGCCCGTCCGGTGCGCGCCGGCCAACCCGGCCGCCTTCAACGCACGGAGATGGTCACCAAGATCGGCGTGGACACCGTGCTCAAGGCCGGCTTCCGCCAGCGGGTCACCCCCGACCGGCCGCTCGGCCGGATGACCGCCACGTTCCGGTTCCTGCTCACCGGCGCGCTCGCCCTCGGGTGGGTTCCGGTCGCCTGCCCGCCGCTGCGCACCATGCGTGAGCTCCCGGCGTAGGAAGGGGATCTCCCTGCACGGCCCGTTTCGTCGGGTCCTACACTCGCCTCAGAGTTTTGTGAAACGCTTCACGAGATAGCTTGTGAAGATTTTCACAAGCTAATCGGCCGGTCAGGTTAGGTGCGCCTAACCCCCGGCCGTGAGACGGCCACCCATAGGGTGCCCGACTGAGGGAGCGGGAAAGGACGGCGAAAGTGTCAGTACTCGCAGCTGTCAGCACATCGGTAGCACAGAACGAGAATGTGTCGTCGGGGCTGGGAAGCTATCTGCCGCTGTTCCTGCTCTTCGTGCTCGCGGCGGCGTTCGCGCTGTTCTCCGCGTTGCTCGGGCCGCTGCTCGGACCCCGGCGCTACAACCGGGCCAAGTTCGAGGCCTACGAGTGCGGCATCGAGCCGTCGCCGCAGCCGCTGGTCGGTGGCGGCCGGGTCCCGGTCGCGTACTACCTGACCGCGATGCTGTTCATCCTCTTCGACATCGAGATGGTGTTCCTCTACCCGTTCGCGGTGTCCGCGGACGCCCTCGGCTTCTTCGGCCTGGTGGAGATCGTGCTGTTCATCGCGACGCTCGGCTTCGCGTACGCCTACGTGTGGCGGCGCGGCGGCCTCGACTGGAACTGACGGGAGGCGGACAGCATGGGCATCGAGGAGCGACTGCCGAACGGAATCCTGTTGGCCAGCTTGGAGAAGCTGGTCAACTGGGGACGCAAGAACTCGCTGTGGCCGGCCACCTTCGGCCTGGCCTGCTGCGCCATCGAGATGATGACCACCGGCGGCCCGCGCTACGACATCGCCCGCTTCGGCATGGAGCGGTTCAGCGCCACCCCCCGGCAGGCCGACCTGATGATCGTCGCGGGCCGGGTGACCAACAAGATGGCGCCGGTCCTGCGCCAGATCTACGACCAGATGGCCGAGCCCAAGTGGGTGCTCGCCATGGGCGTCTGCGCCTCCTCCGGCGGCATGTTCAACAACTACGCGGTGGTGCAGGGCGTGGACCACGTCGTGCCGGTCGACATGTACCTTCCGGGCTGCCCGCCCCGCCCGGAGATGCTGCTCGACGCCATCCTCAAGCTGCACGCGAAGATCCAGGACGAGCCGATCAACGCCCGCCGCGCCGCGCTGCGGGCCGAGCGCGGTGAGCGCACGGAGATGATCGCGTCCTCCGTCAAGTACGCGAAGAAGTGAACGACATGGCCAGTGCCGACAAGCCCGAGAACAAGCCGGAACCCGGCGGCGAGATGTCCAGTGCCGAACGGCCGGGTGACGTCGAGCGGCGGCCGGCCGCCGAGGTGGCGGAGCCGCTGGTCGCCGGCAAGGCACGCAAGGGCATGTTCAGCGTGTCCGGCAGCGGCGACACCTCCGGCTTCGGCGGCCTGCGGCTGCCGGCCCACGTGGCCGCGCCGGCCGAGCGCCCCTACGGCGGCTGGTTCGACGAGCTCACCGACCAGATGCTCGCCTCGATGCGGGAGCGCAACATCCCGGCCGAGGCGATCCCGCAGGTCACCGTCGACCGTGGTGAGATCACCTACTACGTCGACCCCGAGTACCTGGTCGCGCTCTGCAAGATGCTGCGCGACGACCAGGCGCTGCGCTTCGAGCTGTGCGCCTCGGTGTCCGGTGTGGACTACGGGGTGGACGTCCCGCAGCGGCTGCACTCGGTCTACCACCTGCTGTCGATGACCTACCGCCGCCGCATCCGGCTGGAGGTCGCCATCGACTGGTCGGCCGAGGACGGCGACCAGCCGCGCTGCCCGTCGGTCGTGGGCGTCTACCCGACCGCCGACTGGCAGGAGCGGGAGACCTGGGACATGTTCGGCATCGTCTACGACGGGCACCCGGCGCTCACCAGGATCCTCATGCCGGACGACTGGGACGGCTTCCCGCAGCGCAAGGACTACCCGCTCGGCGGCATTCCCGTGGAGTACAAGGGCGCGGAAATCCCGCCACCCGATCAGCGGAGGTCCTACTCGTGAGCACCCACGCGACGGTCAGGACATCCCCTGTGTCGACGTCAGGTGTTCGCCAACCGCACCCAAGGGGAACGGAACGCGACCCAGCCACCGGTACGTGCCGAGCTGGACGGCACCAACCCACGGTGACCACAAGGGTTAATCCCGGGGAGGCGGAACAGTCATGACCGAGTCGTACGCGGGCGAGCGCGAGACCACCGAGGGCCGCATCTACAACGTCACCGGCGGCGACTGGGACGAGGCGCTCTCGGACGCGATCACCGACGAGCGCATCGTCATCAACATGGGTCCGCAGCACCCGTCCACGCACGGCGTGCTGCGGCTGGTGCTCGAGCTCGAGGGTGAGACCGTCACCCAGGCCCGCACGGTCATCGGCTACCTGCACACCGGCATCGAGAAGAACTGCGAGTACCGCACCTGGACCCAGGGCGTCACGTTCGTGACGCGGATGGACTACCTCGCGCCGCTGTTCAACGAGGCCGCGTACTGCATGGGCGTCGAGAAGCTGCTCGGCGTCACCGTGCCCAAGCGCGCGCAGGTCATCCGGGTGATGCTGATGGAGATCAACCGGATCGCCTCGCATCTGGTGGCGATCGCCACCGGCGGCATGGAGCTCGGCGCGATGACCGCGATGACCATGGGCTTCCGTGAGCGCGAGGAGTGCCTGCACCTGCTGGAGCTCCTCACCGGCCTGCGCATGAACCACGCGTTCATCCGGCCGGGCGGGGTTGCCCAGGACATGCCGGAGGGCTTCGAGCAGGCGGTCGTCGAGTTCGTCAAGGTGATGAACAAGCGGCTGCCCGAGTACGACCGGCTGCTCACCGGCCAGCCGATCTGGAAGAACCGGCTGATCGGCATCGGCTACCTGCCGGTCGACGCGTGCCTCGCGCTCGGCGTCACCGGCCCGATCCTGCGCTCCGCGGGCCTTCCGTGGGACCTGCGCAAGACCGAGCCGTACCTGGGCTACGAAGACTTCAACTTCGAGGTCCCGACCTCGACCGCGGCCGACTCCTACGCGCGCTACGTGCTGCGGGTCGAGGAGATGCACCAGTCGCTGCGGATCATCAACCAGTGCCTGAAGAAGATCGAGCCGGGCCCGGTGATGGTGGAGGACGCCAAGATCGCCTGGCCGGCCAAGCTCACGGTCGGCTCGGACGGCATGGGCAACTCGCTCGAGCACGTCCGCAAGATCATGGGCCAGTCGATGGAAGCGCTCATCCACCACTTCAAGCTGGTGACCGAGGGCTTCCACGTGCCACCCGGTCAGGTCTACTCGGCGGTCGAGTCGCCGCGCGGCGAGCTCGGCTACCACATCGTGTCCGACGGCGGCACCCGGCCGATGCGGGTGCACGTCCGGGAGCCGAGCTTCGTGAACCTGCAGGCCATACCGGCGATGGCCGAGGGCGGCCTGGTCGCCGACGTCATCGCGGCCATCGCCTCGATCGACCCGGTGATGGGAGGAGTCGACCGGTGAACCAACCACTGTCCACCGGAGCCACGTACGGGGGCTCCAGCGTCGGTGCGGGGGAGACCCACGTGGCCGGCGGCCCGGACCTCGACGTGGCCGCCGCGTCCGCGGTCAGCCAGGGGGAGACCGACCGGCTGGTCACCGGGACGCCCGCGGACGTGTCCGTGTTCGGCCCGGACATCGTGGCCAAGTCGGCCGACCTGATCGCCCGCTACCCCGAGTCCCGCTCGGCGCTGCTGCCGATGCTGCACCTCGTGCAGTCGGTCGAGGGCTACGTCAGCCAGGCCGGCGTCCAGTTCTGCGCCGACCGGCTCACGCTGTCCAACGCCGAGGTCAGCGCGGTCGTCACCTTCTACACGATGTACAAGCGCAAGCCCTGCGGCGAGCACCTGGTCAGCGTGTGCACCAACACGCTGTGCGCGGTGCTCGGCGGCGACGCGATCTACCGCACGCTGCAGGAGCACCTCGGCGAGGACGGCGAGCCGCTCGGGCAGGAGGAGACCTCGGGCAGGCCGGGCGAGCCCGGCTCGATCACCCTCGAGCACGCCGAGTGCCTCGCGGCCTGCGACCTCGGCCCGGTGCTGCAGGTCAACTACGAGTACTACGACAACCAGACGCCGGAGTCGGCGGTCGAGCTCGTCGAGGCGCTGGGCCGCGGCGAGAAGCCCGCGCCGACCCGTGGCGCGCCGCTGACCGACCTGCGCTCCGTGGAGCTGGAGCTGGCCGGGTTCCTCCCCGAGGACGAGGCCACCTACCGGTCCCATGTGGACGGTCCGTCGGCCGCGGTGGAGACCCTGCGCGGCGCCCAGCTCGCCGCCGACCGGGGGTGGACCGCCCCGACGATGCCGGAGAACCCGCCGGCGCTTCCGACCGATGAGTCGCTTGCGGGCTCGAGAATCAGCGGAGGCGAGAAGAAGTGACCACTGCCGAGACCACCACACCCGACCCGGTGACCCCGGTGCTCACCAAGCGCTGGCTGTCGCCGAACTCCTGGCAGATCGGCACCTACGAGCAGCTCGAGGGCTACACCGCGTTGCGCAAGGCGCTGACCGGCACCCCGGAGCAGCTCGTCCAGCTGGTCAAGGACTCGGGCCTGCGCGGCCGCGGCGGCGCGGGCTTCCCGGCCGGCGTGAAGTGGTCGTTCATGCCGCCGAACGAGGACAAGCCGCACTACCTGGTGATCAACGCCGACGAGGGCGAGCCGGGCACGTGCAAGGACATCCCGCTGATGATGGCCGACCCGCACTCATTGATCGAGGGCTGCGTCATCGCCGCCTACGCGATGCGGTCGCACCACTGCTTCATCTACGTGCGCGGCGAGGTGCCGCACTGCGTCCGCAGGCTCAACGCGGCGGTGCGCGAGGCCCACGAGGCCGGCTACCTCGGCACGAACATCCTCGGCTCCGGGTTCGACCTGCGGATCACCGTGCACGCCGGCGCCGGCGCGTACATCTGCGGCGAGGAGACGGCGCTGCTCGACTCGCTCGAGGGCCGGCGCGGCCAGCCGCGGCTCAAGCCGCCGTTCCCGGCCGCCGCGGGCCTCTACGCCGAGCCGACCACGGTCAACAACGTGGAGACCATCGCGAGCGTGCCGTTCATCGTCAACGGCGGCGCCGACTGGTTCCGCGGCATGGGCTCCGAGCGCTCGCCGGGCCCGAAGATCTACTCGGTCTCCGGGCACGTGGAGCGGCCAGGCCAGTACGAGGCGCCGCTCGGCACCACGCTGCACCAGCTGCTCGAGCTGTGCGGCGGCATGAAGGACGGCATCCCGCTCAAGTTCTGGACCCCGGGCGGCTCGTCCACCCCGATGTTCACCGCCGAGCACCTCGACGTGCCACTGGACTTCGAGGGCGCCGTCCAGGCCGGCTCGATCCTCGGCACCACCGCGGTCATGGTCTTCAACGAGACCGTCTCGGTGCCGTGGGCCGTGATGAAGTGGACCGAGTTCTACGAGCACGAGTCCTGCGGCAAGTGCACCCCGTGCCGCGAGGGCACGTTCTGGCTCGTCGGGATCCTGCAGCGGATGGTGGCCGGCAACGGCACCGAGTCCGACATCGAGACGCTGCTGGACGTCTGCGACAACGTGCTCGGCCGCTCGTTCTGCGCGCTCGCCGACGGCGCGGTCAGCCCGATCCAGAGCGGTATCAAGTACTTCCGGGACGAGTTCCTCGCGCTGTGCGAGCGGAACAGGGCCGTCTCGGCGAACCCGGCGCTTGCGGGAGCTCACTAAATGACTGCGATCGAAGAGAAGCCAGAGACGGCACCCGTCCCCGAGGGGCACGTGCGGCTGACCATCGACGGCGTCGAGGTCATCGCGCCCAAGGGCGAGCTGCTGATCCGCACGGCGGAACGGCTGGGCACGGTGATCCCGCGGTTCTGCGACCACCCGCTCCTCGCCCCGGCCGGCGCGTGTCGCCAGTGCCTGGTCGAGGTGGAGATGGGCGGCCGGCCGATGCCCAAGCCGCAGGCCTCCTGCACCATCACGGTCGCCGACGGCATGGTCGTCAAGACCCAGCGGACCTCGCCGGTGGCCGACAAGGCCCAGCAGGGTGTGATGGAGCTGCTGCTGATCAATCACCCGCTGGACTGCCCGATCTGCGACAAGGGCGGCGAGTGCCCGCTGCAGAACCAGGCGATGGCGCACGGCCGGGCCGACTCCCGGTTCGTCGAGGCCAAGCGGACCTTCGCCAAGCCGATTCCGCTCTCCACCCAGATCCTGTTGGACCGGGAGCGGTGTGTGCTGTGCCAGCGCTGCACCCGGTTCGACGACGAGATCGCCGGCGACAACTTCATCGACCTGCTGGAGCGCGGAGCGCACCAGCAGATCGGGACCGCGGCGTCCGCCGAGGTTCGTGGAACCGCGGCCGGGTCCGGACTCCATGGGGGACAGAGCTACTTCTCCGGCAACACCATTCAGATATGTCCTGTCGGTGCGCTGACCAGTGTGGCGTACCGATTCCGGTCCCGGCCGTTCGACCTGGTGTCCACGCCGAGCGTCTGCGAGCACTGCTCCTCGGGTTGCGCGGAGCGCACCGACTGGCGGCGCGGCAAGATCATGCGCGTCCTCGCCGGCGATGACCCCGAGGTCAACGAGGAGTGGATCTGCGACAAGGGCCGGTTCGCCTTCCGGTACCTCACCGCGGGCGACCGGATCACCCGGCCGATGGTGCGCGACGCCGAGACCGGTGAGCTCGTCGAGACCTCGTGGACCAACGCGCTGCGCGTCGCCGCCGAGGGACTCGCCAAGGCCCGCGGTGGCAAGGGAGGCGGCAAGGGGGTCGGCGTGCTGGCCGGCGGCCGGCTCACCGTCGAGGACGCATACTCCTACGCCAAGTTCGCCCGGATCGCGTTGGGCACCAACGACATCGACTTCCGGGCCCGCGCCCACTCGACGGAGGAGCTGGACTTCCTCGCCTCCACCGTGGTCGGCACGACGCCGGACACGGGGGTGACGTTCCGCGCGATCGAGGCGGCGCCCACGGTGCTGTGCGTCGCGCTGGACCCGGAGGAGGAGGCGCCGATCGTCTTCCTGCGGCTGCGCAAGGCGGCCCGCAAGGGCCGCACGAAGGTGTTCCACATCGGACAGTGGACGTCCCCGGCCGTGGCGAAGACGATCCGGCCGCACGGCGTCGACAAGCCCGCCGCCGGCACGCTGCTCGCCTGCCCGCCCGGTGGCGAGGCCGCCGCGGTCGAGGGTCTCCCCAGCCACGCGCCGGACGTCGCCGAGGCGCTCGGCGCCGCGGGTGCGGTCATCCTGGTCGGCGAGCGTGCCGCCCAGGTGCCCGGCCTGTTCACCGCGCTGGTGAAGCTGGCCGAGACCACCGGTGCCCGGATCGCCTGGATCCCGCGCCGGGCCGGTGAGCGCGGCGCGCTGGACGCCGGTGCGGTGCCGACGCTGCTGCCCGGCGGCCGGCTGGTCACCGACGCCGCGCACCGCGCCGAGGTCGAGAAGGCCTGGGGTGTCGCGGCCGGCTCGCTGCCCTCGACGCCGGGCCGGGACACGAACGCGATCATCGCCGCCGCGGCCGCCGGACAGCTCGACGGGCTGGTGGTCGGCGGCGTCCAGACCGACGACCTGCCCGACCCGGAGCTCGCCGAGGCCGCCCTGGACAAGGCGGGCTTCGTGGTGAGCCTGGAGCTGCGTGCGAGCGCGGTCACCGAGCGCGCCGACGTGGTGCTCCCGGTCGCACCCGCCGCCGAGAAGGCCGGCAGCTACCTCAACTGGGAGGGCCGCCGCCGCGAGTTCGGCGCCACCCTCGAGGCCCCCGGGTCGCTGTCGGACTGCCGGGTGCTCGACACCCTCGGCGTCGAGATGGACGTCGACCTGTTCACCCAGACCCCGCAGGCGGCCGCCGCGGACCTCGACCGGCTGCCTGCGGTGCCGCGGGTGGCCCCGCCGCCCGCCGAGCTCGTCGCCAAGGCACCGACCCTCGCCGACGGCGAGGCGCTGCTCGCCACCTGGCGCCAGCTGCTGGACAACGGCTCGCTGCAGTCCGACGAGCCGCACCTGGCCGGCACCGCCCGCGCCACGGTCGCCCGGCTCTCGGCCACCACCGCCGCCGGCCTCGGCCTCGACGGCGACCCGGCGGTCACTGTCGCGACCGAGCGCGGTTCGATCACCCTGCCGGTCGAGCACGCGGACCTGCCGGACGGAGTCGTCTGGCTACCCGCGAACTCCGGCCCGGCCACCACCCGGCGCACGCTCGGCGCCGGACACGGCGACGTCGTCACGGTCACGGGGGAGAACCTGCTGACCGGCGCGACCACAGATGGAGGCGAGCGAGTGTGAAGAGCCCCGTCTCAGACCTGCGCGTTCCCCACCCGCACCTAAGGGGAACGGGACGCAAGCCAGCCACAGGTACGTGGCCAACGGGAGTGTCCGTTCCCAACGAAACCCACAGTCTTAATCTCGGGGAGGCGGAACAGTATGACTAGAGCCGAACTTCTCGCCGACGACCCGCTGTGGCTGATCCTGATCAAGGTCGTGATCCTGCTCCTCATCGGGCCGATCATGACCATCTTCCTGATCATCTGGGAGCGCAAGGCGATCGGCCGGATGCAGCAGCGTCCCGGCCCGAACCGGGTCGGCCCCGGCGGCTACCTGCAGTCCGTCGCGGACGCGATCAAGCTGCCGTTCAAGGAGCAGATTATCCCGGCGGGCGCGGACCGGAAGGTGTACTTCCTCGCGCCGATCATCGTGGTGATCCCGGGGATCATGGCGTTCTCGGTGATGCCGTTCGGCCCCGAGGTCTCGATCTTCGGCGAGCGCACGGTGCTGCAGCTGGTCGACCTGCCGGTCGGCGTGCTCGTGGTGCTGGCCCTCTCCTCGATCGGCATCTACGGCATCGTGCTGGCCGGCTGGTCGTCCGGCTCGCCCTACCCGCTGCTCGGCGGGCTGCGCTCGGCCGCCCAGATGATCTCCTACGAGATCGCGATGGGCCTGTCGATCGTCGGCGTGGTGCTCTACGCGCAGTCGCTGTCCACCGGCGACATCGTGGCGGCCCAGCAGAGCGGCTGGTACTTCTACCTGCTGATCCCGAGCTTCCTGATCTTCGTCGTGTCCATGGTCGGCGAGACCAACCGCGCGCCCTTCGACCTGCCCGAGGCGGAGTCGGAGCTGGTCGGCGGGTTCCACACCGAGTACAGCTCGATGAAGTTCGCGCTGTTCTTCCTCGCCGAGTACGTGAACATGGTGATCGTCTGCTCGTTCGCCACCACGCTGTTCCTCGGCGGGTACATGGCCCCGTGGCCGATCTCGCTGATCAACGACAACTACTTCAACACCGGCTGGTGGCCGATCCTCTGGTTCTTCGCCAAGACGTTCCTGCTGCTGTTCGCGTTCATCTGGGTGCGCGCGACGCTGCCCCGGTTCCGCTACGACCAGTTCATGCGGATCGGCTGGAAGGTCCTGGTCCCGGCCAACCTGGTGTGGATCGTGCTGATCGCCGGCATGCGTACGCTGCGCGGCGAGTCCGAGGTCTCCACCGGCCAGATCCTCACCTACGCCGGCATCGTGCTGCTGGTGATCGTCGCGCTCGGCTTCGTGTTCGACCGGGGCACCCCCGCCGACGACGACGGCGACCAGGTGCCGATCACCGGCGGCGGCTACCCGGTCCCGCCGCTGGACCTCGAGATACCGAAGCCGCCGAGACGCAAGGCGGTCCGCGGCCGGGCGGGGCGGCGCAGGCCGGCCACCGTCGGCGGTGGAAGCGGCACCGCCGGTTCCGATCGGGCCGATGCCGAGAAGGAGTCGAACTGATGGGGATCTTCGATCCGTTCAAGGGCTTCGGTGTCACCTTCTCGACCATGTTCAAGAAGGTCGTCACCGAGGAGTACCCGGAGGCCGGCGCGCCCGCCGCGCCCCGGTACCACGGCCGCCACCAGCTCAACCGGCACCCGGACGGGCTGGAGAAGTGCGTCGGCTGCGAGCTGTGCGCCTGGGCGTGCCCGGCCGACGCGATCTTCGTCGAGGGCGCGGACAACACCGAGGAGGCCCGCTACTCGCCCGGTGAGCGGTACGGCGCGGACTACCAGATCAACTACCTGCGGTGCATCGGCTGCGGCCTGTGCATCGAGGCCTGCCCGACCCGCTCGCTCACGATGATCAACGAGTACGAGCTGGCCGACGACAACCGGCAGGACCTGATCTTCACCAAGGAGGACCTGCTCGCCCCGCTGCTGAAGGGGATGGAGCAGCCGCCGCACCCGATGCGCCTCGGCGACAGCGAGCAGGACTACTACGTCGACGCGCCGCGCCTCGCCCGCAAGTGGGGCTACCCCGACTCGGTGAAGGGGGAGGTCAAGTGAGCCACACAGCCGTGGTGCTCGCGCTGGGCAGTGCTCTCGCGCAGGGCACTGTCAACGGGATAGCCAACGAGATGTCCACCGGCGAGTCCATCTCGTTCTGGGTGCTCGGCCCGCTGGCGCTGTTCGGCGCGCTCGGCATGATCTTCGCCAGGAGCGCCGTGCACTCGGCGCTGTTCCTTGTGCTCACGATGCTGAGCCTCGGCGTGATGTACATGGTCCAGCAGGCGCCGTTCCTCGGCTTCGTGCAGATCATCGTCTACACCGGCGCGATCATGATGCTGTTCCTGTTCGTGCTGATGCTGGTCGGCCGCGACTCCTCCGACTCGGTGGTCGAGGTGCTGCGCGGGCAGCGGTTCGCCGCCACCGTGCTCGGCGTCGGCCTCGCCGCGCTGGTGGTCGCCGCGCTGGCCCGCTCGCTCACCGAGGTCACCCCGGTCGGGCTGACCGGCGACGAGGCCAACGGCGGCAACGGGAACGTGGAGAACATCGGCCGGTCGATCTTCACCGACTGGCTGTTCCCCTTCGAGCTCACCTCCGCGCTGCTGATCACCGCCGCGGTCGGCGCGATGGTGCTCGGCTACGTCGACCGGCACACCCGTGGCCGCAAGACCCAGCGCGAGCTGGTCGAGGCCCGCTTCCGCGGCGAGCACGACCGCCCGTCGCCGCTGCCCGGTCCCGGTGTGTTCGCCACCTCAACCTCGGTGGCCACCCCGGCGCTGCTG
This sequence comes from Actinophytocola sp., assembly GCF_009379765.1. Classification (GTDB taxonomy): domain Bacteria; phylum Actinomycetota; class Actinomycetes; order Mycobacteriales; family Pseudonocardiaceae; genus Actinophytocola. Next base: position 10,962 of record NZ_WHTD01000089.1, on the reverse strand, counting down.
CCGGACGGCTCGATCGCGCCGGAGTCGCTGTCCCGGTTGATCGAGTCGGTCCCGGCCGACGAGTTCGACCCCGACCGCACCACCGTCGCCCCGCCGGCGGCCGACTCGCGCTCGCTGAATCCGTCCTCTCGAGAAGGCGAGTCGTCATGACACGTTTTGTGTCAAAGCAACGGACCTCCCAACCGCGCCTAAGGGGAACGGGACGCAAGCCGGCCACGGACACCTGGCCAAATCAGCAGTGTCAACTCAACGCGACCACGCGGGAAAACTCCGGGGAGGCGGAACAGTGACCCCGACCGTCTACCTGCTGCTCTCCGCGCTGCTGTTCACGATCGGCGCGGTCGGCGTGCTGGTGCGGCGCAACGCCATCGTGGTGTTCATGTGCATCGAGCTGATGCTGAACGCGGTGAACCTCACGCTGGTCACCTTCGCGCGCATCAACGGCTCGCTGGACGGCCAGATCATGGCGTTCTTCGTGATGGTGGTCGCCGCCGCCGAGGTCGTGGTCGGCCTCGCGATCATCATGTCGATCTTCCGTACCCGCCGCTCGGCCTCGGTCGACGACTCCAACCTGCTGAAGTACTGAGGGGAAGCCCGTGACTGGTACTCACCTGGCGGCGCAGCAGGTCGCCGAGGTCACCGAAGGCTCGGGCCTCGCCGGCTCGGCGTGGCTGCTGGTGCTGTTCCCCGTGATCGGTGCGGCCGTGCTGCTGCTCGGCGGCAAGCGCACCGACGCGTGGGGCCACCTGCTCGGCTGCCTGACGGTCGTCGCGTCCTTCGGCTACGGCCTGCTGCTGTTGTTCTCCAGCACCGGCATGGCGGAGGGCGAGCGGGTCCAGAACGTCTCGATGTTCGACTGGATCCCCGTCGACCAGCTGCAGGTCGAGTTCGGCATGCGGATCGACCCGCTGTCGATCAGCTTCGTGCTGCTGATCACCGGCGTCGGCGCGCTGATCCACATCTACTCGATCGGCTACATGGCCGAGGACCCCGACCGGAGCCGCTTCTTCGGGTACTTCAACCTGTTCGTCGCCGCGATGCTGATCCTCGTGCTGGGCAACGGGTTCGTGACGCTCTACCTCGGCTGGGAGGGCGTGGGCCTCGCGTCGTACCTGCTCATCGGCTGGTACACCAACCGCCCGTCCGCGGCCACCGCGGCCAAGAAGGCGTTCCTGATGAACCGGGTCGGCGACGTCGGCCTGGCGCTCGCGATCTTCATCATGTTCGCCGAGCTGGGCACCACCCAGTACACCGAGGTCTTCTCGAGCCTCGACCAGCTCTCGCCCGCCACCCTCACCGCGCTGACGCTGCTGCTCCTGCTCGGCGCCTGCGGCAAGTCCGGCCAGTTCCCGCTGCAGGCGTGGTTGCCCGACGCGATGGAGGGCCCGACCCCGGTCTCGGCCCTGATCCACGCGGCGACGATGGTCACCGCCGGCGTGTACCTGGTCGCCAGGGCCAACCCGATCTACATGCAGAGCGAGGACGGCCGGCTCGTCGTCGTGATCATCGGCGCGGTGACGCTGCTGATCGGAGCGATCATCGGCTGCGCGTATGACGACATCAAGAAGGTCCTCGCGTACTCCACGGTCAGCCAGATCGGCTACATGATGCTGGCCGTGGGCCTCGGCCCGTTCGGGTTCGCGCTCGGCATCATGCACCTGCTCACGCACGGCTTCTTCAAGGCCGGGCTGTTCCTCGGCGCCGGGTCGGTCATGCATGCCATGAACGACGAGGTCGACATGCGCAAGTACGGCGGGCTGGCGCGGATCATGCCGATCACCTTCGCGACGTTCGGCCTCGGCTACCTCGCACTGATCGGCATTCCGCCGTTCTCCGGCTTCTTCTCCAAGGACGCGATCATCGAGGCGGCGTTCGGCGAGGAGGGTTGGCGCGGCTGGGTGTTCGGCGGCGCGGCGCTGCTGGCCGCCGGACTGACCGCCTTCTACATGACCAGGCTGATGCTGATGACCTTCTTCGGCAAGAAGCGCTGGAAGGAGCTGAAGTCGGCACCGATGCTCGACCCCGCAAGCGGGTCTTCGGTGCCGATGCTCGACCCCGCAAGCGGGTCTTCGGTGCCGATGCTCGACCCCGCAAGCGGGTCTTCGGAAGCCGGGCGCGACTTCCACCCGCACGAGTCGCCCGCGGTCATGTGGGTGCCGATGGTCGTCCTGGCGATCGGCTCGGTCGGCGCCGGCTGGTTCTTCGCCAGCGGCGACATGCTCGCCGAGTGGCTCTCGCCGTCGCTGGGCGCACTGCGGGAGGCCGAGCACACGGTCCTCGACCACAGCCTCATCCCGTGGCTGACCATCGGCCTGTCGCTGCTCGGCGTGCTGATCGCGTACCTGGTCGTGGCTCGCCGGGACGTCCCGGTGGCCAAGCCGGATCCGGTGTCCTTCCCGGTCCGCGCGGCCCGCAAGGACCTGTACGGCAACGCGCTCAACGAGACTCTGGTCGCCCGGCCGGGCACCTGGCTCGCCCGCGCGCTCGTCTACGTGGACAACAAGGGAGTTGACGGGCTGGTGAACGGCATCGCCGCCGCGCTCGGCGGCAGTTCCGGACGGATGCGCCGCTTGCAGACCGGGTTCGTGCGCTCCTACGCGGCGGGCATGCTGAGCGGCTCGATCCTGGTCCTGGTCGCGTTCTTGGCGGTGAGGTACGCATGAGCACTGTTCCGCCTCCCCGGAATTTTTTGTGTTGGTTTCGTTGGGATAAGACGTTGCTGTTGATCACGTACTTGTGGCCGGTTCGCGTTCCGTTCCCCTTGGGTGCGGTCGGGACGCACACGGCTCTGACACAGGGGGAGTCATGACCTCCACATCTTCGGCGGCCCTGCTCGTCGCGCTTCTCCTGATCCCGCTGGTCGGCGCCGTCGTGGTGGCGTTCCTGCGGGACAACGACAAGCTCGCCAAGCAGACCGCGCTCGGCTTCTCGGTCGTCGAGTTCGTGGTCGCGATCGTGTCCTGGATCGCCTACGACCCGGCGGGGGAGCGGCTCCAGCAGAGCTTCTCGGTGGACTGGATCCCGGCGTTCGGCGTGCACCTGTCGTTCGGCATCGACGGCATCGCGCTGGTGATGATCGCGGTGATCGGCCTGCTGGTGCCGCTGGTGATCGGCGCGGGCTGGGCGGAGAAGCTGCCGGCCGAGCGCAGCGCCGGCGGGTTCCTGTCGCTGATCCTGCTGCAGCAGGCGATCACGATCGGCGTGTTCGCGGCGACCGACGTGTTCCTGTTCTACGTGCTGTTCGAGGTCATGCTGATCCCGATGTACTTCCTGATCGGCTCCTACGGCGGGCCGCGCAGGCAGTACGCCGCGGTGAAGTTCTTCCTGTACTCCTTCCTCGGCGGCATGATCATGCTCGCGTCGGTGATCGCGTGCTACTCGCTCGCCTCCGACGAACTCGGCAGGGGGACCTTCGACTGGGCCACCCTGGTCCAGGTCGTCTCGGACGCTCCACTGTCCACACAGGTCTGGCTGTTCTTCGGGTTCTTCATCGCCTTCGCGATCAAGGCGCCGCTGGTGCCGCTGCACACCTGGCTGCCGGACGCCACCGCCGAGGCGCCGATCGGCGTCGCCGTACTGCTGGTCGCCGTGCTGGACAAGGTCGGGACCTTCGGGTTCCTGCGCTACCTGCTGCCGATGTTCCCCGACGCGAGCACGACGCTGGCGCCGCTGGTGCTGGTGCTCGCGGTCGTCGGCATCCTCTACGGCGCGTTGCTGGCCTCGGGGCAGGCGAACATGAAGCGGTTCATCGCCTACGTGTCGATCGCGCACTTCGGGTTCATCGCGCTGGGCATCTTCGCGTTCACGTCGCAGTCGCAGGTCGGCGCGGTGTCGTACATGCTCAACCACTCGATCTCCACCGGGATGCTGATCCTGGTGATCGGCCTGGTGATCGCGCGGGGCGGCTCCTCGCTCATCTCGGACTACGGCGGTATGGCCAAGCTGACCCCGGTGCTGGCCGGGACGTTCCTGGTCGCCGGTCTCGCCTCGCTGTCGCTGCCCGGCACGAACTCGTTCATCAGCGAGTTCCTGGTGCTGGTCGGCTCCTACGGCCGCGAGCCGGTGTACACGATCCTGGGCACGGTCGGCATGATCCTCGCCGCGCTGTACGTGCTGTGGCTCTACCAGCGGGTGTTCCACGGGCCCGTGCGTGGCAACGCGCTCGTCACCGAAGAGCTGCTCGCAGGCTCGAGCGTCGGCGGCGTGGCCGGCGGGCCGGGCACCGTGATGGCGCCCGAGGTGGGCGCCAGGAAGGCGGTCCGCGACCTGTCCGGCCGGGAGAAGCTCGTGCTCGCCCCGCTGCTGGTCCTGGTGGTGGGCATCGGGTTCTACCCGGCGCCGGTGCTCGACGTGATCACCCCGTCGGTCGAGGCCACATTGAGCTCTGTGTTCCCGGACGGAGGCAACTGAGTTGTCCGCACTGGCTTCTGCGCTCACGCTCGCCCAGGACGCGCCGGGGAAGGAAACACTCGCGCCGATCAACTACCCGGCGATCCTGCCGATGCTGATCATCCTCGGCGCCGCGTGCGTCGGGGTCCTGATCGAGGCGTTCCTGCCGCGCCACCAGCGTTGGTCGGCGCAGGTGTTCCTCACCCTGCTGGCGCTGGTCGGCGCGGGCCTCGCGCTGACGGTCTACGTGACGGACGCGCCCGCCCAGGGTGTGCTGACCCTCGCCAGCACGATCGCGGTCGACCGGCCGGCGCTGTTCCTGTGGGGCACGCTGCTGGCGCTGGCGCTGGGCGCGGTGCTGATGATCGCGGACCGCTCGGTCGAGCCGGGCGGCGCGTTCGTGGCGCAGGCGGCGATCAGGCCGGGCACCGTGCAGGACCGCGAGCAACGGCTCGGCGCGCACCCCAACCGCCGCGACGGCGCGCGGTTCCAGATGCAGACCGAGGTCTTCCCGCTGACGCTGTTCGCGCTCGGCGGCATGATGGTCTTCTGCTCGGCCAACGACCTGCTGACGATGTTCGTGGCGCTCGAGGTGCTGAGCCTGCCGCTGTACCTGATGTGCGGGCTGGCCCGGCGCCGGCGGCTGCTGTCGCAGGAGGCGGCGGTCAAGTACTTCCTGCTCGGCGCGTTCGCCTCGGCGTTCTTCCTGTACGGCTTGGCGCTGCTGTACGGCTACGCGGGCTCGGTGCGGCTCGCGGACATCGCGGACGCCGCGGCCGGCTCGGACCGCTCCGACACGTTGCTGTTCGCCGGCATGGCGCTGCTGATCGTGGGGCTGCTGTTCAAGGGGTCCGTCGGTCCGTTCCACGCGTGGACCCCGGACGTGTACCAGGGCGCGCCGACCCCGATCACGGCGTTCATGGCGGCGTGCACGAAGGTCGCGGCGTTCGGCGGGATCCTGCGGGTGCTGTCGGTGGGTCTGGAGTCGACGAGCTGGGAGTGGCGCGGTGTCCTGTGGGGCGTCGCGATCGTGTCGATGGTGATCGGCGCGGTGCTCGGTCTCACCCAGACCGACATCAAGCGGATGATCGCGTACTCGTCGGTGGCGCACGCCGGCTTCCTGCTGATCGGCGCGATCGTGCTGACCCCGCAGGGTGTCTCGTCGACGCTGTTCTACCTGCTGGCCTACGGCTTCACGACGGTGGCGACGTTCGGCGTGATCTCGCTGGTCCGCGACGCCGACGGCGAGGCCTCGCACCTGTCGCAGTGGGCGGGCCTCGCCAAACGGTCGCCACTGGTGGCCGGGGTCTTCACGTTCCTGTTGCTGGCGTTGGCGGGCATCCCGCTGACGTCGGGCTTCATCGGCAAGTTCGTGGTGTTCTCGGCGGCGCTGTCGGACGGCATGGCGCCGCTGGTGGTCGTGGCCCTGGTGGCGTCCGCGGTGGCGGCGTTCTTCTACCTGCGGGTGATCGTGCTGATGTACTTCAGCGAGCCCGCCCCGGACGGCCCCACGGTGACGGTGCCCGGCGCCTTCACGACGGCCGCGATCACCCTGGGCGTGGTGGTGACGTTGCTGCTGGGCCTGATCCCCGCATTCGCCCTCGACTGGGCGAACGCCGGCAACTTCGCCCTCCGCTAGCTAGTCCGCCTCCCCGGGATTTTAAGTGTTGGTTGCGTTCCAGCAGATGGTGCGGACCTCCGGTGGTTGGTGGCTGGGTGCCGTCACGGTCCCCTAAGGTTGCGTTGGTCAGTGCGAGGCTGTGCCAAGCTCGCGAGTCCAACGCCCAGGACCCGCGAGTCCCCCGTTCCGGACCCGCGAGTCACTCGGGTGAGCAGCACCACCCGGGGCGGCTCTCGTGGCGTGGCCGAATCCCCCGGATATTAGGCTGAGACCTCAGGAGTTCGAGTGGGGAGCGATGCCGACGTGACAGCCGACCCAGCCGTGCCGCGGCTGCCTGCCTCGCTCGGGCTCGACCGGGCAGATCCCGAGCTCGTCGAGTCCGTGACCGACGGGATGGTCAAGGTCGAGGAGCTCCTGCGCACCGTCGTGCGCAGCGATGTCCAGTTCGTCGACGAGGCGGCGACGCACCTGGTCAAGGCCGGTGGCAAACGCTTCCGCCCGCTCTTCACCCTGCTGTCCGCCACCGTCTCCGGGCGGGTGACCGACGAGGTGATCACCGCGGCCGCCGCGGTGGAGCTCGTCCACCTGGCCACGCTCTACCACGACGACGTCATGGACGAGGCCACCATGCGCCGGGGCGAGGAGAGCGTCAACGCGCGCTGGGACAACACCATCGCCATCCTCACCGGTGACTTCCTCTTCGCGCACGCCTCCGGGCTCGTCGCCGACCTCGGCAGCAACGCGGCACGCATCATCGCCGAGACCATGGGCGAGCTCGTCACCGGCCAGATGCGCGAGACCGTCGGGCCGATCGACGGCGACGACCCCGTCGTCCACTACCTGGCCGTCATCGGACAGAAGACCGGCTCGCTCATCGCCACCGCCGGCCGCTACGGCGGCATGTTCTCCGGCGCGCCGGCCGAGCACGTCGAGGCGCTGCACCGCTTCGGCGAGCTGATCGGCACGGCCTTCCAGATCTCGGACGACATCATCGACATCGCGTCACCGGCCGACGAGTCCGGCAAGACCCCGGGCACCGACCTCCGGGAGGGCGTCCTCACCCTTCCGATGCTCTACGCTCTGTCACCGGCCTACACCGGCGGCGAACCCGACCCCCGGCTGCGCGAGCTGCTCGCCGCCCCGATCACCGACGACGATCTCGTCGACGAGGCGTTGACCCTGCTCCGGAAGTCACCCGGCCTCGAGCAGGCCGTTCGCACGCTCACCGAGTACGCCGACCGCGCCCGCGCCGAGCTGGTGTCGCTGCCCGAATGCCCCGCGAGAGAGGCACTGGACATGCTGGCGCGCTACGTGGTAGCCCGTACCCGGTGAGCAATGGCTCCGTGGTCACCCAGCGTGTCGCAGTTGCCCAACCGACCGGCTGATGCTGGCGGTCACACCGACCGCAGTAGCCTGAGCACCGCTTGCATGCGTCGCGGTGGCGCGCGGAGGGAGTAAACCCATGCCGATCTTTGGGCAGGTCTGGTTGTGGAGCTCGCTGGCCTTCCTGCTCGGAGCGCTGCTCTGCTGGGCTCTGGTGGCCCTCCCGGCCCGCAGACAGGTCGGTGAGCTGGAGTCCGAGCTGGCCGCCCGGGCGCGCCGGCAGCCCGAGCGCCCCGAGCGCCCCGAGCGCCCCGAGTCCCGCCGTCGGCATCTCGACGCGGAGGAGCTCGAGACCCGCCGCGCGCTGGCCGGGGCCGGGCACGAGGACGACGGCGAACCGCTCACCAGGGCGTACGCGCTGTCCGGCAGCGAAGCCCCTGGCGAGCGGTCGGCGAGCGGGCTGCAGCCGGCCGGCATGCGCAGCGACCTCCTCGTCGGCGGCGGTCTGATCGCGCCCCCCGAGACCGACACCACCGACACCGAGCTGGCCGACGGCCCGTACGCCGCGGCCACCCAGTACCTCAACGTCGGCTCCGGCTCACTCAGCTCGGCGCTCGAGGCGCCGCCCGAGGTGCCGGCGGAGCAGGACACCAGTGGTTGGTTCGGCCACGACCGTGACGAGGAGTCGGGCGAGCCGCGGCACACCACCGAGCTCCGCGAACCCGACCCCGGTGAGATCGACGTCCGCCTGGTCGACGATCTCGCCCGGGTCGAGGGCGACGAGCCGGACGACGGCGGCACGGTCTTCACCCAGCGCACCCACCCGATCCCGGGTGAGCTGATCCGGCAGATCGACGAGGCCGGCAAGACCGAGTCCGCACCGGCGCACGCGCTGGCCGACGAGCCGGCGGACGCGCTCGTGGACGACCTCGCCGAGGAGGACGCGCAGCGCCCGGCGGAGCAGACCGTCGAGTCCCCGCTGGTGTCTCTGCCGGTGTCCCAGCCGGATGCGGCGCCCGGCGAGTCGGAGGACCTGTTCGGTGGGGCGGCGGAGGTAACCTCGCTGCTGACGCCGGAGCCTGAGTCAACGGGGACCGCTGCGGCGCACGGTGCGCACGGCCAGACCGAGGTCATGCCCGCACACACCACCGAGTCGCAGACCGAGGTGGTGTCCGCCCGGGGGAGGCGTCCCGCCTCCCGCGACCTGAGTCATCTGGGTGCCGAGGAGCCCACGGACATGCCGGGGGTCACTGGTCAACCCGATCCAGCGAAGAGCCCATTACCCAAGCGCGTGCCGAGCAAGCCGCCGAGCCGCACGCCGTTCGGGGTCCAGACGACCTCACCGGCGTCGCCCGTCGAGCCTGCCGCCGCGAGCGCGGTGAGCACCAGCAGCACCACCACCACCAGCAGCAGTAGTGAGCCGACCCGGTCGCTGTTCGAGCCGATCGTGCCCGCCGGCGACGCGCCCGCGGTGCCGCCGCCCCCGCACCGGGTGCGTGACGGCAACGGCCGCGGCCCGTTCGGTCCCGGCTCGGCGATGCCGCTGCCGGGCGGTGCGTCGCCGTCGCCCGACTTCACGATCAAGGCCAGCGTGAGCGCGTTGCGCTACTGCACGCCGGAGTCTCCGCAGTTCGGCCGCACCGTGGCCGAGGTGTGGTTCAAGACTCCGGCGGACGCCGAACGGGTCGGATTCCGCCCGGTCGGCTGAGCCGGTAACCGCGCATTGCGCCGAGAGTGACGCCGGCAACAAGCGCTGTCACCCGTTGCCCTATTGTTGCCGCCACATCGGTGATCGTGACTCAGCCGGAGACCGCCATTCGCTAGGAGGCAGGCGCCGTGAATTGGTTGAAGCGACTGTTCGGGAAGCGCACGTCGTCCGCAGCGCAGACGACGCCGACACCGGCCGCTGAGACGCCGGCCGCGACCGAGCCCGCGAAGACCGAAGCGGCCGAGTCCGCGAAGGTCGACGCCGAGCTCACCGAGGCGCCCGCCACGGCGGACGAGCCGGCCGAGGCCGCCGAGAAGCCGGCCGAGCCCGAGGACGAGCCGCCGGCCGGCCCCGCGATCAACACGCTGGACGACGCGGTCGCCCGCCAGGAGGCGCCCTCCGCAGAGGACGCCACTGAGGACGCCGCCGCCGAGAAGCCGGCCGAGCCCACCGACGGCAAGGCCGACGCCGACGCCGCGCTCGCGAAGGCCGCCGAGGCCACCGCCGAAGCGAAGAAGGCCGCGGAGGAAGCCGACCTGGCCACCGACGGCGACCCGGCGCCGGAGGAGCCCGCCGCCGCGCAGGAGCCCACCGCGGACGAGAGCGGCCCGTTCGGTCCGGGCTCCGCCAAGCCGCTGGCCGACGGCGGTGCCCCGGGCGACGAGTTCACCGTCAAGGGCAAGCGGTCCTCGAAGCTCTTCCACACCGCCGAGTCGCCCTACTTCGGCCGCACCAAGGCCGACGTGTGGTTCAAGAGTGCCGAGGACGCGACCCGCGCCGGCTTCAACGCCTGGAACCACAAGCGCGCCACCGCCAAGAGCTGAGCCGGTGCCGCGGAAGCTGATCGTCGACACCGACCCCGGCATCGATGACGCGGTAGCGATCTTCCTCGCGGCGGCCTCCCCGGAGCTCGACCTGCTCGGGCTCACCACCGTGTTCGGCAACTGCGCGACCGCCGTCGCAACCCGCAACGCCCTGATCCTGCTGGACGTCGCGGACCGGCCGGACGTGCCGGTCGCCCGCGGCGCAACCGATCCGGTCGCGTCGACCTACCTCGGCGCGATCCCGCACATCCACGGCACGGACGGCATGGGTGACGGCGGCGAGCTGCCGGCACCCACCCGCGAGCCGGTTGCGGAGAGCGCGGCCGAGTTCCTGTGCCGGACCGTCGCCGAGCATCCCGGCGAGGTGACGATCCTCGCGGTCGGCCCACTGACCAACCTCGCGCTCGCCCTGCGGTTGCGCCCGGACCTCGACACGCTCGTCGACCAGGTCGTGGTGATGGGCGGCAACGCGCTGGTGCCGGGCAACGCGACCCCGGCCGCCGAGGCGAACATGCTGAACGACCCGGAGGCGGCCGACGTGGTGTTCGGCGCCCGGTGGCCGGTCACGATGGTGGGCCTCGACGTCACGCACAAGGCCAACCTGCGCGGCGCTGACCTCGACCGGATCACCGCCGCGGACACACCCGCCGGGCGGCATCTCGCCCGCGCGCTCCCGCTGTACCGCGCGTTCATGGAGCGCACCAACGGCCTCGACGGGATCTACACGCACGACCCGAGCGAGGTCGCGTACCTGATCGACCCGACGGCCTTCCGCACCGAGGCGTGGCCGAGGCGTGGCCGATCCGGGTGGAGACCCAGGGTTTCAGCCGCGGCAAGACGTGGCCCAACCTCGGCGACACCGACGACGCGACCCCGCCCGCGTGGCAGAACCGGCCGCTGGTCGACGTGTGCGTCGACGTCGACGCGTCCCGCGTGGTCGACCTGGTCGTGCGCAGGCTCAGCTGACCGTCCAGGTGTCGTTGCCGTTGAGTAGTGTTTGTAGGTTGGGTGGGTTGGTGTGGGTGGCGGTGGTGGTTTGGTGGCGGGTTTGGTCGTCGTAGGTGGGTCGGTTGGTGTTGCGGTAGATGCCGGTGACG
>NZ_WHTD01000058.1 GCF_009379765.1 Actinophytocola sp. | reverse complement strand
GATCACCTGTGACGTGGCGTCGGACTGTCTGGCGGGCAAGGGGTTCGAGCACGCCAAGATCCAGGTCCGGCTCACCCTGCCGGCCACGACCGCGTCGGGTGTGGACGACAAACCGGGTCACCTGGCCGGCTACGGCTGGCTGACGCAACCGATGCCGAGTCCACTGTGGCCACTGCCAGCGCGATATCGGTGACTTGACGGCGCACCGCACCCACCGGTCCGGCACGGTTCAGGTTGCTGGCACAGCCTCGGCACCGAACCGACACGTGGTAGACGATCTCGTCCGGATCGTCCACCAATCCCGGTGAGAACCCTTGCGCGCCAGGCCGTTTCCCCGGCCCTGCCGCCACTCTCACGCCGCGACGACCGCGGTGGCGGAGCCATGTTTCGCGTGCCGCCCGCCTCGTCGTGGAGGCGTCCGGAGTGCCCGGTCAGGCTGCCTCGGTTCGTGCCGCGGTGACCGCCACCGTGGCGTACGGCATGGTGAAGCTGCCCCCCATCGCGTCGATGGCGGCCCCGACGTCCTCCAGCACCTCCGCCAGCTTGTCCGACGGGAGTTGGGTGAGGCTGCCATGGGTTGGCATCTGGTCCAGCCACGCGTCCCGGGTGTAGGACTGCTCCCAGTCGAATCGCCACTGCTCCGGGTCGCTGAAGCCGCCCACCTCTCGGATCCCGTCGGCGATCTTGGTGAACAGCACCTGGTACGCGTCCAGCGCTTGCCTCGTCGGCTGGAGGTTGAACGGCGAGTCGGGCACCACCCGCTGGTAGACCGTGGCGAAGGCGTCCGCCACGTCGGACGGAAGCTGGAACACGTGGTGGAAAGGCGCGAGCCGGCCGCCGGGCCGCAGCACCTGTGCCGCCTTGGCCGCTCCGGCGACCGGGTCCACCCAGTGCCAGGCCGTACCGGCGATGACCGCGTCGAACTCCCGGCCGGCGGGGTCCCAGGCTTCGAACGTCGCCACCTCGACCTCGACCCCGCTGCGCCGCGCGAAGTCAGCCATCCGCGCGTCGGGCTCGACGCCCAGTACCTTGCAGCCGGCCGCGTGGAACTGCCGGGCCGCTGTGCCGGTGCCGCAGCCGACGTCGAGGACGTCGGGCCCGGGGCCGGCGGCCACGATCCGGTCCACCATGGCTTCGGGATAGCGGGGCCGGGCCCGGTCGTAGCGTTCGGCGTCCGAGCCGAACGACTCCGCTACCTGTCGGTGTTGATGAGGCTCGTGCTCGGAAGGGCGTGACTGCCTCGGCGGTACAGTGGGCACATGCCCACTCGGCAACCGGGTGGGGCCTGGCGTGGGAATGGAGGAGGCGCGGTGCCGACCGGGGTGGCCATCCGCGACGTGCGCGAGCAGCTGTTCGACGCCGCCGATCGCGTCCTGCTCCGGGCCGGGCCGAGCGGGCTGACCAGCCGTGCGGTCACCACGGAGGCAGGCTGCGCCAAGGGCGTCCTGCACCGCCACTTCGCCGACTTCGACGCCTTCCTCGCCGACTTCGTGCTCGACCGCGTCGACCGGATGGACGCCCAGGCCGCCGCCCTGCGCGAGTCCGCCGGAACCGGCACCGTCGCCGGCAACCTCACCGACGCGCTGACGGCCCTGTTCGGGTCGGTCGCGGTGGCGATCGTCGCCCTCGTCACCTTCCGGGACGAGCTGCGCGCCCGGCTGCGCCAGGCCTGGCCGGCCGGCGTCCCGGTCCTGACGGAAGCTACGGTCATGATCGGCTCCTACCTCACCGCAGAGCGCGAGCTGGGCCGCATCGCCGCCGACGCCGAGGTCGACGCGCTCGCTCCCACGCTGATCGGGACCGGACACCTGCTGTTCGCCGACCGAAGAGGCGCCCCGCCGGAGGCCGAAGCCGTCCACAAGGTCGTGACCTCGGTCATCGCCGGCGTCGTGCGAGAACCGCTGCCTTGACCGGACCGGAACTCAGGGCTGGTGGGCGAACGCCGTCGCCACCTTGATGATCGCGGCTCCGACGTCGGACACGTCGTCCCCGGTGAGATCCTCGTGCAGCCAGAAGACCATCAGCCGGGTCAGCGCATCGCGGGCGCGAGGGCACAGGTCGGGCGGGTAGGCGCGATCCAGGGGGTAGTCGCTCGTGCCGAACGTGCCGCCGCCCTGCAGCGCCGCCATGCACGCGTAGATGGGTTCGCCGATATATCCCGGAGTCGTGGGCACGCCCTCCGCCGCCAGTGCCTCGCCCCACCTCGCCGTGTCCCCGCTCGGAACGAAGAACGGATAGCACCAGTAGGAGGCGTCGCAGCCGGCCAGCGGGTTCCATCGGGTGACGCCCGGGGCTTTGTCGACCGCCGCGTCCAAGAGTGCGGCGGAGCTCCGTCTCCTGGCGAGCACGCTGTCGAGCGTGGCCAGCTGGGGCAGGGCCACCGCGGCCACGAGCTCGCTGGCCCGGTAGTTGAGGCCCAGTCGCGGGTAGCCGCGTGACCCGCCGCCGGCACGGTCCCAGCCCTTGTCGCGGAACAGTCGCATCTCCGACGCGAGCCGATCGTCGTCGGTGACGCAGACCCCTCCCTCGCCCGCGGTCATCTGCTTGGACTGTTGCAGCGAGTACATGCCGATGTGTCCGTACCGGCCCAGGAACGTGCCGTCGTAGCGCGTGCCGTGCGCTTGGCTGCAGTCCTCGAGCAGCGCGACGCCATGCCGATCAGCGATGGCGCGGAGAGCACGCGCATCGGTGGCACCCCCGAACGGGTGGACGGCGAGGATCGCGACGGTGCGATCGGTGACGCACGCCTCGACGGCGCGCGGGTCCATCCCCAGGTGGTCCGCCACGTCCGCGAACACCGGGACGCATCCCTGGTAGAGGATGGGCAGAACGCTGCCTGCGTCGGTGATCGGGGCCGTGACGACCTCGGCCCCGGGGCTCGGGTCGAGCGCCGCGAGCGCGGTGTGGATCGCGGCTGTGCCGGACGAGACGGTCACCGCGTGGTCCGCACCGTAGAACGCGGCGAACTCGGTCTCGAAGCGCTCCGTGAGGACTCCACCGACCCCGAAGAGGGAGCCGGAGCGGATCGCCTCCGTCGCCAGCCGGACGGCCTCCTCGGGAAAGGGCTGCCTGGGTGTCAGCGGACCACGACGGACCGGCGGCCCGCCGTCAACGGCCAGGCGTGCTCGACCTGCGGTCAACATGACACCCCTCGTGGCGAATTATGGAATGGACCGTAATTAACCTTGGCATCCGGCGAGAAGTGAAGTCAAGCGCGGCTCAGAGGTACAGGTGATAGGTGACGAGAGGCCGTCCACTGCCGCCAAGTCCCTGCCGTCCGGTCGACTGGGCGGCACCGGCGCGCTCGAGGCGGTTGAGGACCCGCCGGGCCGTGCGTTGCTGAACGCTCAGGGCGGCGGCGACCGTGCGCGTGGTGACTGTCGCGTCGTCCTGCGCGGCGAGCATCTCCTGAAGCCTGACGAGGGTGGCCTTCGACAAGCCGGCCCGCTCGCTGAGCAACGACAGCGAGGGGCGGCGCAGCGACCGCAGGGAGGTGCCCGACAACGTGAGGTCGATGTCGTTGCGCATGGAGACGACGGCCGCCTCCTTGCCGAGCCGGCCGGCGCGGCCGAGAGCACGGCGAGCCAGCGCCGCCGCCTCGGCGGCGGATCCGCCGACGCCGAACCCCACCCGGATCGTGCCGTGGGCCGCCCCGAGCTTCGCGACGAGCGGGAGCTCCGTGAAGCCGGACGTCGCGACCTCGAGCGGTCCTCGGGTGGTGAAGATGAAGAACCGGCCATCGCGCTGCGCCACAACGGTTCCGCCGAGGCCGCTGGCCTCGCGCCGAAGGTCCCCTTCGGCCGCGGCATCGACCTCGCACAGGCCGACCGCCACCTGCGCGTCGTCCGAACGTGCCTCGCCGAAGGCCACGAGTAGCTGCTGCATCGCGTACCTGACCGAGTGGATCGAGGGCGCGAGGCGGATCGCCGTCGTCTCGGTCCGCAGCACGTCGTAGGCGGAGCGAAGACACGTGATGGCGACGCCGACCCCCTCCGCCGCGCGTTCCTGGTGGAACTCGACGATGTCCGCGGCGGTCAGGCCGCGGCGGTAGGGGAGGACGTGCGCGCCGGAGGTGGCGATGCCCGCCTCCTTCAGGGTCTCGTCCACCTGACCGACGTCGAGGATGTCGATGCTGAACGAGGACGGGTCGTGGCCCTCCTTGAGGAGGTGGATCATCGCGGTGAGCAGGGGAGCCCCGGTGTAGTTGACGAAGCTCGCCGGCCGGTCGAGCAGGCCTGCCCCGGACGCCACCTCGTAGGGCACGACCCCGGTGAACAGCCAGGCGTCGACCTCACCGGGAGCGCCGCGGACGACCTCCACGGTCTGCGTCTCCGTGCGGTAGGGGAGAGCGACGGTCGTGACGCCAGGCATGGATCCCACGACCTTGCGGGTCGACGTCACCAGATCTCGCGGCCCGACGACCCCAACGGTGACCATGCGAGATCCTGCTCCGTCCATGCGCGTGACGACGATCTGGTGCCGCACATCCTAAACGGCGGCGAGCCGCCGCGACCGCCGCACGCGCCGGTCAGCGCGCATCCTCGGCTGGACGCTGATGACAGAATCGCGGCGTGTCACTCGCCACGAACACGGGTCCGCTCGAGGCCCTGCGCCATTCGGTGACGGCCGCCATGCTGACGCCGTTCGACGCGTCGGGCACTCCTGCCGTCGATGCGGCGGGGCCTTATGCGGCCTCACTGGTGCTGGACGGAGTCGGCGCCCTGGCCGTCGGCGCCCACACCGGCCGCGGTCTCCACCTCTCCGATGACGCGCGAGGGGCCGTTGTCCGTGCGGTCCGGGAGGCCGTCGACGTGCCGGTCGTCGCCGGGGTCGGCCTGGCGGGCCAGGGCGGCGACTCGCCCGCCTCGGTGGAGCGGGCGCTGGCTCGCGCGGGGGAGGAGACGGCCGCGGCCGGGGCCGACGCGCTGCTGGTCTACCCGGTGCCGCGCGGCGCGCATCCGGACGTTCCCGGACTCCACGCGCTGGTGGCTCGCGCGTCGGGGCTCCCGGTCATCGCCTTCGTCCTCTACGAAGGCGCGAGCGGTCAGTGCTACTCCGCCGATCTCGCGCGCAGGCTCGTCGCCACCGAGGGCGTGCTGGGCCTCAAGGTGGCGGTGCTCGACGACGCGGTCGCGTGCCAGGACATCCTCACCGGCTGCCGGGCCGAGCGTGCCGAGGCGATTCTCTTCACCGGCGAGGACCGGATGTTCGGCCCGTCGCTCATGTGGGGTGCCGATGCCGCCCTCGTCGGCATCGCCGCGGCGCTGCCCCGGGTCACCGTGGACGTGGTCAGGGCGTGGACCGAGGAGCGCCACTCGGACTTCGTCCGGACATCGGGGGTCCTGGACGTGTTGGCGGCGTTGGTGTTCCGGGCGCCCGTCGACTTCTACGTCCAGCGCATGGCCTGGCTGGCCGGCTGGGAAGGACGCCTTCCGCGGCGGCTCTGCCACGATCCGGGATCGGCGCCGTCCGCGGAGCGGGAGCGCCGGCTGTTCGTCGCGGCGGCGGAGGCGGTCCTCACTCGCGCCGTCGCCGTGCCGCCAGGCCCGTGACCCGGGTCGGGATGGTCGACCTGTCGACCTCGCACCCGGGGATCTTCGCGCCGCTCCTCGCCGAGCTGGGCATGCCGGTGCACGCGGTGCTGGAGCCGGACGAGGCACGGGCGCGGGCCTTCGTCCGGGAGCACCCCGCGGTCGTCGTCGGCAGCCTGGCCGAGCTGGCGGACGCCTGCGACGTCGTCATGCTCCTCGGCGCGGACTGGGACGAACGCATGGGCCGGCTGGCGGCGCTCGCCGCTCGGGACGTGCCGGTCTTCGTCGACAAGCCGATGGCCGGGACGGCCGGGGAGCTGCGGGAGATCGCCGCGCTGGCCGACGGTTCGGCCCGCGTCGACGGCGGGTCGGCGCTGCGGGTCGCCCCGGAGGCCGTCGCCGCCCGGCGGCCCGGACGCACGGTGGTCGAGGTGACGTGCGGCGGGCACCCGTTCTACTACGGCGTCCACGCGGTCGCGCTGGCCACCGCGGTGCTCGGGCCGGGCCTGGTGGGAGCGCGCGGCGTGGCGGGCGAGCGATCGGTCGAGGGCGTGATCCACCACGTCTCCGGCGCGGAGATCCGGGTGTCGGTGTCGGCAGCCGCGGTCGCGGGCGGTTTCGCGGCCACCGTGCCCGACCTCCCGAGGATCGAGCCGGTGGCGGAGGCGTTCTACCCGGCCCTGCTCCGGAACGTGATGACCCGGCTGACCACGCCGGACTCGGACCGGCGGCCGGGCCGGGAGCTCGTGGAGTGCGAGCTGGCGCTCATCGCCATCGCCTGGTCCGAGGAGAACGGCGGCGACGTGGTCGCGCTCGACGCGGTCCCCCCGGCCTTCCACCCGTGGCGCGGTCGCCATCTGCCGAGGTGACCTTGACGGTTCGGAGCCGTCGACCTATCGTTCCGGAATTACGGGCGAGGCCGTAATTCCGAACGGAGCGCACCATGGTCAGCTGGACTGGTCTTCGACGGGTTGTCGTCGCGCTCACCGCGCTGTTGGTCGGGCTGGCCCTGCTCCCTCCCGCGGCCTCGGCGGCCGCTCCGCAGTGGTGGAACCGCGGCACGATCCCGCTGTACTCGACGACAGCGGCCGGTGGGGAGACCGCGCGAATGCCCGACGGCTCCGTGCGGACGTATCTCGCGGTCAGCGGCAAACCCGCCTACCTCGCGGAGATCAACGCGTTGACCGCGAAGGTCATGCGCATGATCCCGCTCTACGTCCCGAACCCCGACTCGACCGAGAACCCGCCGGACACGGGCGCCCAGGGCGCCTGGGGGGTGTCCGTCGACAAGCGGGGCACGGTCTTCGTCAGCACGTACGGCTTCGGCCACGTGTACCGGCTTCCCTGGCGTGCCGAGGCGGTCGAGGACCTGGGCCGGCCGTCCCCGCGGACGAGCTTCACCTGGGAGGGGGACGCCGACGACAAGGGCGTCTTCTACTTCGGGACGAGCGAGTTCTTCGGGCCGGCGCCACTGCCCGGCGGCAGGCTCTTCTCGTGGGACCCGAAGACCCGCGAGTATCGCGACTACGGGGACTGGGGCGCGACCTACGGGTATGTGCGGTCCGTCGAGTACGCGAAGGGCAAGATCTACGCGGGTCTCGGCTCGACCGTCGGCCTGTGGCAGGTGGACCCGAGCAGCGGGCGGCGCGTCCAGATCCCCGCGCCGGCGGGCATGCCGACGGACAAGTACGCCTACCAGATGGAGGACGAGGGCGGGTACCTGTACGTCCTCTTCGCGGGCGGCACGACCGCCAACGTCGGCTGGGTGCTCAACCTGAAGACCCTGAGGTGGGAGCACCAGATCCCGGGCTACATGGGCCAGACGATCACCGGCGCCGACCACCGCGGCCGGGTGTACCTCCTCGACTCCGGTGAGCTCAAGCAGTACGACCCGAAGCGCGGTGTCCTGACCGGGACCGGCTTCATGGGCGGGCCCGAGCAGGCCGACAAGGGCGGCCTCGGCGCCGGCAAGGGCCTGGCCAGGGTCGTCGATCCGAGGACCAGGCACGAGACCGTCATCGGTGCCACCGGAGGCGGCGACCTGTGGCACTACGACACCGTGACGAAGAAGGGCACCTTCACCCACCTCGACGGCCTGGTCGGCACGCCGACCGGGCCCCGGTCGCTCGCGAAGGGGCCGGACGGCCGGATCTACGCGGGTGGCTACTTCCAGGGCGGCCTGGCCGCGTACGACCCGGCGACCACGACGTGGACCGCGTACCCGTTCGCCCACCAGATCGAGGGGATGAGCGCGCACAACGGGAAGATGTACTTCGGGGTCTACCCCAACGCGCAGCTGTGGGAGTACGACCCCGCGCAGCCCTACGGCGCCACGAACCCGAAGCAGCTGTTCGACCTCAAGGCCGACGGACAGGAACGGCCGTGGACCGTGATCAGCGCCGGCCAGTACCTGGCGATCGGCACGTCGCCGAAGAACAGCCAGGCCAACGGGGCCGTCACGCTGTACGACCCGGCGACCGGCGAGCACCGGACCTGGAGCTCGGGTCTGGTCACGGGAGCGAACCAGATCTCCGCGCTGACCTACCGCGACGGTGTGCTCTACGGCGGGTCGCTGGGCTGCTGCAACGTCGACGCGTCCAAGCACCCCGGGCAGGTGTTCGCCATGGACGCGACGTCCGGCGACGTGCTGTGGCGGTCCACGCCGCTGCCCGATGAGGACGGGGTCGGCGGGCTGACGTTCGACGGGCAGGGCCGGCTCTTCGGCCAGACGTACGGGACGATCTTCGAGCTCGATCCCGCGACGGGCGCCATGACACGGTCGGTGCAGGAGTTCGCCTACAACTGGGACACGGTGACGAACTTCCAGCCGCGCGCGGTGAACATGGCCTACGACCCCGGTGACAACGCGATCTACACGACCAACGGCACGACCCGCCGGATCGACCCGGACACGCTGGTCGACTCGGGCCCGAACTACAAGACGAGCTTCGCCGCGGTGTCCCCCGGCGCGAGCAAGTTCTACGTCCAGGGTGGAGTCCTGCTCGAGGTGAGGTGGTATTGATGTCCGGTGACCTCGGACCCGGCCGCCATCGACGCGCACGCTCATCTCGGGAGCGGTTTCCGGCCGTGGCGCACCGAGGACCTCGCGGCTGACCTCGTCGCGACCTCGGCCGAGGTGGGCATCGGCCGGAGCCTGGTGTCCACATTGGGCACCAGGAGCCTGCTCGACCACCCGGGCCCGGCCGAGCTGCGCGCGGCCAACGAGATCACGACCGCGGCCATCGCCCGGTTCCCGGCCGCGCTCGCTGGGGTCGTGTACCTGTCGCCCGAGCACCCGCGCGCGTCGCTGGACGAGCTGAACCGGCACGTGGCGGACGGCCGGTTCGTCGGGGTGAAGCTGTGGATAGCGGTGCGTGCCAACGACATCCGGCTCGACCCGCTCGTCGAGCGGATGTGCGAGCTCGGGGTGCCGCTGCTCCAGCACGCCTGGTACAAGACGGTCGGCGCGACGCCGGGCGAGTCCACCCCGGCCGATGTCGCCGAGCTGGCCCGGCGGCATCCCGACCTGCGGATCCAGATGGCCCATCTCGGCGGGGCGGGCAAGCGTGGGGTGGCGGAGATCGGTCCGCACCCGAACATCGTGGTCGACACGAGCGGCGGTGACCCCGTCCTGGGTGAGGTCGACCACGCGGTCGCCCAGCTGGGAGCGGAGCGGGTGATCTTCGGCTCGGACGCGCCGATCCGCGACCCGGCAACGGCTCTGGCCAAGGTGCTCGGCACCCGGCTCGGCGAGCCCGAACGCCGGCTCGTGCTCCGGGAGAACGCCCTGCGCGTCTACCGGCGGCTGGCCGCCTCGTGATCGATGTCAGCTGCTTCGTCGGCCCCGGACCGCTCGTCGCAAGGCCGCTGTCGACACCCGAGGCCGTCGAGGCCCTCCTGCGGCGCGAGGGGGTGACCGGTGCGGGTGTCTCGCCCATGGCCGGGCTGTTCGGTTCCGACCCGGCCGCCAACGACGAGCTGGTGCGCTCGCCTTTCTTCCGCCCGATCCCCATCGTCGACCCCAGGTGGGCGAACGTGACCGCCCACCTGGACCGCTACCGGCGCCAGGGATGCCCGGCGGTGCGGATCTCCCCGGGAAGCCACGGATACCGAGCCGCTGACGCGGGTGGGCTCAAGCGGACCTGCGGGTCCCTCGGCCTGGTGCTGGTCCTCCAGATGCGGGTGGCCGACCCCCGCAACCTGCCGAAGGGGCTGCGCCTGGGCGAGGTCGACGTCGACGACGCGATACGCCTGGCTCTGGTGGTCCCGGCGGTCCCGATGGTCGTGGCCGGCGCCCGGGCGGGCGAGCTTTCCGCCGTCCTCACCGCCTCGGCCGAGTCGGTGTGCGCGGACCTGTCGTTGGCCGAGGAACCGGACGTGCTGAGGCGTGCCGTGGCCGCACACGGGGCACGCCGCCTGCTGGTCGGCACGCACGCGCCCTTCCTCACGCCGGCCGCCGCGCGCCAGAAGCTGGCGGCCGCCGGACTCCCACCCGCGGACCTGGAGGCGGTGAGCCGGCGAACCGCGGAACGCCTCGGCTTCTGAGCAGACACGCCCGCCGCCGGGTCGGTCGGCCGGGAGCCGCGGCCCGGTGGCACTGTCCACAACCGACGCCGGTGACCACCGCGGCCCGCTCACTGGCGCGAGGACTGCCCGTCCAACGCTTTGATGGCGTCCCGGGCCTCCGCACGGAGTCGCCGCGCCTCCGCACGGGCGGCCAGCGCGGTGTTCAGCCGCTCCATCTCGGCCGCCAGCCTCCGCTGCAACGCCTGGAGGTACTTGTCCGCCGTCTCCCGGCGCTTGCCGGCCTCCGGTTCGTTGAGTGCCTTGATGTTCTCGGCGTGCTTCGCGCAGGTGTCGTAGTACATCACGACTCCGCCGAGCACCACGGCACAGTAGGTGTAGGCCGAGTTGTACAGCGCGGTGACCGCCGAGTCGAAACCGTACTCGGCGGTGGCCGCGAGCTCGTCGTTGACCGTGTTGTTGTCGGCGTTGAACCGTGCGTCCGCCGCGTCGACGCCGTGGCTCGCGGAGGCGACGTTCAGCGAGCTGGCGACGATGGTCCCGACGGTCAGCGTGCCGCCGACGAGGGCGACCCTGATCGCCCGGAGCTTGCGCTTCTCCTCGGGGGTCCAGTCCTTGCCCATCCAGAAGCTCGTGGACGCGGTGAACGTCTTGTGCGAGCCTCGTTCGGTACTGCCGGGATCCTTGTCCTCCCAGTACGAGGCCTCGTCGTACTGCGCCGTCTCCAACTGGGACGTCGCGGACCTGATCTGGTCCGTCGTCCTGGCGATGTCCATCTTCGCCTGGTCGATCTCGACGTTCGCCTCGGCGATGGTCTCCTTCGCCGCCCGCTCCATCTCCCGCAGGGCGCCCCTGTCCACTGCCGGCTCCTGCGCCGGGTCGAGGGGGTCTCCCTTCTCCTTCCCCTTTTCCTTCCTCTTCTCGGTCTTGTCTCCGTAGCGATCCATGTCGTGCCATCCAATCGCGGGCGTGGTCGGGCGGGGTCAGCTCTCGAGAACGGCGTCGATGTTGCGGATGAGCTCGTCCAGGTCGACGTCGATCTCGTCCCGCAGAAAGTCCTTGAACCCCTGCTCGTCCGTGCAGGTCTGGACGATCTTGTGGAAGAGCGGGTAGCTCTCCGCGGTGAACGAGATCGGCGGGGCGTCGACGACCGCGGACGCCTTGCCCGCCCCGCCCTCCTTGCCCTTCTCGACCTCGCCCGTGGCGGTCCCGCCGTCGGCGAGCCGCGTCCACGTCTTGGCGCCGACCACCCCGTCCTCGGCGAGCCCCTGCGCCTTCTGGTACGCCAGCAGGCGGCTCTTCAGGGCCTCATCGAACTCTGCCATCGGTAGTACCTCCTGTGCTCAGAAGCCCTTGCTGCGCAACATGGCGTCGAGGTAGTCGACCCACGCGCCGGACTCGCCGGCCGTGATCTCCGGATAGACGCTGACGTCGGGTGCCGGAGCTTCCTCGTCGCTCGGCCCGGTGCCGGCGATCGTTACGCCGTACTGGGCGAACACGGCCACCTTGTCGGGCTGGGCCGCGAGGTGGTCGATGAACCGGCCCGCCGGAACGGCGAGCCCGCGCTGGTCCGCCTCGTAGCGGAACCACTGGTCGAACTGCGTCCAGGTCTCTTCGCTTCCGTTCCACTGTGGACCGTGCGCGACGAGGAATGCCTGCCACTGCTGGTCGTCGTGCTGCTCCGCCGACGCCGCGGTGGGATCCTCGGCCGCGGTGAGCTCCTGGTAGTGCGCCGGCAGCTGATCGGCGAGATCCCGCATGCGCCCGATGGTGGCCACCGGATCAGGGTCGAGGTCGGTCAGGTGCCGGGTGAACCGCTCGACGATCTCGTCGCCGAACCCGTCCGCCTTGGCGCGCTCGGCCAGCTCGGCGGCGAACTGGTCCCACCCGGCGTCCGCACCGCACTGATCGCGGGTCTGGCACACTGCGGTGAACCACTGTTCGGCCGTTCCGGCGTCCGCGAACGGAACCGCGGTGATCGCGGCCGCTACCGCTGCGTCCATTGTCGTTCCACCTCTGTCGTTCCACCTCGTTGTCGTGGCACGCACGGGGAGTTACGCGTGCACGACTTCTGAAGCTACCCATGGGCGGACATCACCAGCGGCACGAAGGGGCACCTCCGAGGGCGCGCGGGCGAGCCCCGACTCCCGACCGCGCGACCTTGCCCGAGCGGCGTTCCGGGGCACGGACGTCACGAGCACGCGATGCGGCCGCGCGGCTCGTCGGCCTCCGGGGTGCCGAACTCGGTGAACAGGGCGAGCGCCTCGGACCAGTAGGGGAGTGCGGTCCCGTGCGTGCTCCGGCGGGCCTCGCCGAGCACGCGAAGGGTGCGCGCGGCGCCGAGCAGGCAGCCCGTCTCGCGGTGGACGGCCAGCGCCTCCCGGGCGAGCCGCTCGCCGCGGGCCAGCGCGGTCGCGGCCAGGACGGTGCGGGCGTGGCCTTCGAGCATGCCGTGCCCGGTGTCTCGGGCGAGCGCGAGTGCCTGCCGGGCCCGGCGCTCGGCTTCCGGGTACGCGCCGAGGTGGGCGTGCGCGCCCGCCCGATGAGCGCCTCGAGCCGTGCGTGGACGTGCCCGACCTCGGTGGCGACGGCGAGCGCCTCGCTGTGCCGGGCGAGCGCCGCGTGCGGGTCGGCCAGGCCGCGGTGCACGAGCCCGAGCGTGTTGAGGGCCGCCGCCTCGATCCGGCGGCTGTCGGTCTGCCGGGCCAGCCGCAGCGCCTCCGCCGCAAGCTCCGCCGCCTGCTCATGGCGCCCGGCGTCGGCATGCACGCCTGCCAGGCTGTCCAGCACGCCGGCCTGCCCGGACAGGTGGTCGATCTCGCGGAAGACGGTCAGCGCGTCGGTCAGGTGGCGCGCCGCGTCGGTCAGCCTGCCGAGGACGACGAGGACCCGGCGACCGGCCAGCAGCGACCGGTACGTGAGGACCGCCTCGTCCTGGTCCATCGGGATCCGCGCGGGCGGCACGCCGAGAGCGCCGAGGAACCGGGCGAGCGCGTCCGCCGGCCACACCGGCGCCCCGAGGTCGTAACCACAGGTTCACGTACAGCTGGCCGTCGGGGTACCGGCCGGCGACCTGATGTCCACAGTGGACGACAAGGGCGCTCTTGCCCACGCCTGCGGGCCCGCAGACGACGGCGACCGGCATCGCCGCCGCGTCGCGGTCGGCGAGCAGCCCGATGAGCCGCCGCACGTCTGCGACGCGCCCGGTGAACCCGGCCGCCGCGGCCGGGAGGTGGGCGGGCACGCCGGCGGGTGCCGCCGGCCGCGCCCGGGTGGGCGGCGTGAGCGCGTCGCCCTCCTCGAGGCTGCCGCACGGCTCCCGGCGCACGTCCCCGGTCGCCACCCCGTCGAGCGCGGGCCCGCGCCACAACCGCAACGCCTGGTCGTACAGGCTTGCCGCCAGCTCGTCGGTGTGCGCCGCGCGGGCTTGGCCGAGCAGCTCGGTGAACCGGTGCGCGTCGACCAGGCCAGGGTCGGTCCGCAGTGCGTACCCCGATCCCTCGCTGACCAGTGCCACCCCGCGGCGAGCACCGTCCGCCGCGGCGAGCGTGGCCCGCAGCCGCGAGATCCGCCCGTGGATGGCCGTGCGCGCCGAGCGCGGCGGCGAGTCCGGCCAGGTGAGATCCACCAGCCGCTCGGTGGACACCGTCCGGTTCGCCTCGAGCAGCAACGCGGCCGCCACCAGCCGCTGCTTGCGCGGCCCGGGGTCCAGTGGCGCGTCGCCCAGCCTGCCCCCACCGGGCCCAGCAGGCTGAACTCGATCTTGTCCGCCGAGCCCACCACGCCAACCTTCGCGGCCACCCCGACAGGTGAGCCGCTACGTGACGATGCTCCGCAGGAAGGCGACGATCGCCTGGATGCCTCCGGTGATCCAGCCGATCACGGCCTGCACGCCGTCGCCCAGTTGGGTCGGGTGGGCGATCAGGGTGTAGACGAGGACGGCGGCCGCGATGAGGACGAGGGCCTTCTTGACGTTCATGCGCGCCTCAGCTCGCCCAGCGGATGACGGTGCCGGCGGGGCTCCGGGCGGGGGTGTGCGCCATGCGGGTTCCTTCCGTTCAGCTGTGTCGAACGTAGGGCATGGCGCCAGGGCATGATCAATAGCCTCATCAGGTGAACCCAGCCGCGGACCGTGTTCACGGTGCGGAGAAGTACCTCTCCAGGATGCGCACCGAAGCGCTTCCTGATCGCGTCGAGCGCCACCGCACAAACCTCTAGTTCAACTTTGCCGGAGATCTGGTGATGCAGCGAGTGGATCTCCGTGAATCCGGCCTGCGTGCCGCCGTGCTCCGGGTGGCCCACCAACGTGGAGAACGTCGGATCGGCCGCGGTCAGGGCGGCTTCCGTCAGCTGATCTTCGATTTCCCCGGCACGGTACGTCACAGACTGGGACGTCGCCGCCGGGAAGCTCGTTCCTCCGCAGGTCAGAGCGTGGCGGGTTCGCCTGGCCGGCGCCGCGGCCAGCAGTTGCCGGCATCCCAGGATCTGGAAACCGCGCGACGGTTGTCGGGGGTGTCGCGGAGTATGCGGGCATGGCCACCATGCACGTCGACCGGGTCGGGCCCGGCTCACTTCCGCGGGTCAGCCTGACCGCGCTGGCCGGGCGGGCGCTCGGCGCGGTGCCGCCGCCCGCGCAGGTGCTGGCCGGCATCGTCAGCGTCCAGGTCGGCGCGGCGCTCGCCAAGCAGCTGTTCGGCGCGGTCGGCAGTGCGGGGGCCGTCGCGCTGCGGTTGTTCTTCGCCGCGCTGGTGCTGCTCGTGGTGTGGCGGCCGTCGTTTCGAATGGGGCGGCGCGCGTGGGCGGTGGTCGTCGGCTACGGCCTGGTCCTCGGCGCCATGAACCTGTGCTTCTACCTGGCGTTGGCGAAAGCTCCGCTCGGCATCGTGGTGACGATCGAGTTCCTCGGGCCGCTCGCGGTGGCGATCGGCGGCTCGCGCCGCCTGTTGGACGGCGTGTGGGCGCTGCTCGCCGCAGGCGGGGTGGCGCTGTTGACCGAGGGCCGCGGCGAGCTGCCCCTGGCCGGCATCCTGTTCGCGCTCGCGGCGGCGGCCTGCTGGGCCTGCTACATCCTGCTCAGCGCGGCGCTCGGCCGGCACACCACCGACGGCGGCGGCCTCGCGCTCGGCATGGCCTTGGCGGCGATGGTCGCCGCGCCGGTCGGGATCCTCGACAGCGGCACGGCGCTGCTCGAGCCGTGGGTGCTCGTCGTCGGGCTCGGGGTGGCGCTACTCTCGTCGGTCATCCCGTACTCACTGGAGCTCGAGGCGCTGCGCCGGATGCCGCCGAAGGTGTTCGGGGTGCTGATGAGCCTGGAGCCCGCGGTCGCCGCGCTCGTCGGCCTGGTCGTGCTCGGCGAGATCCTCGGTCCGGTCCAGTGGCTGGCGGTGCTGCTCGTCGTCACCGCCGCCGCGGGCGCGACGAGAACGGCGCGCACCGGGAGGGAGCGCTGATGTCTCCACATGTTCCCGTACCGATGTCGTCCGGGACTCCGGAGTGGGCTCACGGGGTGCGGAGGTTGGTGGTGCTCAGCGGTGCGGGAGTCTCGACCGACTCGGGCATCCAGGACTTCCGTGGTCCTTCGGGAGTATGGACACTGAGCCCGGGGGCGCAGAAGAAGTACACCTACCAGGCGTTCCTCGCTGATCCCGAGCTCCGCGGCCGCTACTGGAAGTCGCGGCATGAGCACCCGGTCTGGCGGGCCGAACCCAACGCCGGCCATCTCGCGGTGGCGAGCTTGGCGAGCTCGGACATCGACACGACGGTCGTGACCCAGAACACCGACGGGCTGCACCAGCGTGCGGGCACGCCGGCGGATCAGGTGATCGAGCTGCACGGGACGATGCACGACGTCATCTGTGTCGAGCGTGGACACCGGTCGTCGACGGCGGAGGCGTTGGCGCGAGTCGACGCCGGCGAGGCCGTGCCGCATTGCCTGCGGTGCGGTGGGATCCTGAAGACCGCGAGCACCATGTTCGGGCAGACCATGTCCCCTGCGGTGTTCGCCCGCGCCGAGCAGGCCGTGACGACCTGCGATCTCGTGCTCGCCGTCGGGACGACGCTCATGGTCGAACCGGCGGGCTCCCTGTGCGCGAGCGCGGTTCACGCCGGGGCGACGTTGGTCATCGTCAACTGGGATCCCACCCCCTACGACGGCATCGCGACCGAGATCATCCGGGATCCGCTCAGCGAGGCTCTTCCACGCATCGTCGGGCAGTTGCCGCCCCGCGCGGCCCGCTCCGGTGCCGGGCCGGCGCCGGACGTTCGGACAGGAGCCGGCACCTCCGCACGCGTCCCGAGACCCAGTCAGCTGCTGCGGGCGCGAGCACGGACCGCGCGGTTCCGCTCGCGGGCCGCGGAGCTGGAGCGGCTCACCGCGTGGTGCGCGGGCACCGGGGCGCGAACCCACCTCGTGTCGGGGCCGGCCGGGGTGGGCAAGTCCCGCCTCGTGCTCGAGCTGGCAGATCGGCTCGCCGCGACAGGGGAGTGGGACGTCGAGCTCCTGGCGGCCGACGCCCGCCGACCGGCGAGTGGGCGCCGGCCGCTGCTGGTGGTCGTGGACGACGCCGAAACCCGTCAGGAGCAAGTGGCTCGGGTCGTGCACGCGGCGAGCGCCGGCCCGTCTCGCGTACTGTTGCTCGCCCGCACGCGAGACGGATGGTGGGACGGGCTGCGGTCCGAAGTGGACACCAGTGAGGAGCTCGCACCGCTGGACAGCGCGGCCTGGGACGTCGCGCACGACTACGCGGCCGCGCTGACCGCCATGGGATTTCGCTGCTCGCCACCGGACCAGGATGTCCTGTTAGGACTCACGGACGCGCCACGACCCCCGGGCGCGCTCCAGAGGTCGGTACTGGCCGGTCTGCTTGGCGGGACCGGGCAGGCAGCAGACCTGCTCGTCCGTCACGAGCTGGCCTACTCGCGGCGTTCTTCGGACGAGCACGGGCTGGAGCTGCCCGCGGACGCGGTGGAAGGCGCGGTGGCCACCGCCATCCTGTGCGGCGCCGCCGACGAGGATGCGGCCGTCGCCGCGCTCGGGCACATTCCGGCACTGCGGGATGCCGATGTCCGGCTCCGGGCCGCCCGGTGGCTGCGTGACCTGTACCCACCTGTCGGGTCCGGGCAGTCACGGTACTGGGACGAGTCGCTTCCGGATCCGTTGGCGGAGGAGCTGATCGCCGCAGTCGTCAACCCCCGGTTCCTGATGGGCATGCTGATGGAGACGGCGGAGGAGCAGGACCGGCGGGCACTCACCGTCCTGGCGCGCGCCGCGGCCACGCGCCCGGGCCTGCGAGCCTGCCTGACCGAGCTGCTGTCCGGTGCTACCCGGCGTCTCGCCGGCGGCGGTCGACGCGGCGTTGGTCGGCGGATATCCCGCCCCGCTGGCCGAGGCGCTGACCACGCTGGCCGAGAACGCCGCCCTACCCGCGGAGCTGCTGGAAGCCATACCGCCAGGCACGACGGCACTCGGCGAGTTCCCGGTGCTCCTCGCGGAAAGCCTCGTCGAGGCCTACGAGGGACGCATCGAGACATATCCGGACACCGCGCTGCCCGGCCTCACGACGATGCTCGTCGAGCTGGCCGAGCGGCTGGCCGATCTGGGCCGGGCCGAGCAGGCCCTCGCGGTCGCGCAGCGGTCCGTGGCGGTCGCCGACCGGCTGGTCGATCAGCGCGACCATCCGGCACGCGCCGCGGAGTCGTTGCGCAGAGCCGCCGAGCTCGCTCGCCGAGAGCGCGGGCAGTCTCCGTCGACCGTCGAGGTGGTGACGCCGTGAGTACCCGTCGCGTCGCGGTGGTTCAGTCCGCGCCGAGCCTGTTCGACCTCCCGGAGACGCTGCGTCGCTTCGAGACACTGCTTGCCGAGTCCGCGGCCGGCGGCGCGGAGTTGGTGGTGTTCCCGGAGGCCTTCATCGGTGGGTACCCGAAGGGCGCGACGTTCGGGGCCACGGTCGGCGAACGCACCGACGACGGACGCGCGTTGTTCGCCCGGTACCGCAGGTCGGCTGTCGACATCCCCGGTGCCACGTTCGACGAGATCCGCGCGACCGTCGCCAGGCATCGGGCCCATGTCGTGGTCGGTGTCATCGAGCGGGCCGGGCACACGCTGTACTGCACGGCACTGGTGATCGCTCCGGACGGCACGTTGCTCGGCCATCACCGCAAGCTCGTGCCCACCGGTACCGAGCGCCTGATCTGGGGGCGGGGCGACGCCGCCGACGTCGCGGTGGTCGACACCGATCTCGGCCGGGTCGGCATGGCGATCTGCTGGGAGAACTACATGCCGCTCTACCGGACCGAGCTCTACCGGCAAGGGGTGCAGATCTACTGCGCGCCGACGGTCGACTGCCGGGACACCTGGGCGGCCACCATGCGCCACGTCGGCGTCGAGGGCCGTTGTTTCGTACTGTCCGCCGCCCAGTTCGCCGTCCGGGCCGACTACCCGCCCGACTTCCCGCTCGGCGCCGACCCGGTGGTCATCCGCGGCGGGAGCTGCGTCGTCGACCCGTTCGGCCGTTTCCTCGCCGGACCCGTGTTCGAGCGGCGGGAGGTGCTCGTCGCCGACCTCGACCTGGACCTGCTCGACGGCGCGTATCTCGACCTCGACGTGGTGGGGCACTACGCGCGTCCGGACCTCTTCCGGCTCACGACCACGGCGAAACCCGCGCGAGCCGGCACGCCCGACCATGGCTAGCCCGCGTCTTTCATGTGATGGTGGCCGACACGTGGTGTAAATACGCGAAAGTGCCTGTCCGGTAAGGGAAACTGGGACTTGTCGAGAGTCCAGGTCGCCGAACGAGAGAGGCACTTCGCGGGTGAAGCGTAGCAGGCGGTCGCGGCGGGTGAAGGTCAGTGCGGATGGTGTCGGGGTGGTGTCGCATGCTGGGGTGGGGATGTTGCGGGAGCTGGCCCAGGACACCGGGTTGGTGGACGGGGTGACCGAGGCGTTGGCGGACACGTATGCCGGTCTGTGGGTGCATGCGCCGGGGCGGGTGTTCGCGGATATGGCTGTGGCGATCGCTGATGGTGCGGACTGTGTCTCCCACGTCGAGGTGTTCGGCGACCGGCATGAGGTGTGCGGGCCGGTGGCCGGCATGCCGACCACCTGGCGGATGTTGGACCGGATCGACGAAGCGCATCTGTCGGGGGTGGGTGCGGCGCGGGCGGCTGCACGGGAACGTGCGTGGGCCGCGGGTGCGGGCCCGGACCTGGCGGGGTTGCTGCAGATCGATTTCGACGCCACGATCACGATTTCGCACTCCGAGGACAAGGAGAACGCGGCCAAGACGTGGAAACGCACGTTCGGGTTCCACCCGTTGCTGGCGTTCCTGGACCGTCCGGAGGTCTCCTGCGGGGAATCGTTGGCAGGGCTGCTGCGTGCGGGAAACGCCGGGTCGAACACGGCGGCCGACCATGTCGCGGTGCTGAAGCAAGCGTTGTCCGCGCTGCCCGAGCATGCGCGGCCACGAACAACGACACGGCCGGGAGATCCGGACGCGGTGCGGGTGGTGGCCCGCTCGGACTCCGCCGGCGCCACGCACGCCTTCGCTCAAGCGTGCCGGGATCGTGGGGTGTGGTTCTCCTTCGGGTTCCCCGTGGACACCCGCATCCAGGCCATTGTCGATCAGGTTCCCGAACAATGCTGGGAACCCGCGATCGAGTCCGATGGCGGGATCCGGGACGGTGCCTGGGTTGTCGAGGTCACCGGCATGCTTGAGCTGTCGGCGTGGCCTGAGGGTGCCAAGGTGATCCTGCGTGCTGAACGTCCCCATCCCGGTGCCCAGCTGACGTTCACCGATGCCGATGGACACCGGATCACCGCGGTCATCACCGACATTCCCGACCGCGTCATCGCGGGGCAGAGCGCCGGGCTGGAACTCAACCACCGTCAGCACGCCCGCGTGGAAGACCGCATCCGCGAAGCCAAGAACACGGGCCTGCGTAATCTTCCCTGCCGCGGCTGGGAGGAAAACGTCGCGTGGCTGGAAACCCTCCTGACCGCCACCGATCTGGTGTGCTGGGCCAAACTCCTCGGTTTCACCGACACACCAGCGCTGGCCCACGCCGAGATCGCCACCTTCCGCAACCTCGTACTGCACGTCGCCGCCCGCATCACCCGCGGCGCCCGACAGATCCGGCTCCGTATCGACCACACCTGCAAACACGCCGACGCCATCACCGAAGGCTGGCTGAAGATCCGCGCCGCCTTCACCTGACCCGAACACCCCTGCCCCTACGACCCGAAAGAACCCGAAGCGGCCGACACCACAGCAGGTCGGCGGCACAATCACGCCCATATCCGCCCAACACCCACAGCAAGATCAACAAACTCAGACCAAGATCAACCCACGGACACATGAAAGGCCGAGGCTAGTGCCCCCCGTCGGAAGTTCGTCACCTGATTCGCCGGCCCAGCTTCCTGCTGGCGGCGTTGCCGGTCCGCCCGAGTACAGCCCGGTACGAGGACGAACCGGCGCCGCCCCGGCGGAATGCCCGCAGGTTGGAGTTGGTGTGTGGGAAGTACATCAGCGTGCCGTCGACCGCGCTTGGGTTTGGCCGGTCTCGGCCGGCGCGGCATCGGCCCTACCGGTGTTGCGCTCTCATCGCCGGTGTCGGTACGTCTTCACAGATCTTTTCTGAGTGGACTTGAGTGAGCCTGCGAGCGGTCACGGTGGGTGGGTGCCGACTCGATGGGGTGAAACCCTTGCCACGCAACGGAAACTGCGCTCGACCTCCGGTAGAATCAACCACATGTACGAACCGATTGTCGATCTTCCCGAGGACGCTTCCCCGGAGGCGGTGCCGTTGGCGACGGCGTTCGGGCTGGCGCGGGTGTCCTGGCGGGTGGAGGGACAGCTGCTGGAGCAACTCGCCCTGTTCGCGGCGGCCAGTGGCAGTGAGTTCGATGCGCTGGAGGTCGCCGCGTTGTTTCGGATCTCTGTCCGCGCCGCGCAGCAGCGTCTTGATCTTGCGGTGACGTTGGCGACTCGGTTGCCGCGGACGTTGGCGGCGGTGAAAGCGGGCCGGTTCGATCCGTACCGAGCCGCGAAGATCGCCGATGCGACCCTGCCGTTGTCGCTTGAGGACACCGCGACCGTGGAAGAGGAGATCCTCGACCAGGTCGAGGACATGCCGGCCGTCAAGCTCTGCCGTGCGTTGCGGCGGATCGTGGCTCGGGTGAACGCCGACGCCCTGCAGGCTTTGCACGAAGAACGGGTGGCGCGGCGGCGGCTCGACAACTATCCGACCGAGGACGGGTGCGCCGCGCTCACCGTCAACGGGTCGGCGGCACGGGTCCAGGTCGCGTCGAAACGGGTCGATGCGATCGCCCACCAACTCCGGGACACCGGCGGCGCGGACGGGCGGACGATGGACCAACTCCGCTCCGATGTGGCCCTGGACTTGTTGGCGGGTAAGGACTTCGAACACGCGAAGATCACCGTGCAGGTCACGCTGCCGGCCCGCGCCGCGTTGGCGGTAGACAACACCCCCGGGCACCTGGTCGGCTACGGCGACATCTCCGCCCAACAAGCCGTCGACCTCGCCTACCGGGCGGATGCGACGTGGCGGCGGATCCTGACCGAACCCGCCACCGGCCGTGTCCTGGATGTGGGGCGCCGGCGCTACACCCCACCTGCAGCGTTGCGCGACCACATCCACGCCGCCATGCCGACCTGCACGGGGCCGGGCTGTGTCCGCCCCGCCGCGCAGTGCGACCTGGAGCACCGCGAGCCGTTCCCGGTGGGGCCGACCGACGAACACAACGTGCACCCCGCCTGCCGCAGCCACCACCGCGGCAAGACCTTCGGCGGCTGGAAGATCATCAAACGCGCCGGGATCCTGGAATGGGTCTCACCCTGCGGGTTCCACTACCCCCACACACCAGAACCCATCACCCACCCCGAACCAACATCCCCACCATTCTGACCCAACCGCGAGTCTGTGAGGGGCTCACTCATCTAGGTGACTGGTGTTTGGGTGGCTAACTATGTTGGCGTGTCGGTGACCTGTTCACGGATGTGGTCGTCGGTCGGTGCCGGCGATGGTCGTGGCGGTGACGATCGTGCTGCAACGCATCGAGGGGTTGTCGGACCGGGAGGCGGTGGACCGGTTCGCGTTCGACGCGCGGTGGAAGTACGCCACCGGCGGGTTGGACTTCGACTATCCGGGTTTCGTGCACGATGTTGGTGGACATGCGGGCGAGGTTGGCCCGTTCGGTGCGGTGCGGAGTGGACGGTCGGGATCGATGCCACGGTGGTGCGCGCCCATCACCACGCCGCGGGTGCGCGACACGAACCGCCGAAGGACATCCCACGGGAGCGGCTGATCCCGACGCTGGAGGATCAGGTGTCGGCGCCGGGGGGACACAGGGGGTCGTGTCGAATGACAAAAGAATCCGCCTGTCCGCGATCCGCCTGTCCGAAGCTGTCCGACGCCGAACTGCTCTGCCTCGGGGTGGCCCAGGTGCTGTTGGGGTTCCCGTCCCAGTATCATCGGCTGCGGTTCGCCCTACGGCCGGCTCGGGTATCTGTTCCTGTATCTGCCGCACCAGCCTGGCTATCACCCGCGGTTGATCGCGGTCACGCCGTTGATCCTGCGGGCCGTCCAACTGCTGGCCACCCAGGTTCCTTCTCATGCTGACCCACTGCGGTTGATCGATGCCCCTGCCGTGCGGCAGTTCCCGGGAGACGGTGAAACGCTCCGACCTGGCGGGCTGGGCGAGCTATGGGTACTGCGCCCGCCACTCCGGTTACTGCTGGAGCCTCACGCGCTACCTGGCCACCACCCTGGAGGAAACGGGGTATCACGTTCGTGCGGCCTGACCGGCGCGACGAGACCCATTGGCACGGCAACCTGGCACTGGGGTGGTCCAGTCACCTAGGCGGCGTTGACTTCGGCGGGCCGGCGCCGCAACCGGCGGTTCTGGTGGTGGCAGGTGTACTCGTCTCGGTGGCGCAGCATGGCGTAGAGCATCGTGCCGAGCATCGCCACGTGGCCGATGGTCATGAGCGCGCCGATGGACAGCACGCCGAGCCACAGCGGGACCAGCAGGACCACGAACGGCAGGTACATCGCCACGGCCATCTCGATGATCGGCGCCGCGGTGTGCCCGCGGAACCACATCCACAGCGACATCGCGACGACCATGTTCGTGGCCATCGACATAGACATCACGTCCGGGCGGTCGAGCGTCGCCGCGGCGTCGAACGCGTCGAAGGCCAGCGTCCAGACCGGCCCGAGGACGAGCATGCCTATCAGCATCGCCACGACCATCTCGACGTAGTGGAGGGTGAACCGGCGGGTTGCGGGGGAGGTCGTCATGGCTCGTATTGATACCCCATGCGGGTATATGGTGTCTACGGCGGAGCGCCATCTCGGGGCGGTGTATCGCTTGGGGCAGCCGATCCTCACGCGACTCCGTGGCGGAGGGCCGCCGCGAGGGTGGCCGTGCTCGGCAGTGACGCCAGCTCGTCCAGCCTGCGCAGCACCGTGGCCGCGGCCTCCGGCTCGCGGCCGGCTTGGAGCTGCCGGCGCAGGTTCGCGTCGACCTCGGACGCGGTGAGCGGGCTCGCGTCGGCGAGCCGGCCGGTGCGCACGCGCCCGTCGACCAGCGTGACGTCGATGCGGGCACCGCTGGTACGGGGGTAGGCGCGGGTGTAGTCCGGGTCCTCGGCGACCGTGACCCGGCGGGCGAGGTCGGCCGCCGACCCGTGGTCCAGGTAGTCCGCGACGGACAACTGGCCGACGCCGTCGAACGAGCCGGGGTTGGTCTTGCCGTGGTGGTGCGTGTGGACGGTCACCGACGCGATCCGGTCTGCCGTCAGATCAGGGCGCCGCATGGACAACGCCAGCTCGGCCACGGTCTGGACCGCGCTGCAGGTGGGGTGCCGCTTGAACCGGACCTGCCGCACCACCGACTCCCCGTCGAACGGCGCGGCGTCGGCGCCGCCGGAGTAGGCCACCGCCATCCCGGCCGCTCCGGTCAGGGCGGACGCCGGCCCGGTGACGCCCGCGGCGGCGAGCAGGCCGTTCCGCGCGGCCAGTCCATTGTGGACGTAGACGTCGGTGCTGCCGGCGTGGGCCCACTCGCGCAGGCCGCTCGCCATGTTCGCCGCGATCCCCAGCGCGGACATGGTCTGCGACCGGTCGAGGCGCAACAGATAGGCGGCCGCCGCCGCGGCCCCCAGGGGCCCGAACACCCCGGTCGGCCGGAAGCCGCGCGCGGCGAACTCCGCCGTCTTCATCGCGGTGCCGAGCGTGGCCGCCACCTCGTAGCCGACCACGACGGCTGACAGGAAGTCCTTGCCGGACAAGGCGGACTGCTCGGCGAGCGCCATCGCGGCGGGGATCACCACCGAGCCGGGATGGACGAGGCTGGGCAGGTGCAGGTCCTCCGCGAAGGTGCTCTGGCCGAGGACCGCGTTGACGAGCGCCGCGTCCTCGGTCCGGACCAGTCGCCCAGCGCCGAGCAGCGTCGCGCCCAGTGGGTCGTCGACCGCGAGCGCCCGCACCGCCGCGCACCAGGGCAGGTCCCCGGCCGCCAGCGCGCACGCGAGGTGATGCGCCACGCAGGTCCGCGCCGCCCGCAGTCGCAGCGCCCGGGCGGGAGTCACGGCTGCTCCGTCGTCGCGCGCTCGGCGTGGTCGCGCCGGAACTCGAGCGCCCGGCGCACGTGCTGCTCGGCGAGCGCACGCGCCTGTTCCTGGTCGCCGGCACGCAGCGCGCGGATGAGCTCGCCGTGCTCGGCGTGCGCGTCGTCACGGCGGGCGGGCTGGGCGACGCGGTGGCGCGGAAGCGCTCGAACACGTCGTGGATGTTGTCGAGCATGGCCTGCAGGTAGGTGTTGCCGCTCGCCTCGGCGACGGCGGCGTGGAACCGGCTGTTCAGCTTGGTGAGCTCGGGCTCGTCGTCGCGTTCGAGCGCCCGCTCCATCGCGTCGTAGAGGTCCTCGAGCTGGGCGAGCTGGGTGCGGGTGGCGAGCGCCGACGCGTGCTCGGCCGCCAGCCCTTCGAGCGCGGCGCGGACCGATGCATGCGTCGTATACGAAAGTCAATACCGTTCGGGTCATCGGCCTGTTCCAGGCTTGACTTCCACGCAATCAGTCAGCGAACATTGAGTCAATGAACGTTGAGTGGTCTTCGTCGGTCGTGGCGCGTGCGCGGTTGCACGCGGCGCTCGGCGAGCCCGCGCGGTTGGCGATCGTCGACCAGCTGCTGCTGGGTGATGCGTCGCCGGGCGAGATCGGGCGGACTCTTGGCCTGGCCAGCAACCTGGTGGCGCATCACCTGAAGCTGCTCGAACAAGCCGGCGTGCTCGAGCGCTCCCGCTCGGAGGGTGATCACCGGCGCACCTACCTGCGGCTGCGCCCCGCCGTGTTGACCGGACTCGAGCCGGTGGGTGCGTTGCGCGCGCCGCGCGTGGTGTTCGTCTGCACGCACAACTCGGCGCGCTCGCAGCTGGCGGCCGCATTGTGGAAGCGGTGCAGCACCGTGCCGGCGGCGTCGGCGGGCACCCGGCCCGCGCAGCGGGTCCACCCGCTGGCTGCCGCGGCGGCCCGCGGACACGGACTGTCGCTGTCCCGGGCCCGCACCACGCACGTCAGCGAGGTACTGCGGCCCGACGACCTGGTGGTCGCGGTGTGCGACAACGCCCACGAGCAACTCGGCGACCAGGCCGCCGACCGGCTGCACTGGTCCGTGCCCGACCCCGCCCGGCCCGGCACCGCGGACGCGTTCGACCTCGCGCTGCGTGACCTCGCCGACCGGGTCGACCGGCTGGTCCCAGCTGTCCACCGCGGTGGCACAAGCGATGGCGGAAGCGATGACTGACACCCACCCCCCGGACCTGAGCATCGACCAGCGGCTGGCGTTGCGCACGGCCGCGACCCGCCTGCAGGCCGAGTTCGACGGGTTGTTCGGACAGGAGACCGTCGTACAGTTCCTGCACACCAGCTACGACCAGTTCGCCGCGCGCAGCACCATCCCGCGGTTCCTGCCACTGCTGGCCGAGCGCTTCGCCCGCCAGCGGCTGCACGCCCTGGCTCGGGTCGAGGGCCACCACCACGACGGCAAGCCGACCGTGCTGTTCCTGTGCGTGCACAACGCCGGCCGCAGCCAGATGGCCCTCGGGTTCTTCCGGCACATCGCCGGTGACCGCGCGGTGGCCTGGTCCGGTGGCTCCGAGCCCGGCTACGAGGTCAACCCGTCGGCGATCGCGGCGATGGCCGAGCGGGACATCGACATCTCCGGCGAGTTCCCCAAGCCGTGGACCGACGAGATCGTCCGCGCCGCCGATGTCGTGATCACCATGGGCTGTGGCGACGCGTGCCCGGTGTTCCCCGGCAAGCGCTACCTCGACTGGACGCTGGACGACCCGGCCGGCAAGAGCGTCGAGGACGTCCGCCCTGTCCGCGACGAGATCGAGCGGCGGGTCCGCGGCCTGCTCGACGAGCTCGGCGTCCTGGCCGGCTGACCGCGCCGCCAGCACGGCGCGCCACATCTCGGCGACGACCCGGCCCCGGCCCTGCCGCCGGCGCCGAATGTGCGGCTCGCCCTCGCGCCCTGGTTGCGATCTGATATCGGCCGCCGCGACCCGGCCGACCTGGTTCGTCCACTCGGGAACGATCCCTGGGCGTTACTCGACGTGGCACGGAGGGGGAACTGTGATCGATACGCAGGAGGCCGGGCACCGGTCGGTCGGGACGCGCTCACCGGTGCTGCTGGTGGTGTGCGCGGCGTTCGTGGTCCGTGCTGATGGTCCTCGGTGCGTTGTGCACGGTGCCGAACCTGGTGCTGATGCTGGCGCCGGAGAGCTTCGCGCCATGGATGCGCGACCCGTACCTGATGGTCGACTCGGCATCGAGGCCGCTGCTGCTGGTCGGCGTGCTGGGCGTGGCGACCGCGGTGTGGCGGGTCGGGAACCGCGGCGCCGGAGCCGTCCTGCTCGGTGCGACGCTTGTCGTGCCCGCGCTCACGAGCTTCGTCGTGGCTACGCTCGTGTTCGGCGTCGGCGCCTTCGTACCGGTGATCGGGCTGGTGCTGGCGACGGCCACCGTCGCCGTGACGATCGCGGCCGCCGCGACCGGCCCGCGCCCGGTGGACCTCGGCGATGGCGTCGAGCACCCGAGGGCGAAAAGCATCCGGTCGAGCCGCGGCACGGCGTGCGCGTCAGGAACTCTCGCACGTCACCGACGGAATGCGTGACGCATTCGACATACCGCTCAGCGTGCGACGACGACACTCGCGCCCTTGCGCGGACCGGGGTCAGAACCCCCGCCGGCGCCACCGATCCGTCTGTCCACTTCGAGCCTCCCGAAGTGCCCCCAGGCACCTCTTTCCTACCCCGCCGGAGGAGCCGATCCAGGGGCGACAGTCGTGCCATCTCAACGACAAGGTGTATCGCGCCGAGCAGCGACCGCCGCGGTTCGGGTCAGCCGACGGTGAACGGAATGTTCGCCGTGAGGCAGAACGGGTGGCCCGCAGGGTCCAGGTAGACGCGCCACTGGTCGGGCTGTGGCTGGTCGTCTGCCTTGCTGGCGCCCAGCTTCAGCGCCGCGGCCTCGGTCTCGTCGAGGTCGAGCACGGCGAGGTCGAGGTGTATGTGCTTGGGTGTGGCACCGCCCGGCCACGTCGGCGGCCGGTAGTCCGGCACCCGGATCGTCGCGATCATGATCGCGTCGGTCTGCACGGCGGATACCTGGTCGTCGCTCACGATTACCGTGCCGTCGAGCAGCGCGGCCCAGAACTTCGCGAGCGGCACTGGTTCCGCGCAGTCGAGCGACACCATCGCCAAGCGAGCCACAGCCATGGGCGACATGCTAGTGACCCCCGGCGGAAGTTCGTCACATGATTCGCCGGCCCAGCTTCCTGCTTGCGGCGTCGCCGGTCCGCCCGTGTCGGTGGCCACGCGGGGGCAAGAGCATCCGGCAGCCACGACCCGGCGGATTGGCGAGATCTGGCCCGGCTACGGGCCGGGAGACATCGTCCGGCTTCTTTGCCGCGATCTGATGTTCGGGTGATCCGCCCGCACGACCGGTCCGTACATACTGGGTGACCAAACTTGACCTGGTCGTCGAGACGTTGCCGGCGCCGGCCACGACGATGGCCGAGCGGAACCGGAGGTGGCGATGGTGGCGACGAGCCAGCGGGAGCGGCGAGGCTCCGTGCCGCCGAACGTCGCCGCGCGATGGGCGTTGTGGGCGTTCGTCATCGTCAACGTGGTGGTCGTCGAGATCCTTTTCTTCACCGCGGGCGCCGGGAAGAACGGGATCCTCACCGTCGCCAAGTTCTTCGGCCTGCACGCCGCCCTCATCATCATGGTCCAGCTGCTGCTGGTGGCCCGGCTGTCGTGGGTGGACCGCCGCATCGGCATGGACCGCCTGACGGTGTGGCACCGGTGGGTCGGCTTCACCCTGTTCTGGACGATCCTCACCCACGCCACGCTGGTCGTGCTCGGCTACGCGGCGCTGGACAACGCGTCGGTGGCGAAGACGTTCCTCGCGCCGGCCGGGGTGCCGGCCTCCCTGCTGGGCATGCTCGCCGCCACCACCATCGTGGTGGTCGCATCGGTCTCCACCCGCTACGTCCGGCGGCGGCTGCGGTACGAGACCTGGCACGGCCTGCACCTGCTGCTGTACCTGGCGCTGGCGCTGGTGTTCGTCCACCAGCTCCTCGAGACGACGACGTTCAGGTCCTCCCCGTTCGCGACCGCCTACTGGTGGGCCCTGTGGCTCCTCGCCGTCGGCGCCCTGGTCGTCGGGCGGATCGCCGTGCCGCTCTGGCGAAACGCCTACCACCGGTTCCGGGTCGCGGCCGTGGTGCCGGAGTCGGACGACGTGGTGTCGGTGCACGTCACCGGCCGCAACCTCGACCGGCTGCCGGCCAGGGCCGGTCAGTTCTTCATCTGGCGGTTCCCCGGCCACAACCACTGGTGGCTGGCGAACCCGTTCTCGCTGTCCGCGGCGCCCAACGGCCGTTCGTTGCGCCTGACCGCCAGGGCGGTCGGTGCCACCAGCGCCGGCCTGCGGCGCGTCCCGGTGGGATCCCGCGTGTTCATGGAAGGCCCGTACGGGGCGTTCACCTCGTTGCATCGAACCCGGCCCGGCGCGCTGCTGATCGCCGGAGGGGTGGGGATCACGCCCGTGCGTGCCCTGCTGGAGGAGCAGCCGAGAGGTGACGTCGTCGTGCTCTACCGGGTGCGCAGCGAGAACGACGCCGTGCTGCTCAACGAGGTGCGGCACCTCGTTGCTGCCCACGGCGGGCGGCTGCACCTGCTCGCCGGCCGGACCGGGGACGGCGTGCGGCCGTTCGAGCCGGACGGACTTCGTTACCTGGTCCCCGACATCGCCAACCGTGACGTGTACGTCTGTGGTCCGCCCGCCATGACCGCGGCCGTGCTGAGTGCCCTTCGCTTGCTGCGCGTGCCCAACTCGCAGGTGCACGCCGAGAAGTTCAGTCTCGCCTGACGGTCCGTCCGCGCGCCGGGGGAGAACCATCCACGGCCGTCCCACGTGTAGGGGATGGAGGTGGGTGGATGACCGCACGGGAGGCGGCCGCGGTCCCGGGGAGCCGTCAAGAGCCGGAACGCGCCGGCGTGAGCGGGGAGGTCGCGACGGGTCGGCCTCGGCTCGAGGTACTCGACGGCCTGCGGTTCGTGGCGGCGTTGGCGGTCGTCGCGTACCACTTCACCACCCTGGACCGCGTCTGGCACCGGCGGGCCGACACGATCTTCCCGGATCAGACCGCCGCCTACGGCTGGCTGGGTGTCCACCTGTTCTTCCTGATCAGCGGCTTCGTCATCTGCATGAGTAGCTGGGGACGCGGGGTCGGGGCATTTCTGCTGTCCCGCGCGGTCCGCCTGTATCCCGCGTACTGGGTGTCCGTCGTCGCCGTCTCGGTGGTGCTGACCGTTTGGCCATACGTCGAGCAGCCCGTCGGGTTGGGCGACACGCTGGTCAACCTCACCATGTTCCACGAGCCGCTCGGGGCGTCGACCGTCGCCGAGGTGTACTGGACCTTGTGGGCGGAGCTGCGGTTCTACCTGCTGTTCTCGCTTGTCGTGTGGTGGGGGTTGACCTACCGGCGAGTGGTCACCTTCTGCGTGCTGTGGCTCGGTGCGGTGACGGTGGCCAAAGCTGTGGTGGCCGACGGTCACCTCGTCCACACCGTGCTGATGACCGACTACGCACCGCTGTTCACCGGGGGTATCGGGTTCTACCTCATGTATCGGTTCCGGCCGACGCTCCTGTCATGGGGGATCGTCGCCGTCTCCTTCCTGCTGGCCGTGCCGCAGGCGCTGTACCGCACCAGCCTCGAGGCCTACCCGGGTGAGGCGGTGCCACTGAGCTGGCCGGCGGTCGTGCTGCTGGCAGTGTGCTTCCTGCTGATAGCCGCCGTCGCGCTCGGCTGGCTGAGCTGGGTGCGGGGACGCTGGCTGGTCGTCACCGGTGCCATGACGTACCCGCTCTACCTGCTGCACCTGGACCTCGGCGGCACCATGCTCTACCTGTGGCAGGGGAGCGTGCCGGCGCCACTGCTGGTGGCCACGGTCACTGGCGCGATGGTTCTCCTCGCCTGGTTGGTGCACCGGTACGTGGAACGGCCGGTCGCGCCGCTGATGAAGCGCGCGTTGCGGTGGATCTCGGCAATGGTCCGCCACCGCGTGCGGACGCTCACGCCTCGCACCGCCGAAGAACAACGGACCTGCAAGTAGCCCGCGGCCAAGCCCGCCGCGTACGGGGTGCCCGCGGCGGGCCGGTCAGGGTAGCTTCTGCAGCCCGGCGCCGGTCAGCACGTAAGCGGGGGCGATGTCGGCGGAATCTTCCTGTACCAGCTCGACCAGAGAGGTGCCGGCGGTCTCCGGGGTGACCAGCGGGCCCTGCTGCGCGAGGAAATCCTCCACGGACAGGCCGGCGCGAGCCGCGTACGCCTGGACCGCCGGGCGACCGACGCCGGTCAGCGGCGCGAACCGGGGCAGCACCGCGGTGAAGGTGATGTCCAGACCGGCGCGCTCGGCCTCGTCCTGGGCGTAGCCGGTGATGAAGCGCTGAGTGGCCTTGGCGCCGGCATACCCGCCGCTGAGCGGTGACCCGGCAAGCGCGGCACCGCTGCTGATCACGACCACCTTGCCGCCGGGCCGCAGCGGCGTGAGCAGAGCCTCGCGCAGCCAGTGGAACGCGATCCGGACATCGGTCTGCCAGTTGACCGAGAACGTCTCCCACGTCTGGTGCTGCAGCGGACGCATGTGCGGGCTTGCGCCGGCCACCAGAATGATGGCCGCCGGCTCATAGCGGTCCAGGAGGCTGCCTGCCACCGTGGCGTCACCGGCATCGACGACCTCCGGCTGGATGGTGCCGGAGCCGTTGGCCGGCTCGGGAAACGCCGCCACGGTGCGGGACACGGCGACCACCGGGGCGCCGGCCTCGGCGAAGGCCGTGGCGATCCCGTGGCCCAGGCCGCGGCTCGCGCCGACGACGATCGTGGTCCTGCCGGACAGGTCGCTCATGGAGTCCTCCAAGTCATGGGTGTCTTTCCGGGTCAAGATCATTTGAAGGTGTTCACCAAAGGGGTCTTCAGTGGTTGATGCTGCCGGCGCTGAGGTTGGCGACGGTTGCGGTCATGGCACCGGCGCGGTCGGAGGCGATGAAAGGCCGCGGCGTCGGCGGCGTCGGCGAGGGTCGGGAGCCGCTTGAGCAGCGTGCTCTGCTCGAGGACTGCCCGGAACTGGGCGGGGTGACACCGGCGGCCGGGGCGATCATGGCGAAGCTCTCCTCGATGAGCGGGGTTTCCGGGATCGCGTGGGAACGCGGGCAGACCACCCGGATGCCGGCAGGTCCCAGCTCGGCGGCCAGGGACGGGGGAACGCCTCGATGGCGGCCCAGGCCGGTGCCATCCCGCCGACCAGCGCGGCCGCCATCCGGGCGGGTGTGGCGGTCAGGGTCACGATCACGCCCGAGCACTGGCCGGTCATGTGCCGGGCCGGCGTTCTTGTTCTCCAGCAACAATGTCGCCTCCGGGGTCGCAACGAGCCGTGGCCCGCGCTTGACCATCACGAACCGCTAGCATGATGCAAGCAATCTAGGGTCCCTGCTTGCATGATGCAAGTGGTTTCTCTGGTCGGATGGAGGTGCTCGATGCTCGGCCGGACCTATGA
The DNA here is from genome assembly GCF_009379765.1 of Actinophytocola sp. Lineage (GTDB taxonomy): Bacteria > Actinomycetota > Actinomycetes > Mycobacteriales > Pseudonocardiaceae > Actinophytocola. Next base: position 11,016 of record NZ_WHTD01000058.1, on the reverse strand, counting down.
CCGGGAGAACTGCTCGGCGGCGCGGACGCTGGAGATCGTCGGTGAACGGTGGAGCCTGCTGATCATCCGCAACGCGATGTTCGCCGGGTCGACCCGGTTCACGGAGTTCCAGCGCAAGCTCGGCATCGCACCCAACATCCTGTCCGGTCGCTTGGACAGGTTCGTGGCGGCCGGGCTCATGCAGACCCGGCCGCTCACAGGAGACGCCGAGACACGCGAGTACGTGCTCACCCGTAGAGGACTCGACCTCCAAGGCGTGATCATCGCGCTCACCGAGTGGGGCGACCGTTGGGCCGCGCCACAAGGCGCGCCGATCATCTACGAGCATGAGAGCTGCGGCGGACAGGTCCACCAGCACCTGAGCTGCGCGGACTGCGACGCCGCACCCGCGCCGGCTCAGGTCACGGCGCGGCCAGGCCCAGGCATGCATACCGTCTGACCAGCCGGTCGACGCCCGACCACGGCCGCTGTCGACCTGGGGCTGGTCGCGGCGGTCATGGCGGCCGAGTTGGGTGGCCGCGGGACCGACAGTCCGGTGTGGACGGCTGGACGGTGAACCCGCTGGCCGATGATCGACGTACCGGCCGACGACGCGTGCGACGCGGCAAGCTCGCTGCCAGCCGGCCACACTTCGGATGCCGCACCGCTGTGACGACGCAGCGAGATATCGTGCGCGACCGCGGCGGCGGCGTCGTCCATGAGTCTGCGCAAGGGGATCACCGGTACGGTCAGACGGCTCGAGAACTCGAATCGGTCCAAATTGGACTCTGCCGGCTCCGCGCTTCGCCCAGCTCCTGACTACGTGAACTCTCGTTGGTGGTCTCCGCGCCAGCGTTCGAACGTCGGTGCCCGACAAGCACCGCACGGGCGGTCGCGTCCGCACGGCGCTTGTCGTTGCCGGCACTCAGAAATCCATACCGCCGGACGGGTCGGCGGCCGGAGCGGCGGTGCGGTCCGGCTTGTCGGCGACGACGGCCTCGGTGGTGAGGAACAGGGCCGCGATGGAGGCGGCGTTCTGCAGCGCCGACCGGGTGACCTTGGCCGGATCGATGATCCCGGCCGCGATCAGGTCGACGTATTCACCGGTCGCCGCGTTGAGGCCGTGGCCTGCCGGCAGGCGCCGCACCTTCTCCGCCACGACACCACCTTCGAGTCCGGTGTTGACCGCGATCTGCTTGAGCGGCGCCTCCAGCGCGATCTTGACGATGTTCGCGCCGGTGGCCTCGTCGCCGTCGAGACCGAGACCCTCGAACAGGCCGGCGCCCGCTTGGCCGAGCGCGACGCCGCCGCCGGCGACGATGCCCTCCTCGACGGCGGCCTTGGCGTTGCGCACCGCGTCCTCGATGCGGTGCTTGCGCTCCTTGAGCTCCACCTCGGTGGCGGCACCGGCCTTGATCACCGCGACACCGCCGGCCAGCTTCGCCAGCCGCTCCCGCAGCTTCTCCCGGTCGTAGTCGGAGTCGCTCTTGTCGATCTCGGCGCGGATCTGGTTGACCCGACCCGCGATCCGGTCCGGGTCGCCGCCACCGTCGACGATGGTCGTCTCGTCCTTGGTCACGACGACCTTGCGGGCCCGACCCAGCAGCGCCAGCTCCGCGTTCTCCAGCTTGAGGCCCACCTTCTCCGAGACGACCTCGCCACCGGTGAGGATCGCCATGTCGGCCAGCATCGCCTCGCGGCGGTCACCGAAGCCGGGCGCCTTGACGGCGACGGACTTGACGGTGCCCTTGAGCTTGTTGACGATCAGGGTGGCGAGCGCCTCACCCTCGACGTCCTCCGCGATGACCACGAGCGGCCGGCCGCCCCGCATGACCTTCTCCAGCACCGGGAGCAGGTCCTTGACCGCCGATATCTTCGACGCCACGAACAGCAGGTGCGGATCGTCGAGGACGGTCTCCATCCGGTCGGTGTCCGTGACGAAGTGCGGTGCGAGATGGCCCTTGTCGAAGCGCATGCCTTCGGTCAGTTCGAGCTCAAGCCCCATGGCCTGGCTCTCCTCGACCGTGATCACGCCTTCCTTGCCGACCTTGTCCATCGCCTCGGCGATCAGTTCGCCGATCGCCGTGTCGGCGGCCGAGATGGACGCGGTGGCCGCGATCTGCTCCCTGGTCTCCACCTCCTTGGCCGTCTTCAGCAACCGCTGCGTGACGGCCTCGACAGCCTTCTCGATGCCGCGTTTGAGGGCCATCGGGTCGGCACCCGCGGCCACGTTGCGCAGGCCCTCGCGGACCAGCGCCTGCGCGAGCACGGTGGCGGTGGTGGTGCCGTCGCCCGCGACGTCGTCGGTCTTCTTGGCGACCTCCTTGACCAGCTCGGCCCCGATCTTCTCCCACGGATCTTCCAGGTCGATCTCCTTGGCGATCGACACACCGTCGTTGGTGATGGTGGGCGCACCCCAGCTCTTCTGCAGGACGACATTGCGTCCCCTGGGGCCCAGGGTCACCTTCACCGTGTCGGCGAGGACGTTCATGCCACGTTCGAGCCCGCGGCGCGCCTCCTCGTCGAAAGCGATCATCTTCGCTATCGCGTGTGGTCCTCTCCTTGCGTTCCGGGGCGATCGGCGCCGCGGCCCGCGACGGCCGGATCTTGGGATCCACACCGCGCCGATCACCGGGTTGGCACTCTCGGGTTGCGAGTGCCAACCAGAGTCTACACAAATGTGCGTGAGCGCAAATATGCGTGTCCGCAATTCAACGGGTAGACTGGTGGCATGAACGACAGCGGTGGGCTGCGCGAGCGCAAGAAGATCGCCACCCGCGAGGCCCTCAGCGCGGCCGCGTTCCGCCTCGCGCTGGAGCACGGTCCGGACAACGTGCGCGTCGACGACATCGCCGAGGCCGCCGGTGTGTCGCCGCGGACCTACAACAACTACTTCGCCAGCCGCGAGCAGGCGATCGTGGCCGCGGTCGTGGCGGAGCGCGCGTTGCGGATCGGCGCGGCGCTGCGGGCCCGGCCGGCCGGCGAGCCGCTCGCCGACGCCGTTGTCGAGGCGGTGGTCGAGCAGTACTGCGAACCGGCGGGCGACGCGCTGCTGCTGATCACGTCCGCGCCTGGGTTGCGGGCCGCGTTCGTCGACGCGGTCGTCTCGATCGAGCAGCCGCTCGCGGCAGCGATCGCGGCCCGCACCGGCGGCGCCGGCGACGCCGCGACGACGGTGCTCGCCGCGGCGGTGTCAGCGGCCGCGCGCGTCGCGGTCGAGCGTTGGGTCCGGCCGGCGGGGGAGCGGGCCGGACCCAACAACCTGCTCGTCGTCACCGGAGGCTCGCTGGCCGACATCCTGCGCGAGGCGCTCGCTCACGTAGCGCCCGCGTTGGCGGCCTACGAGTCTCGACGTCAGCCGTCGTAGGTTGCCTGTTTGACGGCGAACACGTTGCGGTTGCCGGCCCCTTCTTGCAGGGTCCACAGGAGGTCGGGATTGGTTGAGTCCTCCCAGTAGGAGATGCTCTCGGCGGCGCTCACCCAGGAGTAGGTCGTCGGGCCGGCCGCCGGGGTCCAGTAGTAGAGCTGCTTTTGACCGGAGGAGGCGAACCACCATCGCCCGTTGTGCGACGCCACGCCGTTGAGCTTGTACCAGGGCAGCTTGAGGGCCTGGCTGGCCGTCGTCGATGCGGCGAACGTCGTTGCCCCGGAGGCGAACGGGAAGCGGATCGCCCGCGGTGCGCGGTTGGGGTAGGACGTGCAGCCGGACTGGCAGGTGTACTCCGTCATGACGATCGACTTGCTGACCCGGTCGAGGGAGATCGTCGACCACACGAGGTTGGTGCCCGAGGTCGTGTTCGAGGTGATCGTGCCGATCTGCGGCAGGACGTACGCGTAGTTGTGGGCGTAGTAGACGGTGCTCGACTGGCGGCCGATCTGGTCGGCGGTGCCGCCGGTGTTCGTCTTGAGGATCTTGCGCATGTCGAACACCCGCATCCCGCGACCGGTGTCGGCGACGTAGAGGTAGTCGCCGTACCACGAGACGCCGCCGGCGTGGATCGGAATGTCCTTGAAGTCAGGGGCGGAGGTGGTTCCGGTCGGCTGGACGAGGAGGACCTTGCGGTACTTGTTGGGGTACGTGGCGTCCCAGTCGACGAGCGTGATCCGGCTGCGCTCCTGGCTGCCGCCGCAGGCGTCCCTGGTGTACCAGCTGACGAGAACGAGCTGGTGGCCGTCGTAGTTGCCGCTGTTCGCCGTCCCCACCGCGTCGCGGCTGGTCGTGATGCCCTGCGGGTAGTTCCTGCAGTCGGAGTTGTCCGCGCTGTCGAACCGGAAACCGCCGGACAGGCCGCCGATGGAGAAGGATGACGGGAGCGCCGTTCGGTCGTGGTTCGCGTTGTCCATCACCGTGTGCACGGCCGCGGTCCCCAACGTCGAGACGAGCGCCGAGTTGACCGCGTCGAACTGGTGGTAGTTCGCGCTGAGCGTGTACTGGTTGGTGGGCAGGGTTGTCGGCCCGGCCGCGGCGAGGGCGGGGGTGACGAGCAGACCGGCGACGAGCGCACCGGCGGCGAGACCGGCGCTGGCGGCAACGGTGACGCGACGACGTACTGACATCAAGCCCCCTAGGTCGGAAATTAACCGATTCTAGTACACGATAGTGAGATTCTGGCCGATCAATCAACCCACCTCGGACCACAGGCCCGCCGGCGCCCGGCACCGGACGAGCCGACAGGGTCATCGGGGGTCATCGCTCGTCCCTCATCATGGCCGGTTCCACGTACTCGGCGGGTCGTGGCGGGGCCGCGGCCGCCGGAGAGTGGTCGCGCTTCGTGCGGCGGGACCAGTCGAGGTTGCCGCGGATCCAGGTCCGCATGCCGGCGAGGTAGGGGGTCAGCACCTGGGCGTGGTGGGGGTGGGCCGCCAGCAGCCGCTCCTCCGCCGCGAGGAACCGCGTGGTCTCGGCCGAGGTGGCGCGGGATGCCTCGGCCAGTGCATGCCGGCGGTCGAGGCCGCGGTGATGCTGCATCAGGTACGCGAAGTTGTGGACCTCGCCCAGGGACCGTTCCTTGTCCAGGGAGTAGATGTCGTTGGTCCAGCAGACCACGTTGCAGGCGGCGTCGAGCGTGGCGGAGAACTCCGCCGATGCGTACAGCTCGTCGGGCACGTCGAGCCGTTCGACGATCTCGATGAGGTCCATGCAGACGTAGATGGCCCCGGTGTGGCGCCGCTTCTCGATATAGGTCACCTCGTCCGGCACGACGCCGCGAACGCGGTTGCCGGCCTCCCAGACCGCCGCCGTGGTCAGGCAGTCCTCGAGATGCCGGACGAACCTCCCGCGCCACCGCGAGGTGGCGTGCGCGGCGGTGCGCCGCCACAGGTCGGCCAGTGCGGAGACAGCGGACGGCGACTCGCCGCCGTCGGCGGCGGACCCGCCCAGGTCCGGGCTGTTCAGCACGGCTCGCATCTGCCCGACCGCCTGCTCGACGGTGCCGAGGCTGCGGCCGACGCTGCCGTCGTCGAGCTGGTCGTCGACCAGGAACAGCCAGCCGAACCAGTCGGCCACGATCTCCAGCCCGCGGCGGTCCGCGGTGGGGTACACCAAGGAGGCGAACCAGCCGAAATCCGCCCGCTGGAACCGCTGCCTGGCTGACTCGCGGCGCACCAGCCCGGTCCGGCCGACCCAGTCGGCCAGGTGTTCGCGGGCCTGCTCCGCGTGCGGACTCTCCCGGTAGGGAAAGGGGCAGTAGATTTCGTCCGTCCGAGCGGCATCCCCGTCGCCCGTGGTGGTCATCGGCGCCGCTCCGGCCGCAGGTGGATCCCACCCTTGGGGTGGAGCGTGATCAGTCCCTCCGGATGCACCTCGGGCGCGCCCTCGGGCATCACGAGCCGGTGGCCGCGGGCCACGGTGGCGAGTACCAGGGTGAGCTCGGTCAGCGCGAAGTGCTTGCCGATGCAGATCCGGTGACCGCTGCCGAAGGGGATGTAGGCGTGCTTGGGCCGCTCGGCGACGCGTTCCGGGGTGAAGCGTTCGGGAACAAAACGTTCCGGGTCCTCCCAGAAGTCCGGATGCCGGTGCAGGAAGTAGCTGTTGATCAGGACGTTGGTGCCGGCCGGCAGCCGGTGCCCGTCGATCTCGTCCTCCTCGCGGGCGCGCCGCATGAACTGGTAGGCCGGGGAGTAGATGCGCAGCGCCTCGTCGATGACCATCCGGGTGTAGGCGAGCCCGGGCAGGTCCGCGAAGTCCGGCACGACCCGGTCGCCGAGCACCGTGTCCACCTCGTGGTGCAGTGCCGCTTCGGCATCTGGGTGCCGGGCCATCAGGTAGAACACCCAGGACAGGGTGTTGGTGGTGGTCTCGTAGGCCCCGATGCAGATGTTGAGCACCTCGTGGTGGAGCTGCTCGAGGTTCATGCCCCGGCCGTCCTCCTCATCCACCGTGTGCAGCAGCAGGGTGAGCAGGTCGCTGTCCTTGTCGGTGCCGGCCTCCTCGTCCAGCCGCTTCCTGATGAAGCCGGAGACGAACGCGTCCATCTCGTCGATGGCCCGCCGCAGCCGCCGGTGGCTCGGGGTGGGGACGCTCAGCGGTGGGAAGGGAAAGCGGAAGAACGCGCCGAGAATGGCGTTGGCCGACTGGAACGCCCGCTCGAAGCCCTGCGCCGCCGTGCCGACCTCGGCACTGAACAGCGAGCGGTTGACGATTCTGAGGGCGAGCTGCCCGATCTCGTGGGTGACGTCCAGCGGTGCCTCGGGATCCGGCCGGCGTGCCCAGCGCTCCAGCATCTGAACGGTCTCGTCGGTCATGTTGCCCGCGAAGCGACTCACCACGCGCGGTGTGAAGTGCGGCGCCATCATGCGGCGCTGCCGACGCCACAGCTCCATGTCCGGATTGGCGATCAAACCGTTGCGCAGCACGGGCCGCACCACGCGGAAGATCACGGCGTCCTTGTCGTAGTTCGCACCCTTGTCCACCAGGATCTGGCGGATGTAGTCGGGATGGTTCACCAGCACCATCGGGATGCCGAGTGGGCGGAACCGGAAGATGTCGCCGTACCGGTCGATGCCGCTTCGCAGAAAGGAGAGCGGGTCGCGCTTGAATGCAAGCGTGCCGCCGATTCCGTCCCTGGTCCTGATCGTGGGAATGTCCTCCAGTGTCGCGTGATCCTGTGCCTTTGCGTCCGCTGTGGATCCACGTGGTTCCTGGCAAGGCGGAGGAAAGCCGCTCGTACTGGGTGTACTTGGGTTTTTCTCCAACGCGGCCAGGGGCCGCGTTGGCCGCAGCGGCGTCAAGGTTTCAGGGTCACGCGACACCAGGTGGTGGTCGCGTCGTTCGCGGGGTGTGTTGGGCATGGTTGAAGAATCCCGGCTGCGGTCCTTCACGTCGACCCGGGCCGTCAGGACCGGCGGCGAGATTTCCCGCGCTTGCCACCTTGAGGTGCGCCCGAACCTCGCCGCCGGCGTCCGCTGGTCGACTTGTCGCCCGCGGCCTTCCGCACATCGACATCGGGGCGCTTGCTCCTCGCCGGTGCCGGTGGTCGCCCCCGCGTGCTGTTGCCGGTCCGCCCGCGGACGATCCCGATGAACTGCTCTATGACATCGGTGGTCTCGTCCTCCAGCCACGACAGCGCGACGCGTGACTCCGGAACGTCCGAGACCGGTCGGTAGGTGAGGTCCCCACGGTGGTGCAGTCGCGCGAGAGACTGCGGGACGACGAGCAGCCCCACTCCCGCCGCCACCAGTTCGATGGCCTCCCCTGTCGTGGCGGGGCGCCGGATCGCCTGCCGTCCGGGCGGCCGATCCCAGTCGAGGGTGTCGTCAAGGGGGTGCAGCACAACGCCGTCGACCACGTCCGCGACGGATACCTCTTCGGCCGCGGCCACGAGGTGGTCCTTCGGGACCACTATCACGGTCGTCTCGGTGTAGAGAGGTATCGCGTGCAGGCCTGTCCGATCGATCGGCAACCGCAGGAGGACCGCGTCGGCGTGGCGGTCCCGCACCATGTCGGCAGCTTCGGCGGCGGGCACCTGGATGAGGGTCAGCGGGACGTCGGGCGACGGCTCGTTCCAGGTCCGCACCCACTTGGTGGGCGTCACCCCCGGGACGTACGCGAGCCTGAACGACGGCGGCACGTCCGAGCCTGTCACGAGGCCAGATTACCGGGCGTGAGCGGAGTTGGCGCACCTGCCCGATACCCTTGACGTCATGACGTCGCACAAGACGCCCCAGACGATGAAGCCCGCGACCGCGGCGAAGAAGCTGGGCGTTTACCTCGAAGCCACCCCCGCGGAGTTCCAGGAGGGTGTCGTCTCGCGCGACGAGTTGAACGCCTTGCAGGCCGATCCGCCCGAGTGGCTGCGCGAACTGCGCCGCAACGGCCCGCATCCCCGGCCGGTCATCGCGGCGAAGCTGCGCATCTCCATCAGCGGTCTCACGCGTGGGGGAGTCACCGACCCCCTCACGACAGCGCAGATCGACGCGTTGAAGGCGGACAGTCCCGACTGGCTGCGGCGGGAACGCGCCACCCAGACCGAGGTCAGGAACGAAGCGGTGCGCATCGAGGCGGCGAAGGCGGAGCCCCGCCGTCCGCGCTCCTGACAGAGGCATCACCCGGCCGCCGGTCTCCTCGCCGGCCTGGTCGCCGATCCGCTCAGGCCGGTTTGCGGGCGATGCCGAGAACGTGCGCGTGGGCGGGAACGAACCGCAAGGGCGCGTAGGAGAACCGGTCGAGCTCCTCGACCTCGAACCCGGCCGACTCGATGGCCGTGGCCGTGTCGCGGTTGAGATGGCAGCCGCCACCCCCGAGGGACCACGCGGGCGTCACGACGTCCTGCAGCAGGCCACGCCATCGACTCGCGGAGCGGACGTGCTCGAAGAAGCGCAGCTCGCCACCCGGCCGGAGGACCCGGCGGAGCTCCCCGAGCGCGGCCGGGACATCCGGGACGGAGCACAGCACCAGCGAGGTGACCGCGGCGTCGGCGCAGCCGTCCTCGGCAGGCAGGGCGCCGGCGTGTCCGGCCACCAGCCGGATCGGTACAGGGGAGCGTGCCGCGCGCTCCTCCGCCATGGCGCGCAGGATGTCGTCCGGCTCGACGGCCACGACCTCGGTCACGGTGTCGGGGTAGTGGCTGAAGTTCATCCCGTTGCCCGCGCCGAGCTCGAGCACCCGGCCGGAGAGCCCGGCCAGTGCCCGGTCCCGGTGTTCGGCGGTGCCCCGGGCCTCGGACTCCAGGCTGATCCTGGCGTAGGCCTTGGCGAAGCGCGGATGCTGGTACCGCGACAGGTCGGCCACCGGTTTCCCCCGTCTCTAGCTACCGCACAGGCACGGACATGGAGGCACCGTAACCGACCCGGTGGCCGGTGATGAAGATCGTCGCCACGTACCGGGCTGGACCGGGGGAGTACCGTCCTTCGGTAGATCGTGGCCGACGAACCCAGCCACGCGAAACCCGTACGGAGCACACGATGTCCAAGCGCACCAGCAAGAGGGCCTCCCGTCGCAAGAAGTCCGCGAACCACGGCAAGCGCCCGAACGGCTCATGAGCCTCGCCGCTCGACTTGAAGATCGTTTCTGCCGCTGATCGCTTCCGGTGACGTCCCGCCAATTGCTCTCGTCCAGCACGAGCTCGGCTGCCTCGACCAATGGATCGCACGGGTTCGAGCACAGTCCGTGGTCTTTCGCCACGCAGCGCTGACGCTCTCGCTGGTTCCCCACCGGGCTCAGTCAACTTGATTGATTCCAGAAACTGGGCCACACTTCGGCGTGTGCCGACGACTTCGGACTTCGAGCGCATGTTGCGCGGGGTTGCTCTGCGGGTGACGCGTCCTCGGGTAGCGGTGCTGGCCGCGGTGAACGACCATCCGCACGCCGACACGGACTCGATCATCGGTATCGTGCGCAAGGGTATCGGCGGGGTGTCCCACCAGGCCGTCTACGACGTGCTCCGCGCGCTGACCGCCGCGGGTCTGCTGCGGCGCATCGAGCCGCCGGGCTCCGTGGCGCGCTACGAGGCGCGGGTCGGGGACAACCACCACCACGTCGTGTGCCGGTCGTGCGGTGCCGTCGCCGATGTCGACTGCGCCGTCGGCGCCACGCCCTGCTTGACCGCGTCCGACGCCCACGGCTTCGTGATCGACGAGGCCGAGGTCATCTACTGGGGCCTGTGCCCCGGCTGCTCCACCGCAACCAGTTCCTGAGCACACCCTCTTATCCTGGAAGGATTCCCGTGTCTGACAGTCCTGACGCCGTCGTTGGAGAGATGAACGAGGAGAGCGCCGGCGGGTGCCCGGTCTCGGCCGGGCGCTTCCAGCACCCGACCGAGGGCGGGAGCAACCGTGACTGGTGGCCGAACCAGCTCAACCTGACGATTCTCCGCAAGCACCCCGCCGCGGCCAACCCCATGGGCGGGGACTTCGACTACGCCGCCGAGTTCAACACCGTGGACCTCGACGCCCTGGCGAGGGATGTCGACGAGGTGCTGACGACGTCGCAGGAGTGGTGGCCTGCCGATTTCGGCCATTACGGGCCGTTCATGATCCGGATGGCGTGGCACAGCGCGGGCACGTACCGCATCGACGACGGCCGCGGCGGTGCCGGTGCCGGCATGCAGCGCTTCGCGCCGCTGAACAGCTGGCCCGACAACGGGAACCTCGACAAGGCGCGCCGGCTGCTCTGGCCGGTCAAGAAGAAGTACGGCCGCACGATCTCGTGGGCCGACCTGATGATCTTCGCGGGCAACCGCGCCCTGGAGACGATGGGCTTCACGACCTTCGGCTTCGCCGGTGGTCGGGCGGACGTCTGGGAGCCCGACCAGGACGTCTACTGGGGTCCTGAGCGCACCTGGCTCGGCGACGAGCGCTACTCCGGTGACCGGGCGCTCGAGACCCCCCTGGCCGCCGTCCAGATGGGCCTCATCTACGTCAACCCCGAAGGCCCGAACGGCAGCCCGGACCCGCTCGCCGCGGCCCGGGACATCCGCGAGACGTTCCGGCGCATGGCGATGAACGACGAGGAGACCGTCGCGCTGATCGCGGGCGGGCACACGTTCGGCAAGACCCACGGCGCGGCCGACCCGGATCAGTACGTCGGCCCCGAGCCCG
>NZ_WHTD01000096.1 GCF_009379765.1 Actinophytocola sp. | reverse complement strand
CGCCAGCGCCGCGGGCACCACCACCGCGCCCGGCGCCACCGCGGCCGCCGCGTGCAGTGGATCGAACTCGTCCACATGGGACAACGTGGCGTCGGCCGCCACAGCGGTGACGAGGTCCAGGTCACCGCCCGCGGCGAGCGACACCGCGTCGCCGCCGCGGGGGAGCAGCGGCACCCAGCGCGTCGCGAGTGGGTGGGAGCCCCCCGAGGCCACACACGCGACGGTGTCGAGTACCTGCCGCCCCACTGCGGCGAGCGTGCCGCGGCCGGCTCGCGTGGCCACGTCCCGCCCCCGCTCGACGAGTTCGAAGAGGACTGTCTCCATTGGTCGCTGCGCTCCTCCGCTCCGCCGCTCCACTCACAGGAGGGGGAGCACCTTCCCGGCGACGTCGTTCAGCAGCGGGTAGGGCAGGTCGTAGGACCCGACGTGCTGCAGGAACACCGCGTCCGCGCCGGCCGCGCGCACCGCCTCGAGCCGGTGGGCGATCTCCTCGCCGGAGCCGAACAGGCAGAACTCCCGGGCGAACGCGACCGCCGCCTCGTCGCTGATGTACGGGCCGCACGCCGCCACCGCCGCGGCCCAGTCCTCCGCGTGCACCACGTCCGGGTACGCGCCCGGCAGCGGGATCGGCGGCACGTCCACGTGCACGCCCGCGAGCGCGAGGAACGACACGCCGCCGTTCTGCGCGATCCCGGCGCACACCGGCTTCAGCTCGCGCGCGTCGCGCTCCACGTCGTCGGTCACCTTGCAGTAGGCCGACACCGTCGTCCGCGGCGGCGTCCCGCGCCCGGCCGCGCCCTCGCGCACGGTCGAGGTCGCGGCGGCGAGCGTACGCGGCGAGACGCCGGACAGCAGGATCACCCCGTCGGCGATCTCCCCGGCCAGGCGCAGGTTCCGCGGCCCGCTCGCCGCGACGTGCAGCGGCACCGGCACCGGGTCGCGCATGCGGGAGCGCACCCCGCCGAAGTCGACCTCCTCGCCCGCCAGCAGCGCGCGGATCGTCGCGAGCCCCGACCGCAGCTCCGAGCCCGTGCTCGCGCGCAGGCCCACCGGGACGACCGAGCTGTTGCCCACGCCGAGCCCCAGCACGAACCGGTCGAGCGCCACCTCGCCCACCGTGCGCGCGGCCGACGCGACCACGCTCGGGTGCCGGGTGACCACAGTGGACACCGCGATGCCCAGCGTCACCCGCGACGTCGCGGCCGCCGCCGTCGCCGCGACGGTGAACACGTCGCGCCACAGCAGCTGCGAATCGGGCAACCACACCTCGTCGAAGCCCAGCCGCTCCGCCTCCGCCGCGGCCGCCACCACCTCGGTGACCGGCGCGCACGGCGGGATCCGCACCCCGACCCTCACGACAGGAACGCCAGCGTCAGGTCGTTGAACCGGGTGGCGTGCTCGTGCTGGGGCCAGTGCCCGCACTCGCCGAGGATCTCCAGCCGCGACCCGGCGATCGACGCGTGCATGCGCCGCGCCTCCGGCACATCGCCGAACGGGTTCTGCGCCCCCCACACGATGAGTGTTGGCGCGACGATGCGCGACATCTGCTCGGCGGTCAGCAGGTCCTCGGTGCGGTTGTCCATGTCCTGCAGGCACAGCAGGTGGTCGATGTTGGCCACGAACGCCGGGCGGTGGTAGATCGTGTGCCGCACGGCGACCAGCTCGTCGGACACGTTCGCCTTGTCGTACATGAGGAGCTCCAACCGGGCGCGGGTCAGCTCGACGTCGTCGGTGAGGACCGCCGCGCGCGTGCTCGTGCGGATCCGGTCCATCACCGTCGGGTTGGCGACGGTCCCGCCGGCCGCGACCAGGATCAGCCTGCCGGCCCGGTCCGGGTGGTCGGCGGCGAGCCGGCCCGCCACCCAGCCACCCAGTGACTCTCCGACGAAGTGCGCCCTCTCGATGCCGTGGGCGTCGAGGTAGTCGAGCACGTGCCGCACGTACCGCGGGATGCGCAGGTCGCCGCCGGGCGCGTCGGTGTAGCCGTGGCCCAGCATGTCCAGCGCGTGCAGGGTGAACTTCTCGGCGAGCGCGGGCACGTTGCGCACGAACGCCTCCAGGTGCCCGCTCGTGCCGTGCAGCAGCACGACGTGCTCGCCGCTCCCCGCGCGCAGCGCGCGGGTGCGCACGCCGCCCACGGGGGCGTAGTCGATCTCGTAGGGGGTTCCGGCCAGGTCCGTCCACAGCGTCACGACACGCCTCCGGTGGTGAGCACGGCGGCCGGCGTGAGCACGCTGACCCCCATGCCGGTGAGCCATTGGGGAATCTCCGCGTAGGCGGCCGTGGACCCCGTGCCGGGGCCGACCGCCGCGGCCATCGCCACCCACGCGCGGATCTCGTGGGCGCCGTTGCCGGCCTCCTCCTCGATCCGCTCGTCGGTGTGGTCGAGTACCGGCGTCACGTCGCCGGCCTCCAGCAGTCCCAGGAACCACTCGTCGAACGCCGGGTTGATGTCCGGCCGCGCCGCGCGGATGATCTCGCGGCGCCGCACCTCGTACTCGCCCCAGCTCGTGCGGCCCTCCAGCCACGCGCGCACGAGGAACTCGTCGTCCTCGGACACCGTGGCGAACCACTTCGGCCACGGCAGCCGGTGCGACAGGCCGCCCGACGCGATCACCGCGACCCGCTTGTCCGCGCCGTCGGCGCGGATCGCCTCGCCGATCAGCGACCCCAGCAGGTGGCTGCGGCGCAGCGTCGGCAGCGGCGGGGCGAACGTGTTGACCACCACCGGAACGATCGGCACATCGAGGTCGGGCACCAGGTGCTGCAGCGAGTGCGTGATGCCGTGGTCGACGGTGAGCCGCAACGAGAACGCCGGGTCGAGCCCGCTGCCAACGAGGTGGTCGACGACCTCACGCGCGAGCGTCGTGTCCACCGGCAGCGGCCCGCCGGGCGTGCCGGCCTCGCCCGCGCCGAGCACCTCGCCGACACCGACGGTGAAGCTCGGCATGAGGTCGAGGAACATGCCGCGGAAGTGGTTGGAGCCGATGACGACCAGCGCGTCCGGTCGCGCCCAGGCGAGCGCGTCGCGGGCGGTGGCGAGCCCGTCGCGGAACCGGTGCGCCTCGGGCAGGTGGTCCACCTCGGCCCAATGCGTGTTCATCAGGGTGCTGTGCGACGCCCCCACGCCGAGCACGATGTCACTCATGATGCCCCCTCGCAGGCTCGGTGGCACCGCTCGCGGTCGCCCTGTGTCAATGATTCGCTCGCACGCTCGCTCATGATTCCGTCCTTTCTCCGGTGCACAACGAGACCGCCGTGTGCACCAGGTGCCGGGTGAGCCGGACGGCTTCCCGGAGGTCGACGACATTCATGCCGGCGGGGAAGTCCAGCGGCAGCGGGGCGTCCGGGCCGATGCGGTCCATGCCGATGCGGGCGGTCGGCAGGCCGCGGTTGCGCAGGATGTTCGCGTCGGTGGCGCCGCTGTTGGCCACGATCGGCTCGTGCGGGCGGCCGGCGAGCTCCTCCCACGCGGCCTTCGCGGCGGCGACGACCGGAGCGTCCTCGGGCGTGTGCGTGCCGGGGATGGCGAGGATCAGGTCCCAGTCGACCTCCAGCTCCGGGTGCTCGGCCACGATCCGCGCGACCGCCGCGCCGAACTCGCGGCGGACCTCGGCGGGCGTGGTGCGCGGGCTCGTGCGCAGGTCGACGGTGAACCGGCACAGCGCCGGGGTCACCGACGCCATCCGCGGCCACCCGGCCTCGATCGACGCGACGATGCCCTGCGGCGCCACGAGACCGTCGGTGTGCCGCGCGGCGTACTCGGGGAACCACCGCTCCAGGCCCTCGACCACCTTGGTGGCGTGCAGGATCGGATTGCGGTAGGTCATCCGGTGCCGGCTGCCCACGTAGTTGAACAGGCCCCGCACCCGCACCTCGAACCAGCAGAGGCCGACCTCCTCCCACGCCACCGCCCAGCCCGGCTTCGCGATCACCGCGTGGTCGGCCCACACGCCTTGCTCGAGCATGAACGAGCACCCGACGCCCTGACCGGCGTTGCGGCGGGTGAGACCGCGGGTGGTGCGCCCGTTGGTCGGCATGCCGCCCGCGCCGAGGCCCACGATCACGTCCCCGCGCAACGGGACTCCCGCCGCCGCGATCGCCTCGGCGGCGGCGACCACCGCGGCGCCGTGGCCCTTCGGGTTGCTGGCGCCGAGGCCGAGCACGTGGTCGCCGGCGACCTCCGCGCGCGGGCGCATGTCGGGACGCAGCTCGGGGCCGATCCACGGCACGTCCTCGGCCGGGTCGCCGACGGTCAGCGTGTCGATGGGCGCGTAGAGCAGCAGGTCCTCGCCGGTGCCGTCGCCACGCAGCCGCCCGACCGCGTTGGCCTGCCGGTCGTCGATCTCCTGGTAGGTGGCCTCCAGTCCGCCCGCGGCGAGCTGCCCGGTGAGCCAGTCGGCGAGCGGCGCCTCCTCGCCGGTCGGGCTCGGGATGTCGACCATGCCGACGACCAGCTCGGCCAGCCGCGCGCGGTCGATCTTGTTCCACGCGGCGTCGACCCACTCGCGCTGCTGTGCGACCAGCGGGCTCATGATCCCGGCCGGACCGTGCGCACCCGCGTCGCGCTGCGGGCGCGGAACACCAGGACGGCGACCGCCGTACCCAGCAGGAGAACCAGGACGGTTCGCATGATCAGCTCCTCTCGGTGGTCGGCAGGAACGCGTCGACGAGCGCGGCGACCGCGTCCGGCCGTTCGGCCTGTGGGTGGTGGGCGGTGGCGCCGAGCACGGCGAGGTCGCCGCGGGGCAGCGCGTCGGCGAGCGCGGTCGCGTAGTCGGGGCCGCCGAACGGGTCGTGCCGCCCCCACACGACGAGCGTCGGCGTGCCGACCGACGCGAGGGCGTCGCCGAGATCCTCCGGGGTGCCGCGCGCCGCGGTGTCGGTGGCGAGGCGCAGTGCCGTAGGCGTGGTGCTGGCGCGGTGGCGGGCGAGCACGGCGTCCTCGGACAGCGCCGCGGGGTCGTGCCACTCCAGCTCCGCCATGAGCGCGCGCATCTTCGCCGGGCTCGGGCCGTCGCCGCCGTAGTAGGTGGCCCGGGCCCGCGTGCCGAGCCCGGGATCCACGGCGGGCCCGGGGAACGCGGCCGGCTGGCTGCCGATGAGGACGACGCGCCGCACCCTGGTGGGCGCGTCCGCCGCGAGGCGCAGTGCCACGGACCCGCCGAGCGACTGCGCGAGGATGTCCACTTCGGACAGACCCAGTCGCTCGAGGATGGCCGCCAGCGCGCGGGCGTGGGTGGTGAACAGCGGCCCCGGTTCGGGCGCCGCCGACCCGCCGTAGCCGGGGAGGTCCACCCACAGCCACCGCCGGCCCGGCCGCGACGCGATCACCGCGGCGAAGTCGCCGGCACTGTGGCAGCCGGGACCCCCACCGTGCAACACGACGGTCACCGGACCATCCGCCGCGCCCGCCCAGCCGTGGGTGCTCAATGGCCGCGGCGGGGTTCGGTGGGCTGGATGGTCACGCCGGCCTGCTCGATGTGCCGGCGCAGCGCCGTGATCGAGAGGTCCGGCCGGTAGAGGCGTTCCGGCGGCGCGTCCATCACGTCGACCATCCACGCGTCCTGCGCGGTGAACTGGCCGTGGAACAGCCAGCGGATCGCGGCGAGGTACTTCGCCTTGAACAGCTGCGCCCGCCACCCGGTCTCGAACCGGACCATCAGCTGGACGTAGCGCACCCGGTCGGCGTCGACCGGCACGTACCACTCGTAGTGGATGAACTGCGGGTACGCCACGCGCAGCAGCCCCGGCAGCCGGAACGAGACGAACCCCGGCAGGTCGAGCCCGGCGATCACCGGGTTGGCCTTCGGGCTCTTGCCGGGCCGGTCGGGCAGCGGCATCCGCTTCCACCACCGCTTGTTGGTGAACGTGCCGACGCCGGGGAACGTGGCGTCCCAGTGCAGCTCGTCCTGCACGCGCACGATCCAGCCGTCGCGGTCGACGACGCGGGTGACGTTCCACGTCGGCATCACCTTGAACAGCCGCCACAGCGCCGTGTTGTGCAGGTACTTCGCGTGCCCCTCGTCGAAGCCGTTCTCCGCGGCGAAGCGCCAGTTGCCCGCGCGAACGTCCGTGCGCCCGCCGAGCACGAGCGGGTTGCCGACCAACTCGGCCGGCAGGTCGCGCTCGACGGGCGGCGGGCCCTGCCCGGCCGGGACGTCGCCGATGTAGACGAACAGCAGCCCGAGCCGCTCGGCGACCGGGTAGGTGGCGACCGCGACCTTGCCGCAGATGGGGGAGTCGGGCCCGTCGGTGATGACCGCGCGGAGTTTGCCGTCGGACAGGCCGTAGGTCCAGCCGTGGTACGGGCAGCTGATCGTGCCCGGGAACTGGCGGCGGCCCAGGGACAGCGGGACGCCGCGGTGCGGGCACCGGTCGTGCAGCGCGCGCACCACGCCCCTCGCTGCGTCGTCGCGGATGAGCACGATCCGCTCGCCGGCCACCGTGACCGGGTAGGGCTTCGAGCCGACCTGGGAGGCCCACACCGTCGGGTACCAGAAGTTCCGGAAGCCCAGCGCCGCCGCCTCGTAGGTCGGCCAGGTCGACCAGTCGCCGCCGTCCTGGACCGGCGGCCCGGGCGGGAGCGACGGGACGGTGCGGGACCGCGGGGCGCGCCGCGGCGCGGTGGCTTCGGTCACGGGTACCTCCTGCGGTCGGGACCATGTCTTTGTCAACGTAACGTACAACGTACCGTTCTTCGTCTCTACAAGTCGACGACCAGCTCGGGACCGACCGCGCGCGACACGCACGGCAGCACGGCGTCACCGCTCTCGCGATCGAGGATGGAGTCGCGGTGCTCCGGCGAGCCGCCCAGGACCCGGGTGAGGCAGCTGCCGCACACGCCGTCGCGGCACGCGTTGGGCACGAACACGCCGTGCGCCTCGAGGACGTCGAGCGCGGACGCCTCGGCGGGCACGATCAGGCGCGCCCCCGACCGGGCGAGCACGAGGTCGAACGGGCGCAGGTCGGAGTCGTCGCGCGGGCGCGCGGTGAACCGCTCGACGTGCAGCGCGCCCGCCGGCCACGCCGCGCACCGCTCCTCGACCGCCGCGATGAGCCCGCTCGGGCCGCAGCAGTAGACGGCCGAGTCGTCGGTCGCGGTGCCCAGCAGCGCGTCGAGGTCGAGCAGGCCGTCGGTGTCCTCCGGGTGCACGTCGACCGCGTCGCCGTAGCCCGCGAGCGCGTCGAGGAAAGCCATCGACGTCCGCGTCCGGCCGCCGTAGGCCAGCCGCCACGGCCAGCCGCGCCGCTCGACCTCGGCCACCATCGGCAGGATCGGCGTGATGCCCACCCCGCCGGCGACGAACACGTAGCGCGCGGCGTCGACGAGCGCGAAGTGGTTGCGCGGCCCGCCGACCTCGACCAGGTCGCCGGGGCGCAGGACCTCGTGGACGTAGGCAGAGCCGCCCGTGGAGGCCTCCTCGCGGAGCACGGCCACCCGGTAGTGGCGCCGGTCGGCCGGGTCGCCGCACAGCGAGTACTGGCGGACGTGCTCGGGCATGCCGAGGTCGATGTGCGCGCCCGGCTCCCACCCGGGGAGCAGGCGTCGCTCCGGATCGGCCAGCTCGACGGACAGCACGCGGTCGGACTCCCACCGCGTCGCGATGACCCGCAGGTCAAGGACTCCGGTGTCGTCCACGTGCGCCGTCTCCTCGTCTAGTACTTTGTACGGTACAGTACACGACGACGAGCGCGGCGGGACCACGGAACCTCGCCTGGAGGCGGTCAGCGGGGTCGGTCGCCGCCGGCGCGGATTGTGCGGGAGATGCCCAGCGCGGCCGTGCGGACAGCGGGGGCGAAGCGGGCCGTGTCGAGGCGGTTGGCCCAGCCGGTGATCGACACGGCGGCCACGGCCATGCCACGCGCGTCGAGGACGGGCGCCGCGAC
The DNA here is from genome assembly GCF_009379765.1 of Actinophytocola sp. GTDB lineage: Bacteria > Actinomycetota > Actinomycetes > Mycobacteriales > Pseudonocardiaceae > Actinophytocola. The sequence continues at coordinate 22,336 of NZ_WHTD01000096.1, read as the reverse complement.
GCACGCGATGCCCACGGTGGATTCCTCGTGCTCCTCGGCGTACCCGCGGTCGCGCACGGCAGCGATCTCGCGGGTGAGCAGGCGCGGCGCGACCACCGTGCGCGGGGTGCGGCGGACGAGTCCCGCGGCGAGTACCTCGGCGAGCCGCTCCGCCGGGAGGTGGGCCAGCATCGCCTTGCCGACGCCCGTGCAGTACGCGGGCATGCGCCCGCCGATGCGCGAGGCCACCTCGGGCCCGCCGCGCCCGTCGATCTTCTGCACGTACACGACCTCGGTGCCGTCGGGCACGGCGAGGTGCACGGTCTGCCCGGTGGCCTGGAAGAGGTCGGCGAGGAACGGCGCGGCCGCCTCGCGCAGCCCCCGCTGACGCGGGGCGAGCTGGCCCAGCTCGAACATCGTCATGCCCAGCCGCCAGCCCCGGCCCACCTGCTCGACGGCGTCCCATGTGGACAGCTCGCGCAGGAGCCGGTGCGCGGTCGTCTTGCTGATCCCCGTGCGGCGGCACAGGGTCGCGAGCCCGACCTCCGGGTCCTCCGGCCGGAACGCCGACAGGAGCGCGAAGGCGCGGCCCACGACGGAGTTCGGGCCGTCGTCCCGATGAGTGGAACGCACGTCTTTCATGGTGTCCCGCGCGGGTGTCAGGGTCAACGCATGGACCAGAACGTGACAGCCGCGATCGTGGGGCCGGGCAACATCGGCACCGACCTGTTGGCGAAGCTGCGCCGCAGCTCCGTGCTCGAGGTCGGGTACGTGGTCGGGGTCGTCGAGTCCGAGGGCCTCGCCCGCGCGCGGAAGCTGGGGATCGCGTGCTCGACCGAGGGCGCGGCGTGGCTGTGCCGCCAGAACCCGCGACCGGAGATCGTGTTCGAGGCGACGTCGGCCAAGGCGCACATCGCGAACGCCCCGCTCTACGCCGAGGCCGGCATCCAGGCCGTCGACCTCACGCCGGCGCACCTGGGCCCGATGGTGGCGCCGCCGGTCAACGGCGCGGAGCACCTGCGCAGCCCGAACGTGTCGATGATCACCTGCGGCGGCCAGGCGACAGTCCCGATCGTGCACGCGGTCGCGCGCGTGACGCCGGTCCCGTACGCGGAGATCGTCGCCTCGGTGGCCTCCCGCGGCGCCGGGCCGGGCACCCGGGCCAACATCGACGAGTTCACTCGCACCACGGCTCGCGCGGTCGAGGAGGTCGGCGGCGCGGACCGCGGCAAGGCGGTGATCGTCCTGAACCCCGTCGAGCCGCCGATGATCATGCGCGACACGGTGTTCTGCGCGATCGCCCCGGACGCCGACCGCGCGGCGATCACCGCGTCGATCCACGCGATGGTCGAGGAGGTGCGCGAGTACGTGCCCGGCTACCGGCTGCGCGCCGAGCCCCAGTACGACGAGCCGCGCCCCGACTGGGGCGGCGACGCGCGGGTGGCGGTCTTCCTGGAGGTCAAGGGGAACGGCGACTACTTGCCCGAGTACGCGGGCAACCTGGACATCATGACCGCGGCCGCCGCCCGCGTCGGCGACCTCATCGCGCGTGACCGGCTGGGGGCGGCGGCATGAGACCGCAACTGTCCACTCAGGTCCGGCTCGTCGACACGACGTTACGGGACGGGTCGCACGCGATGGCCCACCAGTTCGCCGAGTCGCAGGTGCGCGACACCGTGCGCGCGCTCGACCGGGCCGGGGTCGAGATCATCGAAGTGTCGCACGGCGACGGCATCGGCGGGTCGTCCTTCAACTACGGCTTCTCCGGCACCGACGAGATGAGGCTGATCGCCGCGGCCGCCGAGGAGGCCTCGACCGCGCGGATCGCGGTGCTGCTGGTGCCCGGCATCGGCACCGCCGACGACCTGCGCCGCGCGTACGACGCGGGCGCGCGGGTGGTGCGGGTGGCCACGCACTGCACGGAGGCCGACGTGTCACCGCAGCACTTCGGGCTGGCGCGGGACATCGGCATGGAAACCGCGGGCTTCCTGATGATGGCGCACCTGTCGCCGCCGGAGGACCTGGCGAAGCAGGCGCGGATCATGGTCGACGCCGGCTGCCAGGTGCCGTACGTGACCGACTCCGCGGGCGCGTTGCTGGCCCACGAGGCGAAGGCGCGGTTCGAGGCGCTCGTCGCGGAGGTCGGCGACGAGGCGTGGGTCGGCTACCACGGCCACCAGAACCTCGGGCTCGGCGTGGCGAACTCGGTGATCGCGCACGAGGCCGGGGTCCGGTACGTCGACGGGTCGCTGTGCGCGCTGGGCGCCGGCGCGGGGAACTCGCCGACCGAGGTGCTCGGGGCGGTGTTCGACCGGCTCGGCGTGACCACCGGTGTGGACGTCGCGGCCCTGGTCGACGCGGCCGAGGAGGTCGTGCGGCCGTACCTGCCGCGCTGGCCGAAGATGGACCGCAACGCGATCGTCCAGGGTTGGGCGGGGGTGTACTCGTCGTTCCTGCTGCACGCCGAGCGCGCGGCCGAGCGGTACAAGGTGCCGGCGCACGAGATCCTGCGCCGCTGCGGCGAGCTGGGCTACATCGGCGGCCAGGAGGACATGATCATCGACGTGGCGCTCGAGCTGGCGGCGATCCGATGAGCGACGCGGCGACGAAGGCGAAGGCGCTGTACGAGGCGCGCCGCACCCGCCGGCCGATCGAGCCGTTCACCGCGACCGAGCCGGACCTCACGATGGAGGACGGCTATCGGATCCAGCGCGAGCTCGTGGCGCTGCTGCTCGCCGACGGTGAGGAGATCGTCGGCTACAAGGTCGGCCTGACCTCCGAGGCGATGCAGCGCCAGCTGGGCGTGTCCTCGCCGGACCACGGCCCGGTCTTCGAGTCCACTGTGTACCGTTCGGGTGCGGCGGTGGCGGTCGGCGAGCTGATCGCGCCGCGGGTGGAGGCGGAAATCGCGTTCGTGCTCGGCTCCGCGCTGCGCGGGCCGGGCGTCACGCGCGACGACGCGGCCGGCGCGGTGAGGGCCGCGGTGCCGGCCATCGAGATCATCGACTCGCGCATCGCCGACTGGCGCATCGGGCTCGCCGACACGGTGGCCGACCTGGCGTCGAGCGCGGCGGTCGTGCTCGGCGACGAGGTCCCGCTGCTCGGCGCGGACAGCCGCGAGCTCGCCGTGGTGCTGGAACGCGACGGCGCCGAGGTGGCGTCGGGCGTGGGCGCGGCGGCACTCGGCGACCCGGTCGGGGTGCTGGCCTGGCTCGCGAACGTGCTCGGCCCGTACGGCGTCACGCTGGAGCCCGGCCAGGTAATCATGACGGGCGCGCTGCATGCGGCCGTCCCGCTCGCCGCGGGCGACACCTTCACCGCGCGGTTCGACCTGCTGGGCGAGGTGCGCGCCGCCTTCCGCCGAGCACCGTCCGCCGAGCACCGTCCACGACGCCGAGCGCGCTCCGATCGTTAGGCCGTCGGCGCGGGTCACATGGCGACGCCTCCGGCCCGACCCCCCGTGCCGCCGTCGACCGGTATGCCCACCCCGGCCAGTGTCATGTGCCGCCGGTCCGCTTTGCCCGGTGAACCCGCGGGAACCAGAACGGCAGCCGTACCGCAGTTCTGGTCCCGCCAGGCACGTCGCTCGCCGAGAAAGCCGCGCCAAGTCGGGTGTGGACGGTGGTGACGGCCTCGTCGACGAGCAGCCGGTAGTCCGGGTCGATGTCGCGGTGACCGTTGTCCTTGATACCCATCGCCGGGTCAACCACCGCTCGGTAGATCACGTGGTAGCTGGGAGCGTCGTCCCGGGCCAGCTCGCCGTCCAGGTCGTCGGTACGATGGGCGAAATCCATGGGGTGGTTTCGGTTTTCCGCACGTCTGGTCGGCTGTTCGGCTGGGTGGGTTACTGGCCCAAACGTCCGTCGATCCGCTCGCGCAACAGGTCCGCGTGACCCATGTGGCGGGCGTACTCATGGATCATTCCGACCAGCACATCGCGCAGCGACATCGGCCCTCCACCGCTACCATGCTGGTTCAAGGGATCGTTGCCGGTGATGTCGAGACTGGGCGCCTCCGCCACGAACCGTGTGGCGAAGTCCACCTCCGCACGCCATACGTCCCACGCCTCCGCAACCACGTGGGGGTCGGGGACAGCACCATCGAAATCACCGTCACGGTCGGTGTCGGAGCAGAACAGCCGGGGCACGTCCTGTCCCGCCATCATCCCCCGGAACGTCCCACGCTCTTGCTCGGCCAGGTGTCGCACCAGCCCCAGGAGCGACATCGTCGATGGCTCGACGGAACGCCGCGCCATAGCCTCCGCATCAAGCCCTGAGCATTTCATCTCCAATGTGAGGCGGGCACAGCGCAGGGCTTCGACCAGCGTCGTGCGCTCGTCGCCCAACGTTGGTCCGTTCTCACGCGGGTCGTCGTCAGACGGCTTGCCGTCCGCGGTGAACATGTCGGCTCGTCGGGTCGTGGCCATGGCCGCAATCCTCGGCGATGCGCATGGCGGCCGACAAGCGATTAACGACACCTGCACTCATGGCTGCCCAAACCGGTGATCGGCTACCCGCCACCGCGGCGGACCGGATCAGGGCGTTTATCGCGGGGCGTGGGCACGGACGTGCACCGGCGTGGTCGACCTGGGTGGCGGGGCGATTGCGGGTGTGTCCGTGGTCAACAGCCGCTGGCCAACCGATCCCTGCCAGGTGGTCGACCCGCTCATGAACAAGATCACCGCCAACCGCTGACCCGGCTCGTGGTGCACGAAGTGCTCGACGAGCCGAGCATAACCGAGTGTCCCAAGACGTCCGGCGGACGCGGCACGCACGTGTACATCCGGATCCAACCGGACTGGGGCTTCACCGACGTCCGGCGGGCCGCGCTGTCGCCATGACCACGACGATCGACTCCACGACCACGCCATCCGTACGCCAGCGCCGGCAACTCGACGACCGGACCGTGGCGACGCTCGCCGCGCGTGTCGAGACCCGCGCCCGCGGACCCGCGCCAGCGGCGACAAGGGCGGGACGCCCTCGTCCGTTCGCCCCAAACTGTTGTCCGTTACCACCGGTTCCTTCTGCCTTGGCGTCGTCCTTCATTCGGCGCCGATGTGGGCGACCCGGCGACCGGAACCTCCCGGCCGTCGGGATAGCGGCGCACCACCTCGGGCGCGCCCACGTACAGGGAGCCATCGGCCGCCGTGGTGAGCACACGTTCCGCGGCCTCGATGTCGATGGCCTTCCACCGTCCGTCCGGGGGATGTCGCCATCAGCGGCACGTCCATGTCATCGACACACACCGTCTCTTGTGGATCGACCGCGACCCGCGACCCGCGACGCGCCGACCCGCAACCGCTCCACCGGACCCGGGCCGCCGTCTCTCGCGCGCACCGGCTCGTCCCACTCATGGTTGGCGCGGTCGCCCGCGACGCGGCGCACGGTGCCGGCGAACTCGTCCTCCCACGGGTCCGGACCGGCAGCCGGTGCGGAGGCCGCCACGGGCGTCGTGGCGGCGAGCGTTGCGCACAGCACGAGTGCTGCCGAACGACCGGTCCATATCGGACAGTACGGCGACGGCCGCCGGCACGGCATGGACCGGTGACGGAGTTGATGAGTCACCGACTGGTGCCCGGCGGCTGTGCGCGGTTGCGACTCGATCGCGACCTTTGGGAGCCGTGGCGCTGATTTACTGATTCGTCGGACCGTTTGTAGCTACTGGGAGGACTGTGCCGTGCCGTTACGTGCTTGTCTCGCGATCGCCGGTGTCGTGCTGATGGTGTCCGGAGTGGCTCCGGCCGCCGCCGCCGATGACCGGGTCAGTGATTGCGATTGGACACAGTGGGGTCAGAATGCCGCGCACACTGGGCAGTTGTGCACGCGTGGTCAGCGTGACCTGCAACTGCTGGCGCACACGGTGGTCGATCCTTTCGCCGAGCAGGAGGTCGCCGAGGGCGGCGCAATCCCGGTGCACGTTCCGGTGCCGCTCGTCGACGGTGATGGGAACGTGTTCGTGCTGCGAAAGGGCGGTTCGTACGTCAGTTGCGACCCGCCTGGCTCCGGAGAGCCTGCGCCGTGCGGGCGCGATCCGGAGAACCTGAAGCGACAGACGTGGTCTGTGCGGGCGCTGCGCTGGCGGCACGACCGGCTGATCCCGACTTGGACGTTCACTTCGGACTGGAAACCGAGCATCCTCGGGATCGAGGGGCTGTTCCAGTCCGCGATGAGCGAGGACTTCGTTTACGTTCCCGGCGCGGGTGGGACCGTCTTCCAGCTTGCCAAGGGCAGTGGTCGGGTGGTGCGGCGGATCAACCCGTTCGGCCACACCATCGATGAGTCGGCGTTCGTCTCCGGCGGCCTCACCCTGGACGGACACGGCACCCTGTTCTACAACGTGCTCAAAAGCGAACCGACGCCGAACGGGCCGGCCGACGGGCACGGCTGGCTGGTGCGGGTCACCCGGGACCGGAAGACGAGCATGGTCGACTACCGCACGCTCATTCCCGGCGCGCCGCGTCCGACGGACCTGTGTTACGGGACGTTCCTGCAGACGGGCGCCGAACGGCCGTTCCCGCCGCCACCACAACCCGACGGATCACCGACACTGCCCCCGCAGCAGCCGTGCCTGTCCCAGCGCGCCGGGCTCAGCCAGGCTCCGGCGATCGGCCCGGACGGCACCATCTTCACCGTCACCCGCGCGCACAACACCGGTGGAGAGCACTACGGGTACATGGTCGCGCTCAACCCCGACCTCAGCCTGAAGTGGGCCACGTCGCTGCGTGGCATTCTCAACGACGGCTGCGGCGTGCTCGCCCCATACGGCAACGGACCCTTCGACTGCCGCCCCGGCACCGCCCTCGGCGTCGACCCGTACACCAACCTGCCGCCGGCTCCCAGCGTGACCGACGGTAGCTCGGCGTCACCGGTGGCGCTGCCCGACGGCAGCGTGGTGTACGGGGCAAGCAACAGCTACAACGGTTTCCGCGGGCACCTGATGAAGTTCGACCGCGATGGCCACTATGTGACCAACTACGACTTCGGCTTGGACATCACGCCGGCCGTGTACCGGCACGACGGCACCTACTCGCTGGTCATCAAGGACAACCACTACGTTTCCGGCGGTCCGTTCAACGTCACCCGGCTCGACGCCGACCTGACCAAGGAATGGTCATACACCAACACCGAGACCAGGACCTGCGAGCGCGCTCCGGACGGCACCATCACCTGCGTCGACGACGGGACGCATCCGAACGGATTCGAGTGGTGCATCAGCGCTCCGGCGGTGGATCGCGACGGCACCGTGTACGGCCTGTCCGAGGACGGCAACTTCTACGTCATCGACAGCGACGGCAACCAGCGCGAGAAAGTGTTCCTGTCCAAAACCGTCGCCTCGGCCTACACACCCGTCTCCCTCGACTCCCACGGCCGGATATACGCACAGAACAACGGCGAGCTGTACGTCCTCGACCACTGAGGCATTCGGGGTAACGATTGGCGACGCTGTGTGATCTTGAGGGTGCGCCGGAAGCGATCCATGTGAGAGCGCGGGATCCCTGCTACGAAGTGGTCCTCTCACAGATCAACGTCACAGGGATCCCGCGCGACCATGAGTGTCACGTAAACCGCTGTCCTGGAAGTATCCGAGGACAGCGTCCTGTTCCTGTCCGCGTCCCGATACCGGGAGAAACTCCACTATGGACCGTACAGCTTCGCCGACCGTGGCTGGCCGCCTTCGTGCCGGAGTTCGAACCGAACACGGTTGCGATCCGCGTCGGCGCGTTCGTCGGCGCGCCGTTCGCGCTCGATGTCAGCAACCTCGGCCGCTGCATCCGCCGATCGTTTGGCGTCTACGGCCGCCTGCACGGCGACCTTCTTTTGCCCTCACGCATACCAGGCGGCCCAGAGCGTCCGGGATCGAAGCACGGGAGCAAGTCCAACGTCCATGATTCCTGCCGGCAGGTCGACGGTCCTGGTGGGCAGGACACACTCCTGGACGTACTCGTCGAGGAACACGGCATTTCCGGGCAGGAGAGGTCGTCCACGATCTTCACCGTGCCGCTTCTGAGGGTGCGATCGCACCACGAAGCTGCTGCCTCGACACGGGTGCGCCCTAACTGAGGACGGAGACAAGGTGGTCACCGTGAGTGGGCGGCTTGGATGACGCCGTGGACGGCTTGGCTGATGCGGTCGGCGGCGTGGTCGGGGTCGGGCTGACCGATGTCGAGCCAGGCGATGACGGCTTCGGTGGCGAGAGTTGGTAGCAGCCGAGCGGCCCACTGGGTCCACGGGCCGTCGGGGAGAGTCGTGATGAGGTTCCGGTGGGCGACCTCGGTTGAGTTCATGGCGAGGGCGTCCGTGATGTCGCGAAACTCAGGCTCGCGGGCGGCGTAGTGGAACAGGAGACGGAACCCGTCGGGGTCAGCCGACGCGGCGCGAACGAGCGCGGCGATGGTGTTCTCGTCGAAGTCGTCCTCGCCGAGTGTGTTGGCGAGCCGGGCGCGGGCGCCGTCGAGCACCGCTCTGTAGAGGTCGGCCTTCGAGTCGAAATGGCGGTAGAGGAGCACGGGAGTGATGCCGGCTTCGCCCGCCACATCATCGAGACTGGTGGCGGTGAACCCGGCGCGGGCGAAAGCTCTGGTCGCCGCGTCGAGGATCTGCTCCCGCCGTTGCGCGCGAGGCATCCGACGGACCGGCTCGGACCGGCTCGTCGAGATCTGGCCGGTGGGCTGCTCGCCGCTGTTCATCACACCCCTCCCACGTTGTCGAGCCCTCACTGTATCTGTAGTCTTGTATAAGGCACCTTATACAAGACTGACTGAACTAACGGAGCTGTCATGACCGCCCTGCCCTTCGAGCAGACACATCCACTCCAGGTCGCGCCTGAGCTGCGGTCACTGCAGGCCAGCGGCGCGATCCATCCGATCCGCACGGCGACGGGTGACGACGCGTGGTTGGTCACCGGGCATGCGGAGGTCCGGCGTCTGCTGGCCGACGAGCGCCTCGGCCGCTCACATCCTGATCCGGACCGCGCGGCACGGACCGGCGACTCGGCGCTGTTCGGCGGCCCGTTGGGCGACTTCGACACCGAGCAGGTCGACAACGCCCGCATGCGGACACTGCTTCAGTCGCACTTCACGCCCAAGCTGATGCGAGCGCTGCGGCCGCGGGTGGACGCGTTGACCACCGGGCTGCTGAATGAGCTTGCCGAGCGCGGCTCGCCTGCCGATCTGCACGAGGCCCTCGCGTTGCCGCTGCCGATCCTGGTGATCTGCGAGTTGCTCGGTGTCCCGTACGAGGATCGCACCCAGTTCCGGATGTGGACCGAGGCCGCTGCGAACACGCAGGACCGACCGCGGTCCGAGCAGGGCTTGGGGAGCTTGTTCGCCTACGGCAAGGAACTCGTCGCCCGCAAGCGCAAAACCCCTGGCGACGACGTGATCTCCCGGTTGTGTGCGACCGACGGCGTCTCGGACGACGAAGCCGCGATGCTGTCGATGGCGCTGCTGTTCGCCGGACACGAGACCACCGTCGTCCAACTGGGCTTCGGTGCACTGCTGCTACTGACCAACCAGGAACAGTGGCAGACGCTGCTGAACGATCCAGGCCTGGTGCCGAACGCCGTCGAGGAGATCCTGCGGGCACCGAGCAAGGGCGGCGGCGGGATCCCCCGCTATGCGCGAACCGACCTCGAGATCGACGGGGTCACCGTCCATCCGGGAGATCTGGTGCTGCTCGACAACGGCGCCGCCAACCACGATGGCACCGTGTTCGTCGAGCCGGACCGGTTCGACGTCACCCGCCCCGCTGCCGCCCACCTCACCTTCGGGCACGGCCCGCGCTACTGCATCGGCGCGCCGCTGGCCCGCATCGAGCTCCAGGCGGTCTTCGCCCAACTCGTCCCGCGTTTCCCGACGATGCGCATGGCGGTGCCGGTCGAGGAACTGACGATTCATCAGGACACGTTGACCCGTGGGCTGACCGCGCTGCCCGTGACATGGTGAGCGGCATGGCGAGTGACACGTCCGTACATCACCCGATCTTCGCGCGGCTCTATCCGAAGATGGCCCGCGCGATGGAACGCGGCGGTTTGGGCGAGCACCGCGCCGCGCTGCTCGCCGACCTGAGCGGGACCGTGCTGGAGATCGGAGCGGGAAGCGGATCGAACTTCCTGCACTACCCGACGACGGTGACCCGCGTTGTCGCAGTGGAGCCGGAACCGCGGCTGCGCCGAACCGCAGCGGCCGAGGCCGAGCAGGCCGCCGTGCCGATCGAGGTGGTCGACGGGTTGGCCGAACGGCTCCCGGTCGACGACGCGACCGTTGACGCGGTCGTCTGTTCGCTCGTGCTCTGCTCGGTCCGCGACCAGGCGGCCGCGCTGCGCGAGATCGGCCGCGTTCTCGTGCCGGGCGGCCAGTTCCGGTTCCTCGAGCACGTCCGCGCCGAAGGGCGCGCCATGGCGAGGGTGCAACGGATCATGGACGCCACGTTCTGGCCGCGCATCGCCGGCGGCTGCCGCACCGGCCGGGACACCGCTGCCGCGATCGAGAGTGCGGGCTTCACGTTCGACCGGCTCGAGCGGTTCCTGTTCCCGGACATGCGAACACCGACGTCCAGTCACATTCTCGGTACGGCGACCCGGTCAGGGGGCGACAGGTAGGTCGGCGAGGCGCCACTCCAGCATCCCGTCCGCGAGGCGTCGGGCCTGCCGGCCGTGTTCGGTGAGCAGGCGCACGGCGTCGTGGGCGAACACGCAGTAGGCGCCCCGGCAGTATGCGACGATCTCCTGGTCCATCGGAAGCTCGGCGAGTCGGTCGGCCAGCTCGTCGATGGGCACCGAGATCGCGCCGGGAATGTGGCCGGCGGCGTACTCCTCGAGTGGGCGGGCGTCGAGCACGACCACCTCGCCGGACCGGGCCAGGCGCAGCAGTTCGTCGCGGTCGACGTGCTGGGTGTCCGGTCCGAGGTAGGCGCTGCGAGCGGCTTCGACGTCGGGCAGGTGTTCGTTGGCGACCGTGCGCAGGAGCGCGTAGAGCGCGGCGACATCGGCGCCGGCCAGCCGGTAGTAGATCTTGGTGCCGTCTCGCCGGGTGGTCACCAGGTTGGCCTGCTTGAGGGTCTGCAGGTGCGCCGATGCGGTCGTCACGCCCAGCTCGGCGGCCCGTGCCAGCGCGTCGACCGGGCGTTCACCCTGGGCGAGCAGGTCCAGCAGCTCCAGGCGCTTGCCGCTGGCCAGGGCTTTGCCCACGCGCGCGAACTGATCGAACAACGCCGTCTTCGCGGCTCGCTCACCCATCTCTTCTCCAATCTTCTATGGAATAGTGTACGACAGAGGTGGAGAGGATGTGGTGGCTGTGGTGGATCTCGTTCCGCTGGTCGACGAGGGGCTGGGCAACTCCGCCTACCTGGTGGATGTGGGGGATGGGCGGGCGCTGGTGGTGGACGTCAGCCTCGACCTGCGCGCGGCGTGGCAGGCCACCCGGCGCCGCGGGCTGCGGTTGGCGTTCGCCGCCGACACGCACCTGCACGCCGACTTCCTCTCCGGCGCCCGCCAGCTCGCTGCGACCGAGGACACCCTGGTGCTGGCGTCCGCGGCCGGGCACCGCGAGTTCAACCACACCGGACTCCACGACGGGGACGAGGTCGACCTCGGCGGGCTGCGGCTGCGGGCCATGACCACGCCCGGCCACACCCACGAGCACCTGTCGTTCCTGCTACTGGACGGGGACCGGCAGGTCGGGGTGTTCACCGGCGGCTCGCTGATCGTGGGCGCGGCCGCGCGCACCGACCTCGTCGCGCCCGAGCAGATGGAGGCGTTGGCGCGCCAGCAGTTTGCGTCGCTTCGGCGGCTGGCGGAGCTGCCAGACGACGTGGCGGTGTGGCCCACGCATGGCGCCGGGTCGTTCTGCTCGGCGCCGCCGGGCGCGGATCGCACCAGCACCATCGGCCGCGAGAAAGCCACCAACCCGTTGCTGCGTCACGAGAACGAGGACGATTTCGTGGCGGCGCTGGTGAGTTCGCTCGGCAGTTATCCGCCGTACTTCCGGCGGTTGGGGGAGATCAACCGACATGGCCCCGCTGTGTTCGGTGCGGCACCGGCATTGGCTCCGTTGGGCGTCACCGCGGTACGGGCGTTGTTGGGCGACGGTGCGCAGCTGGTTGATGTGCGGCCGGTGGCGGACTTCGCGGCCGCCCACGTGCCTGACTCGCTGTCCATCCCGCTGCGGCCGGTGTTCGCCTCATGGCTGGGTTGGCTCGCCCCACACGACACGCCACTGGTGATCTTGCGGAACACCGACCAGGACCCGGCCGAGATCGCGTGGCAGGCAGCCAAGATCGGTTACACCAACCTCGCCGGAGAACTCGGACTGGACGCCTGGACCGCTGAGGGACACCCCACCACCAGCATCCGGTTGGTCGGTCCCGACCAGGTCGACGCCCGGGTCCTGGACATCAGGCAGGCACCGGAGTTCGCCGCCGGCCACCTGCCCGACGCCGTCCACATCGAACTCGGTGACCTCGCCGGACACCCCGATGCCGCACCACCCGGGCCGCTCGTCGTGATGTGCGGGCACGGCGAACGCGCGATGGGCGCGGCCAGCCTGCTCGAACGCGCGGGGCACCGCGACCTCGCCGTGCTGACCGGCGGACCGGATGACTGGGCGCAGGCCGCCGACCGTTCACTGGAGACCGGCGGATGAGTCTGCGGTTGGGGATCCGGGCCAACCTCGCCCAGTTCAGCCTGCTGGTCGCGGTCAACGCCCTGGTCGGCGGTGTGCTCGGGCAGGAACGGACCGTGCTGCCGCTGCTGGCCGAGCAGACCTTCCACCTGACCGGTTACACGTTCCTGCTGACCTACGTGTTCGCGTTCGGTGTCACCAAGGCCGCGACCAACTACGTCGCCGGCACGTTCTCCGACCGGTACGGCCGCAAGCCCGTGCTGCTGGCGGGTTGGCTGGTCGCGATCCCGGTCCCGCTGATGCTGATCTGGGCGCCGTCCTGGGGCTGGGTTGTCGCCGCCAATGTGCTGCTCGGCGTCAATCAGGGCCTGACCTGGTCCACCACTGTGATCATGAAGATCGACCTTGCCGGCCCGGAGCGGCGCGGGCTGGCGATGGGCCTGAACGAGGCTGCCGGCTACCTCGCGGTCGCCGGCACCGCGCTGGCGACCGGCTACCTCGCCGCCGCCCACGGCTTGCGGCCCGCCCCGTTCCTGCTCGGACTGTCCTATGTGGCCCTTGGCCTTGGCCTGTCCGCGCTTGTCGTGCACGAGACCCGCGGCCACGCCCAACTGGAAGCTACCCGGCACACCTCCCGCGCCGACCTGACCGACAAGCAGGTCTTCGTCCAGACGAGCGTCCGCGAACCCGCGCTGTCGGCGGCGAGCCAGGCCGGGATGGTGAACAACCTCAACGACGGCCTCGCCTGGGGCCTGTTCCCGATCCTGTTCGCGACCGCCGGGCTGTCGGTGTCCCGCATCGGGATCCTGGCCGCGGTCTACCCGGCGGTGTGGGGGATCGGGCAGCTGATCACCGGTCCGCTGTCGGACCGGTGGGGCCGCAAGCACCTGATCACCGCCGGCATGTTCGTCCAGGCCGCCGCCCTCGCGCTCGTCGCGATCGCCGACACGTTCCCGGCGTGGGTGCTCGCGGCGGTGCTGCTGGGTGCGGGCACCGCGTTGGTGTACCCGACGCTGCTGGCCACCATCGGCGACGTCGCTCACCCCGCGTGGCGTGCCCGCGCGGTCGGTGTCTACCGGCTCTGGCGCGACGGCGGCTTCGCGGTCGGCGCCGTGCTGGCCGGGATCGTCGCCGACCTGTGGGGCCTGCGCGCCGCCGTGTGGGTGGTCGCCGCGATCACCGCCGCCTCCGGAGTGATTGTCGCGGTACGCATGTACGAGACCCATACCCGCCGCGGCGAACCCGAGCTGAAAGGCGTCGTGACCATCCCGAGTGGACTTGCCGAAGGGACCCAGCTACCTCGACGACAACGCCACCACCCCGAACGCCGTTCCCAGGTAGACCACGTACAACACCAGAGCAACCGTCACCATACGACACCATCCAATCAATTATTCATCAATGGCTGTATTACAGTGGAGGCTGTATAGTATTGTCCATGCTGACGTGTGAGACGCGGGAGACTGCGCTGGCCCGGCTCGGTCGCGCGTTGGCCGACCCCACCCGATGCCGCATCCTGGTCGCCCTGCTGGACGGGCCCGGCTATCCGGCCCAACTGGCCGAGCAACTCGAGCTGACCCGCTCCAACGTGTCCAACCACCTGTCCTGCCTGCGCGGGTGCGGCCTGGTCGCCGCCACTTACCAGGGGCGGCAGGTCCGTTACGAACTCGCCGACCCGCACCTGGCTAAAGCCTTGCGAGAGCTTGTCGACGTGGTCCTCGCTGTCGAACCGACCGATGCCTGCGCTGATGACGACACGGAGCCGGCCGCCAGCACCCGAGCGTCCGTGGACGTGTCGTGACCGCGCAGCCAGGTCACCTCGGAAGCACCAAGCCACTGCCGCTGGCTGAGACTTGCAGTACAGGCTGCGCCGACGGGTGCTACACACCGGCAGCGGACGTCGCACCTACGCCAGCGCCGGCGAGTGCGCAACGGCGAACGGTGCTGACCAGGCGGATCCGGTTGTTGGTCGCCACCACCATCGCCTACAACGTGATCGAGGCCGTGGTCGCGATCAGCGCCGGCACCATCGCCTCGTCCACCGCGCTCATTGGCTTCGGGCTCGACTCCGTGATCGAGGTCGCGTCCGCCACCGCGGTGGCATGGCAGTTCGCCGCGAAGGACCACGAAACCCGCGAACGGACCGCGTTGCGGGTCATCGCGCTGTCGTTCTTCGCGCTGGCCGCGTACGTCATTGTCGAGTCGGTACGGGCCCTGATCCGCACTGACACCGCAGACCACTCGACCGTCGGCATCGTGCTGGCCGCGGTCTCGCTGGCGGTGATGCCCGGCCTGTCCTACGCGCAACGCCGCGCCGGGCGTGAACTCGGTTCTGCGAGTGCAGTCGCCGACTCCAAACAGACGCTGCTCTGCACCTACCTGTCCGGGGTGCTGCTCGTCGGGTTGCTGCTCAACAGCCTGCTCGGCTGGTGGTGGGCCGATCCGGCTGTCGGGCTTGTCATCGCGGCCGTGGCAGTCCGGGAGGGCCGCGAGGCGTGGCGGGGACACCACTGTTGCTGACCGGCGTCCGGTAAGAAAATCGGGCAAGGTTGTCGAGTTCCGGTCGGCCTGTTCGTCGTCCTCTTCGACCGACCACGCGACGGTGTCTGGAGAACACGTGCAGTACATGCTGTTGATCTACAACTGTGAGCGGCCCGCCACCGCTGACTGACCGGCCGGGTGATCCAGGCGTGACCGAGACGCCGACACTCGTGGTGGAGTGGGTGTACCGCGAGCACCGTGCGCGGATGCTCGCGGCGCTCGTCCGCGCGCTGGGCGATTTCGAACTCGCCGAGGACGCGCTGCGGGACACGTCCGCCCTGGCGCTGGATCGCTGGGCGGATGCGGTGCCCGATGACCCGGTCGCGTGACTGCTCACGGTGGCCCGCAACCGGGCGATGGACCGGCTGCGCCGAACGCGCCTTGGTCGGGACAGGCAGGAGCAGGCCGATGAACCCCGATCGACCCCGATGACCGGATTCGACGAGGAACGCCTGGTCAGCGTCGGCGACGAGCGGTTGAGCCTGATCTTCACCCGCTGCCACCCTGCGCTGGCCCCGGACGCGCGGGTCGCGCTCACTTTGCAGGCGTGGCCGGTCTGACCGCCGGGCAGATCGCGCGTGTGTTCCTGGTCGGCGAGGCGACGCTGGCGCAGCGGTTGGTGCGCGCGAAACGCAAGATCCGCGACGCCGGCATCAGTCTCGCGGTGCCCGCCGACCACCTGCTGCCCGAACGGCTCGCCGGTGTCCTCGCGGTCGTCTACCTGATCTTCACGCAGGGCCACGCTGCCGACGCCGACACCCCGGAGTACCGGCAGCTGCGGGAAGAGGCGATCCGGCTCGGCAAGCTGATCGCCGCCCTCATGCCCGACGAACCCGAAGCACTCGGCTTGGTCGCACTGCTCCTGCTGCACGGCTCCCGCGCCGCCGCCCGCGCCGGCGACGTGGTGCTGCTCGACGATCAGGACCGCGCCCGCTGGAACCACGCCGAGATCGCGGGAGCCGTCGGTCTGCTGGACCGCGCGCTGCGGCACGGCGTGATCGGCCGTACCAACCGCAGGCCATGATCGCCACGTTGCACGCCCAACCCCCGCCAACCGACTGGCCACGCGTCGCCGTCCTCTACACCTCACTGCTCACCATGACGCCGACGCCGGTGGGCTGACCTTGATCGACCAACCCCGCCGACCGCCGGTTCCTCGCCGGCCAGCTGCTCGCAATCGACGTTCAGGAGTCCACATGAGACTGTCCATTCTCGATCGCGGGCACCGCCTCCGCGCCCGCCTGTTCTTCACCGTGACCGGCCGGGACACCCCGGACATCGTGCGAACCCTGTTGTACCGACCGGACTTCTTCGCCCGCCCGCTGCTCCCGATCACGGTCGCGGCGATGCGCGGCGAGTCGTACTGGACGGCGGGGGAGCGGGAGTACCTGGCCATGTGCACCGCCCAGCGGCACCGGTGCCCGTTCTGCGTCGAGTCCCACAGCGAGCTCACCCGCATCGCCGGCCACGGCGAGCTCGACCCCCGACAACCCGGCGTCCGCCCGCCCGGAGCTGCGGGCGGTCCGCGAGTTCCTCGAGACCCCGAGGCCGGGTGTCGAACTGCCGGCGCATGCGATCCTGGCCGCGTTGCGGGTCAACCTGGTGTGGGACATCGTCAACCGGCTGGCCAACGCGTTCGGTTTCGAGCTGCGCGGCGACCAACTCCACACTGGAACCCGTGCACTGCACCGGTTCGGCTACCGGTTCCCGGGATTCCTCCTGGCCGGCGGTGATCGCACCGACCTCGGCGATCCGGTCGAGAACCTCCGCCACGCCGTGCTCACCGCTCCCGCAACCACCGACCCCGCACTGCGCGCAGCCGCCGCGACCGGTGATGGGCTCGCGGAACCGTGGCAGTCCTACACGGCGCTGGTCCGCGACGCGTCCTACCGCGTCACCGACACCGACATCGACCGCCTCAGGTCCGCGGGGCACATCGAGGACGAGATCTTCGAAATGACGGTCGCGGCCGCGACCGGCGCCGCGTTGCGGGCGTTCGAAACGGGCCGCACGTTCACCGGCTGACCCTGTCGAGATCGCAGCCCGCCGATCGTCCTCCGGAACGTCACACCAACGAAGGAAGGACGGACGATGTCCGGAGAGATCAACTGGGTCGAGCTGCCTGCCGCTGACACCACCAAGGCCCGTGCCTTCTACGGCGGCCTGTTCGGCTGGCACACCACCGATTTCGGCGGCGACTACCACCTGGTCGAGAACGGCCCGGCGGGCGCGATCGCCCCTCGCGAGGACGACTTCACTCACCCGAGGGTGTACTTCGCCACCGACGACGCCGACGCGTCGACCAAACGCGTCCACGAGCTCGGCGGCACTGCCGAGGACATCCAGGCCGTGCCCGACGTCGGCCGGATCGTCCACTGCCGCGACGACCAGGGCACCCCGTTCAGCCTCTACGAACCCACACCGCGGAGCTGACCGGCGTCGGTGCCGGCCTGACCACCCGGTCTCGTCCCACGCCGGACCGTCAGGCCGGCACCGGTTGCCAGGCGGCCCGCCCGACGTGGGCCGGCATCCGAGCCTGCTCATCGGAGCCGGCCGGTGGCGTGAGCTCGGGTCCGAAGAACCCCTGGCGCCGCACCACATTCGCCCGCGCCCAGTCGAACGCCTCCGACACCAGGACCGACTCGAGCCGCACATCCATACCGAGGGCGTGCCCGATGTCCTACGTGTGCACGGTGGTGTCGGTCACCAGCAGCGCGAGGACCACGGCCAGCGGCACCTCACCGAGCCCGGTGATCGACGTCGTCCGCGCCAGAGCCTCGTCGGTCAACACCGGCACCGAGGACTTCCGCGCCGCCCGCCATGCACCCGTGGCCGCAAGCGTCAGGCAAGTTCAGCTTGCAGGATCTCCGCCACCGGGCGGCGGGCACCGAGGCGGGCGGGAATGGTCGTGAGCAACGCCACCACGAGCACGGTCCCCGCCACCAGGGCGAGCAGCTGCCAGAGCGGCGGAAGCGTGGGTCTGTCGCTGTCGCCGCCGGTGATCGCGTTGATGGCGTGGAACAGTGCGAAGCCTCCCGGAAAAGCGCCCAGGATGGCGCCGACGAGCGCGGGGAGCACCTGCGCGGCCGCCAGCGCTGCACTCACTTCACGAGGGGTTGCGCCGAGGGCGCGCGCCAGCGCGGAGGAATGCCGGTTGTCGAGCACCGTCGCCCAGGTGATGAAGATGGCGTTGACCGCCGCCAGGGAGAGCAGTATGACCATCACGATCAGGAGCACCTGGCGCAGCAGCTCCACCTGAGCAGCGTCATATCCGGCGGGTGGTTGGGTAGTGAGGAAGGCGTTGAGTACCAGCGCGACGAAGATCCCGCTGACCGCGATCGCGATACTGACCACACCCAGCACGATGCGGCGCGGCCGGCGGGCGGCGACCCGCAAGGCGAGAAGCAGCGGGACCGGCAGTCGCGCCGAGATCGCGATCAGCCAGCCGGTGCGGCGGGGTGGGCGGGCCGAGTCGGCCAGCGCGTGGACGGTGCTGGTGCTGGCGGCGCGCACGGCAGGCACGAAGGTCGCGACCGCCGCGACTCCGAGTGCCACGGCGGTCACCAAACCGACCGTGGACATGGTGATCGGCGGCGTGCCCGCGCTGCCGATGAGGCCGGCGCTGGACTCGGCAAGCAACGGAGCGGTCAGCGATCCGACCGCCAACCCAGCCGCAGCCGCGACGACGGCCACGAGGACATACTCCGCGAGCAGCACGGCAGCGACCAGCCTCGGTGTACCGCCGACCGCCTTGAGGAGTCCGACGCGTCTGGTCTGGTCGGCCATCCGGCCGCCGACCAGCACCGAGACACTGGCCACGGCGAGCAGACCAAGCAGCCAGGCTCCAATCATCAGAAGGATCTGGGCGTCTCTGGCCAGTGTGGTGGCCTCGCCGAGGATGTCCTCCCAGGACTCCAGGCCTGGAGCGTCCAGGCTCTCCGGGAGGTATGCGTCGACGAACGCCTGGGCACTGTCCGGGTCCGCCAGCTTCAGGTTCATCACGTAGGACAGGGAATCTGAATCGGTGGTGAGGCTCCGCACATCCGCCTCGGTGAGCCAGACCAGACCTGGACTCTGTAACAGGCCCGGAGGAAGCTCGGATAGCTCCTCGGGAGTCGCACCGCTCACGCATCCCGTGGGAGAAAAGCAGGACGACTCCGGATAGGGCGGCATGGCGGCGGTGACCGCCACGCCGACGACCTCGAACGACCGGCCGTCCAGAGTGACCGGATCACCGACGCGCACATCGAGCGCGTTGGCGAAGGCGGCCTCGACCACCACGCCGCCATCGCTGACCCAGCTGCCCTGTATCAGCTCGGGCTGGTCGACCGAAGCGGGCGCGGCGTCGCGCCCCACGGCCTGCACATCTGACGTACGACCGGATGTCTGAAGTTCAGCCGCGGTGACCGGGTACGGTCCGCTGTGGTCGATGACGCCGGGAGCGCTGGCCAGTTCCTCGAGGCCGGAAAGCCTGGCCGGCTGGTCGAGGACGAGCTCGGCGGGATCGTCGGGGAGCTCACTGGGATACGGCGCGACGCTGGCGACCACGTCGGGTCCGTTGGTCGCCTCCCGGGTGCTCTGGTACGGGTCGCTGGCCGCGTCGCGCAGGACGAGCCCGAGCGTCAACGTCGTGGTGGCCGCCATGATGGCAAGCAGCAGAAGCGCGGCCTCGATGCGGCGCCGCCGCAGGTCACGCACGGCGAGACGGCCCACGAGCAGGATTCGGCCCATCGCCTTCAGTCCGCCAGCCCGACGAGCGCACCGAGCTGCCCGGTGGTGCCACCGGACAACCTGGTCTCGTCGACGAACGCGCCGTCGCGCATCGAGATCAGCCGGTCTGCGGTTGCCGCGATCCGTGCGTCGTGGGTGACGATGACCAGCGTCTGCCCGGACTCGTGCAGGCTCTGGAAGAGCCTGAGGACGTCCAGGGTGGCGGCGCTGTCCAGATTTCCGGTGGGTTCGTCGGCGAGTACGACCAACGGTTCGTTGCTCAACGCCCGGGCGATCGCGACGCGCTGCCGCTGGCCGCCGGACAGCGCTGAGGGCAGGAACCGCGCCCGGTCGGTGAGTCCGACCTGCTCCAGCAGCTCCTCCGCACGCCGTCTGGCCGCCCGCGGCGAGCGTCCGGCCAGCAGCGCCGGCAGCTCGACGTTCTCCACGGCGGTGAGTTCCTCCATCAGGTGAAAGGCCTGGAAGACGAAGCCGACGGCAGTCCGCCGCATCCGGGCCAGGGCCTTCTCACCGATGTCGTCGATGCGACGGCCGTTCAGCGACACCTCTCCACCCGAGGGCCGGTCCAGCCCCCCGAGCAGGTGCAGCAGTGTCGACTTCCCGCAGCCGCTGGGCCCCATCACCGCCACCGTCTCTCCGGGGGCGACATCGAGGTCGACCCCATCGACGGCGCGCACGAGTCCTTCTCCGGTGCCGTACTCCTTGCGCAACCCGCGGGTGCGCAGCACGGGGGTGTGGCTCACGATCCACTCCTTCGGACAGTCCACGTCTGTTCGCATGCCTCGAGCCAGCGCAGGTCCGCCTGCAGCCGGAGCACGACGCCTTCCAACAACAGCGCGGCGTCCGAGCGGTCCGGCTCGGCCATCGCCGCGCGCTGGGCGTCGCGCAGTCGGCGCAGCAGCTCGCGGCGCTGCGTGTCCACGATGGTGAGCGGGTCAGCCAGCCCGGCCGCCGCGGCCGCAACCAGCTTGAGATGGAACTCCGCGAGGTCGGGTTTGGGCCAACCCACCTCCGCCAGCCACTCGGCGAGTCGTTGCTGGCCGTTCGAGGTCAGCGCGTACATCTTGCGGTCCGACCGGTCCGACCGGTCCGCCACCGTGGTCGACCGCTCGGCCGCCACCAGGCCCGCCTTTTCCAGCCGCGTCAGCGTGACGTAGATCTGCCCGGCGTTCATCGCGTCCCCGAGCGGGCCGAGCGCCTGGCCCAGCCGCGCGCGCAGCTCGTACCCGTGCGATGGCTCCTTCGCGAGCATCGCCAACACCACTTCCTGCCGCACGGAGCTCCAATCTAACGGTTAGCCCTAACGGTTAGCCGCGAGCGTAACGGTCATCTCATGGGGTTGGCAAGCCCGTGGACTTGGCTGCGAACGCGTGACCCCAGCTGCGCCATGAGTTGAACCGGCTGTAGTCCCGGCGTCTTGTACAGCCGGTCAGCGACGTCCTGAACCGGCAGTTTGGCGAACAGCCGGAATCACCGGACTTGACGTCGTGGCCGCGAGGAGCCGTCCATGGATGGGCGACGAACGGGACGCCATGTGACAAGCGCCAGGCGCACAACTGGCGAGGTAGAGCGGGTCGGCTTCAGCGAGGCGGCCATGGCCGAACCCATGAGTGCTGATCACGAGACGGGTCGTTCTAGCCGCCAGACGGTCGATGCTGCTCGCCACACCCCAGTGGCCCGCGACGTACCGCGACGCCGCGCCCGCGCGGTACGGCACGCACGATCGATCGCCATGCCCCATCATCGACCTCGGCCAGGCAGCACCGCTCACCACCGGTTCACCATTTCGTGCCGCCCGGTGAGCTCTTTTTTTCCCGGTCGTCTCAATTGCTGTCGAAGGCGGGAAACGGCTCTAGCTATTGAGCACGCCGTTGTCGATACTCCATTTCGACCCATGTGATGAGGCGAACGGACGCAACCACAGAATGAGACGAGAATCCGCGCAACCGCGACGGATTGTGAGGTCGCGCAGCAGTCGATCAAACCAAGAGTAGTACGATGACTACACTGAGCGCTCGCCTATTTTCCGTCTTCTCAGCGTGCGAAAACTGTCGTACGCTCCACCTCGCTGTCGAATAGGGCTGAGACGGCAAACAGTACTAACCCCTGGGGGGAGAATTTGTGCTGCGCCCATGTCGCCGGAGATCGCCATTTTGCTGAAAGGGTGCGAACAATTACGGCTGTTCACACTTGCGACTCCGCCGATTGCGCACTCGCACTACGCCGACTGGTCATCCACGCGCAGGAGTCGCTGGTCGCGGCTGGGTTCGCCGCCACCGCGCAACAACCCTGTCGGCGCCATGGTGTTCGTCCCAAACATCCGGGGCATTGCTCACCCGGATCGTTCCGTCGCGGAAGGAGGTGTGCAGACATGGTCGCGGACAAGCCCTGAACTGATCAGTCGTCCAAGATGTCTCTCTGACGCATAGGCACAGTCGCCAGCTCGGGAGACAGCGAGGCGTGCGG